>CAYGMD010000016.1:0-43575 GCA_964350785.1 uncultured Acidobacterium sp. | reverse complement strand
TTGACGCGCGCCCGCTGCACGGCGCCGATCGCGGCCGGCAGGCCGAAGCCCATCGTCCCCAGGCCACCGGAGGTGATCAGCGAGCGCGGCGTATCGTGATGGTAGTACTGCGCTTCCCACATCTGGTGCTGGCCGACATCGGTCACGACGAGGGCGCGGCCCTCGGTCACGCGCCAGATGTCGTGGATCACGTGCGCGGCATACAAGTGCCCGTTGTCCGGCATCAGCTGAATGTCCCGCACGGCCGTATCGCCTTTCACGGCACCGATGTGGGCAAGCCACTGGGCGTGATCCGCGACCTCGACGAGGTCGAGCAAGTCGAGCAGCGTTTCTCGGAGATCGCCGACGAGGCCGACGTCCACCGCGACGTTCTTGTTGATTTCCGACGCGTCGATGTCGATATGGATTTTCCTGGCGTGGGGCGCGTAGGTGCGCAAGTTGCCGGTGACCCGGTCGTCGAACCGCATGCCGAATGCCAGCAGCAGGTCGGCGTCCTGGATGGCATGGTTCACCCACGCCTCGCCGTGCATCCCCATCATGCCGAGGCCGAGGCGGTGACTCGCCGGAAACGCGCCAAGGCCCAGCAGCGTGACTGCGACCGGAATGCCGGTGCGATCGGCGAAGGCGCGCAGTTCCGCCGCGGCGCCGCTCAGGAGAACGCCCTGGCCGGCCAGAATCACGGGCCTGCGCGCGTGTCGAATCAGGTCCGCGGCCCGCGCAAGCGCCGTGGGGAGCACCGGCGGGCGCTCGCGGTGCCAGGCCGGCTTCACGGGCTCGCCATTCCATGCGAAGGTCGTCGACGCCTGCTGCGCGTCCTTGGTGATGTCGACGAGCACCGGCCCGGGCCGCCCCGACCGCGCGAGGTGCAGGGCCTCCCGCAGGGCCGGCATGATGTCGTCGACCCGGGTGACCAGGTAGTTGTGCTTGGTGATCGGCAAGGTGATGCCGGTAATGTCCGTCTCCTGGAAGGCGTCATAGCCGATCGATCCGCTGGTGACTTGGCCCGTGATGCAGACCAGCGGCGACGAGTCCATCTGCGCGGTGGCGATGCCGGTGACGAGGTTCGTCGCACCAGGGCCAGACGTGGCGATGACGACACCGACGCCGCCGCCGGCGCGCGCGAAGCCATCAGCCATGTGCGTGGCCCCCTGCTCGTGGCGGACGAGCACGTGCCGGATGGGGTACTCCAGCATCGCGTCATACGCGGGCAGGATGGCGCCGCCCGGATAACCGAACACGGTGTGAACCCCTTCGCGAACGAGGCATTCCCAGATGATCTGTGCGCCAGTGCGCCGCATGTGCCGTTCCTCCGTGATGTTCCCGGAAAAGAAAAAGGGCCATCATCTGATGTGGATGATGGCCCTCGTGAGGTTGCGTTTGGTTGCCGGTCAGATCATCCGCTGCCCGCCCTCGTGAGGCCGCCAATAATGGCGACCCCGGTGATAACCGGAATCGAGACGCGGCAAGCCGCTGGCACGGGAATGACAGAACTCGACACACGTCGACCGGTGGGGGGCAAGCCTCCGCCGCGGAACGGTGTCGAGAACATGGCTGTCACCTTAGCCAGTATCCACATCGATTGTCAAGTTCGCGATTCAGCGCGGGCTTGGCCCGGCGCCGGCCTACTCGACCACCGCGCGGTCGGCCTCGACGAGTGCCCGGTCGATGATCGCGAAGCCCTCCCTGAGCTCGTCCTCGGTGATCGGGAGCGGCGGGTTGGTGAAGACGCTGTTCCACCGGACGAAGGCGTAGAGCCCCTCCTCGCGGAACCGCGCGCCGATCGCTTTCATCTCGGGCGAACTCCCGTTGAACGGTGCCATCGGCTCCATCGTCCGCCGGTTCCGCACGAGCTCGACGATACCGAAGAGGCCGATCGACCGGACGGCGCCTACCGATGGGTGGCGTCCGGCTAGTCCGGCGAGCAGCTCCGCCATGACCTGCCCCATCGCCGCGGCCCGCTCGATCAGCCGATCCTCTTCGAGGACGCCGATGGCCGCAAGGGCCGCCGCGCACGCGAGCGGATGGCTGTTGTAGGTGAGTCCGCCGTAGAAGACGTTCTGCCGGAAATGGTCGGCGATGCCCTGCCGCATGCCGACGGCGCCGAGCTGGACGTAGCCGCTCGTCAGCCCCTTTGCCATCGACATCAGATCGGGGACGACCCCCCAGTGCTCGACCGAGAACCAGCGACCGGTGCGGCCGAAGCCGGTCATTACCTCGTCGGTAATCAGGAGGATGCCGTGCTTGTCGCAGAGCGCGCGCACGCCCTGCAGGTAGCCGTCCGGCGGGATCAGAATCCCGTTGGTGCCGGTGACCGGCTCGAGAATAAAGGCCGCGATGGTCTTCGGCCCCTCGAGCTCGATGGTTTCGGCGAGCCGATCGAGCGCCTGATCCACCGGCTCCCAGCCGCGTGCGATCCCGTGATATGGGTCGAGCACGTGGATGACGCCGGGGATGCCGGGCTCGGCGGCCCAGCGGCGGGGATCGCCGGTAAGCGTGAGGCTGCCCGCGGTGCCGCCATGGTAGGAACGGTAGCGCGCGAGAATCTTGTGCCGGCCCGTGACGAGGCGGGCGATGCGGATCGCGTTCTCGTTGGCCTCGGCGCCGCCATTGGTGAAGAAGAAGACGTCGATGTCGCCCGGGGCAATCTCGGCGAGCTTCGCCGCGAGCCTCGCCCGAGGCTCGGTCGCCATGAATGGATTCGCGTAGGCGAGGGTCTCGGCCTGGGCCTGGATCGCGCGGATCACGCGCTCGTCGCCGTGGCCGATATTCACGCACATCAACTGGCTGTTGAAGTCGAGATAGCGCTTGCCCTCGGGCGTGTAGAAGTACGCGCCCTTCGCGCGGGCGACGGGAATGGGGTCGACGAGATCCTGGGCGGACCACTCGTAGAGCGTGTGCCGACGGCTGAGTGCGACCATCTCGGCGCCGCTCATCGTCCCGGTCATGGGCGTGTCCATGGTGTCCTCACTCCGTGCCATTCAATCGCAACACGGCGAGCGCCATGACCTTGGCGGCCGTGACCATGTCGTCCACGCGGCAGTACTCGTCGGGCTGGTGCGCCTGCTCGATTTCGCCGGGGCCGTACGCGACGCAGTGCGCCACGCCGGCGATGCGCGCGAAGTGCTTCTGATCGTAGGTGCCGGGGCTGGCGACAATGGCCGCCGGCCGGCCGAGGACGCGCACGAGCGCCTGGTCGAGTGCGGCGACGAGCGGCGAGCCCGCCGGCGTGTGGGTCGGCTCAACCACCATCAGGTCCGTCAGCTCGAAGTCCGCCGCCGGCATGCGCGCCCGGACCCGCGCGATGACGTCCTCGATCTCGCGCTTCGTGCGATCGAAGCCCTCCTCCTCGAGGAATCGCCGGTCGACGACGATGCGGCAGCGGTCGGCGACGTTTGGCGTCTGGATGCCGTCGACGGGCTGGCCGCCCGCCACGCCGTTGACGTTGATGGTCGCGTGCCGCGACCCCTCGGGGACCACGGGAATGGCGGTCGTCCGCGCCGCGAGATCCGGGCGGAGCTCGGTGGTGAACGCGTGGAGCAGCTCGCCGGCGGCGTCGATGGCGCTGACACCGAGGAACGGCATGCTGCCATGCGCCACGCGGCCGCGCACCGCCACCTCGAACCAGTACACCCCCCGGTGCCCGACGCACACGCGGTCGACGTTGAGCGGCTCGGGGATGATCACGTAGTCGGTGCGGTCCTTGGCGATGCGGCCATGCTCGGCGAGCCACGCGACGCCCGCGTACCCGCCGCTCTCCTCGTCCACCGTGCCGCTGATTTCCACCGTGCCTGGCAGCGCGACGCCGGCCCGGCGGATCGCCTCGGCCGCGAACACCGCCGACGCGATGCCCGCCTTCATGTCGCACGACCCCCGGCCGTACAGCTTGCCGTCACGGACGATGCCGCCGAACGGATCGAGCGTCCAGCCGGCGCCGGCCGGCACGACGTCGAAGTGCCCGTTCAGGTGCACCGTCGGGCCACCGCCGGTGCCGACGCGCGCCCCGACGACGTTCACGCGCGGGTACGCGGCGGTGTGCTCGGGCCGGCCCTCGGCCGCGAAATACTCGACGTCGAAGCCGCACCGGTCGAGCACGTCCCCGATTGCGCGGGCGCACGTCTCGTACTCCGCGCCGGGGGGGTTGACGGTGGGAACGCGGACGAGGTCGACCGCGAACCCGACCATCTCGTCGGCGGCGCGGTCGACCTCGGTCAGCACACGATCGGCAATGGACGCCAACGGGCCTCCTGGTGCCCCGCTACTGGCCGAACAAGTAGCGGACGCCGAACTGGACCTCTCGGCCCGGGAAGTACGCCGTCGGCGTGCCGAACGACGGCCCCGACACCGCGTTGACGTTCGAGACGTTGGCACGATTCGCGAGGTTGAACGCCTCGACGAGCGCCGTGATCCGGTGCCCCGCCGGCAGCCGGAACTCCTTCTCGGCCCGCAGGTCGACGTTACCGAAGGCCTCGACGCGGAAGTCATTCCGCTCCTCCGCAACGTCGCGCTGGTCCACGAGGCCATCACCGTCGAGATCCCGGATGCCGCGCGGGTTAAAGGCACTGCCGCTCCGCCACGACACGATGCCGCCCACGTTGACGCCGAACGGGAGCTGGACCAGGCCGTTGGCGACGAAGATGTGCGGCACCGACTGGTTCGACCGCCCGAAGTCGATCTCGGGGTGATTGTTGTTGCTGAAGGTCGATCCGACGCCGCCGGTGAGCAGGTTGTCGCGGGCGCGTGAGCCCGTGTAGGACACCTGGAACTGGTAGCGGTCGCTCAGCCGCTTGCGGAACGCCACCACCACGCCGTCGTAGTTGATGCGGCCGTCGTAGGTCACCTGGCTGATGCGCGGGCCGCTGTCGGTCGTCCGGCCGAAGTTCGGGTCGCCCGGCTGCGCGTCGAACAGGTTGACGATGCGCCGCGTGAGGAGGTCTTTGGTGCGCCGGTGCACGTAGTTGATCGAAACGCTGAAGGCATCGCCGAACTGCTGGTCCACGCCCACGGAGAAGGCCTGCGTCCAGGGCGTGCGGTCATCGGAGAACCGGGACACGTCGCGGCTCTGTGCCAGCGGTCCGCGCGGGAAGAACGACAGGACGCGGTCGCCGACGATCGAACCGCCCGGCACGGCGAAGAACTCCCAATCGGTGCCCGGCCACGTCGATTCGAGGAGCGTAAGCACCTGGGCGGGCGTCTTGCCGGACAATTGCTGCACGTTGTCGGCGGTGACGACCGCGGGCTTCGAAGGGTCGCCGACCGGAATGCCGAGCAGGTTGTAGAGGGCGAACGGGTTGGCGCGGAGCGCGCCGGCCATCGCCTGGTACGCCGGGTTCTCGGCCGGGCCGCGGCCGCCGGTGGCGGTCGGAAAACCTGACGTGATGACGAGATCGATGAGTGAATCGGTGTAGTCGGCGCCGAGTCGCGGCAGGGCGACGTCGAAGGCCGACCGCGTGAAGATGCCACCTTTGTCGGGCACCGTGGCGGCCGCGCTCAAGAGGTTGCGGTCGAAGAAGATGCCGAAGTTGGCCTTCACCACGGTCTGATGCCGCTGTCCCACGTCCCAGGCCAGGCCCAGGCGCGGCGACATGTTGTTGGTATCGTCGCCGAACAGGCTGGCATAGTCGTAGCGGACGCCGAGGTTCAGGGTCAGGTCGCCGCGCGGCTGCCACGCGTCCTGGGCGAACACCGAGACGTCGTTGCTCGAGATGTCGACGTCGAGGCCACCGTCGGGGTTCGCCGACAGTGTGAAGAAACGGGCGGCCGACTGCTGGAAGCCAAGGCGGGCGAACAAGTCGGCGTTGGTCGCGTGGGCGTTCGGTGACAAGAAGGCCGCCGAGTACTCGACGTCGTTGGTCACCTCATTCGAGCCGGTCAGCTCGATGCGGTTGAAGTCCCACCCCAACTTGAACGCGTGGTTGCCACCGCGGCCATCGACGAAGGTGCTGAGCGTCTGAGCCGCCTGGATGCGCGAAGTGTCCCGGCGCGTGCGACCGCCGAATGGCGCACCGGTCTGCACGAAGCCCGTGCGGAGCAGGATCAGGAGCGGTTCGGCGCGAGTCGCGGTGTCGAGGTTCGTGCCGCTGAGGCCGTCGAGATAGGTCGCACTGGTCTCGATGAAGGCCTTCGAGCCGAGAACGGCGGTCTCGCGCAGGACGACACCGGTCCCCTCACGGGTGGTCGTGCGCGCCGCGCTCGGCAGCGCCGTCGTGCCGGCGACCGGCGAACTGATCTCGCCGCTGGCGTCGTCGGTGCTCCGGTTGATCGACCCGGTCAGGCGGTTGGAGGCGCCCAGGTTCACGTCGGTCTTGAACAGGCCGGTGAAACCGTCCGTCTTCGGTGCGATGCCGAAGTCCTCCGCACCCCCGGGTGTCGCCGTTCCGTTCACGAGGAAGGCGGGCAGGACGCCGCGGTTGATGTTCACGCCGCGCTTCTCGTCGAGGACCTCGAAGGAGCCGAACGCGTAGGCGCGGCCGCGACGGATCGGGCCGCCGGCCGTGCCGCCCCACTGATTGCGCTCGAGCGCGGGCACCTCCTGCTGCGCGGCGCCCGGCGCGGCGGGGATGTTGGACGAATCGAAGCGATCGTTCCGGCCGAACCAGAAGGCGCGCGCCTCCAGCCGATCGGTCCCGGAGCGCGTGACGATGTTGGCAACGCCGCCCTGCGCGCGGCCGAACTCAGCGTCGTAGCCGGTCGTCATCACCTCAAATTCGCGGATCGAGTCCTGCGTGTAGCGCAGGAGCGGGCCGCCACTGAGCGGGTCGTTGTTCTCGGCGCCGTCGACGAGGAACGAGACGGCCGATCCGCGCTCGCCGAAGATCGAGATGTTGTTCCCGGAACCGCCCGCGCCCGGGTCGGGCCGCGCGCCGGGCACGAGGCCGATGAGATCGACGAAGTTGCGGCCGTTGAGCGGCAGTGCGTCGATCGTCTCGGTCGTGACGCGGTTGGTCACGTCCGAGCGCGCCACCTCCACGAGCGGCACATCGGCGGTCACCTGCACCGACTCGGCGACGCCCGCGACAGTCAGGGCGAAGTCGAGGACGACCTGCTGGTTGATCGCGACCCGGACGTTCTGCCGGGCCTGCGCCTGGAAGCCGCTCAGTTCCGCGCTCACTTCGTAGACGCCCGACGGAACCAGTGGCACACGATACCCGCCGTCCTGGCCCGTGACCACGGTGACACGCTCGCGCTGCAGCGCGGGGCCCGTCACGGTGATCGTCACGCCAGGCAGCACCGCGCCGCTGGCATCGCGCGCGACCCCGACGATGCCCCCCGCGATCTGCGCGGAGACGCTTGCCGACAGGACCAACCCCACAATCGCAGCCACCACGGTGGCTATCACTAGCCGATTCATACATCCTCCTGGGGGACCGCGCCGGCCGAGGCCGGGGAGTCCACTGCACGTGCGACCGCCGTTGCCGAGGAACCGCTGAGACGAAGCGCGCTTCGCGGAAAGTCAGATCAATCAGAAGTACCGGGCCGTCACCACCTTCTGCTCCGTGTAGAACCGCACGCCGTCCTTGCCGTGGGCGTGCAGGTCGCCGAAGAAGGAGCCTTTCCAGCCGGCAAAGGGGAAGAACGCCATCGGCACGGGTACGCCGACGTTGACGCCGATCATCCCGGCCTCGCACTCGAGCGCGAAGGTGCGGGCGGCGCCGCCGTCGCGCGTGAAGATGACGCCGGCGTTGCCCATCGCCGATCGGTTCACCACGTCGAGTGCCTCGGCCAGCGAGCCGGCGCGGACGACCGAGAGCACGGGGCCGAAGATCTCCTCGCGCGCGATTCGCATCGACGGCGCCACGCGGTCGAAGATCGTGGCGCCCACGAAGTAGCCGGCGCCGCTGGCGCGCTGGCGGCCGTCGAGGACGAGCGAGGCCCCCTCGGCGAGACCGAGTTCGATGTAGCCCGTCACGCGATCGCGCTGCGGGCCGCTGACCAGCGGGCCGAGTTCGCAGCCGGCGCGGTCGCCGGGGCCGAGCTGGAGCGCGGCGGCCCGCGCCGTGAGTTTCTCGAGAAAGCGATCGGCCACCGGCTCGACGACAACGGCGACGCTGCCCGCCATGCACCGCTGCCCGGCCGACCCGAATGCCGAGTTGACGACCGCTTCGACCGTCTGGTCGAGATCGCAGTCGGGCATGACGACCATGTGGTTCTTGGCGCCGCCGAGCGCCTGGACGCGCTTGCCCGCCGCGGCGGCCCGCGCGTAGACGGCGGCCGCCGCCGCGCTCGACCCGACGATCGACACGGCGCGCACCCGCGGGTGATCGATGAGCCGCTCCACCTGCTCGCGCGCGCCGTGCACGAGGCTGACGACGCCGGCCGGCAGGCCTGCCTCGTAGAAGAGCTCGACCAGGCGGGTCGCCGTGAGCGGCACCTTCTCGGACGGCTTGAAGATGAAGGCGTTGCCGCAGGCCACCGCGATCGGCATGCTCCAGAGCGGCACCATCATCGGGAAGTTGAAGGGGGTGATCCCCACGGCCACGCCGATCGGCAGCCGGAAACTGTGGGAGTCGATGCGGGTGGAGACGTCGTTGAGGGTCTCGCCCATGAGGAGGCTCGGCATGCCGCAGGCGAACTCGACGACCTCCATACCGCGCAGCACTTCGCCGCGGGCGTCGTCGAGCGTCTTGCCGTGCTCGCGCGTGATCAGGTGCGCGAGCTCGCCGGCGTGCCGGTCGAGCAGATCGCGGTAGCGGAAGAGCGTCCGCGCGCGGACCGGGGCGGGGACCTGGCGCCATTCGAGGTACGCCAGGTGCGCGGCGGCGGCCGTGGCGTCCACCTCCTCGCGGGTGCACCGCGGTGTGCGGGCGATGACCTCGCCGGTCGCGGGGTCGTGGACCTCATCGAAGGCGGTGGTGGCGGACTCCCGCCAGACGCCGCCGGCGTGGTAGCGGCAGTTGATCGAACCGGTCGCGGTGGCGGAACTCATGCCGGACTCCCTATGATCGGACGTTGTATTAGACTTCTGCAATGTTGTCAACATTACATCTTTTCAAGTAGTATCCGGGCACTGTCGGGTTTGGCAGTACGATCCGAGGCACCATGACGCGTGCGCGCACTCCGGGATCCCCTGGCCGAGCCCCGTCGCGCGGCCCCGGGGCGCCCAGCATCGGACGCGGGTCCCGTTACGGCTTCCTGACGGTCGGCCAGACCGCCCGTGTCGTCGGCGTCAGCCCCTCGACGCTCCGCCTGTGGGAGAACGTCGGGCTGGTCTCGCCGACGCGGACCGAGGGCCGTTATCGGTTGTACGGCCCCGAGCTGGTCAAGGTTTTGAAGCGCATCAAGTACCTGAGGGACGTCAAGCAGATCAACGTGCCGGGGATCAAACAGGCGCTCGGCGGCACGGCCTGCGGCGCGAAGCCCCCGGCGGGACGCGCCGCGGCGCTGGGGCCGAAGCTCCGGCGACTCCGGACGAAGAGCGGGATGAGCATCGCGGAGGCGGCGAAGAGGGCGCGCATCTCGCCAGGGTTTTTGAGCGTCGTCGAGCGCGGGCGAAGCCAGGCGTCGGTCGCGACCTTGCAGCGGCTGGCCGCCGCCTACGGCACGACCGTCGTGAAGCTCTTCCAGTACCCGAAGCGGTCGGACCGCGTCGTGCGGCCGGATGCTCGGCGGGTGCTGGACACGACGCTTGGCGTGAAGATGGAGTTGCTCTCGACCGGGACGACCATGCTGGAGTGCATGCTCTTCCGCGTGGCGCCGGGCGCGGGCAGTGACGGATCGTACGCCCACCAGGGCGAGGAGTTCCTGTACATGCTCGATGGCACGCTCGAGTTCTGGCTGGACGACGTGGAGTGTCACGTGCTCGGGGCCGGCGACGGCTTCTGGTTCGAGAGCACGCTGGCGCACCGCTGGTTCAACCCGGGCCAGACCGAGGCCGTGCTGCTCTGGGTCAACACGCCGCCCACGTTCTGACGGGCGTTGTCACCACTCGACCGATCAGGGAGGTACCGTGCGTCGATTCACCGCCACCACCACCGCCGCGATCGCGGCCCTCTTCGCGCTGGCGTCGCCCCAGACGGACGCGCAGGCGCCGCCGAACCTCACGCTGACCGCCGTCGACGGGATCAAGGTCGGCCACGTCACGCTCGCCGGGCGGCCGACCGGCTGCACGGTGATCCTCGCCGTCGGCGACGTGGTCGGCGGGGTCGCGCAGGCGGGCGGCGCGCCCGGCACGCGCGAGACCGACCTGCTCGACCCGGTGAACATGGTGGACAGGGTCAACGCCGTCGTCCTCTCGGGCGGCAGCGCGTACGGCCTCGACACGGCGACCGGCGTCATGCGCTGGCTCGAGGAGCACAACATCGGCTGGGACGTGCGCATCGCCAAGGTGCCGATCGTGCCGGCGGCGATCCTCTTCGACCTCGCGGTGGGCGACAACCCGAAGATCCGGCCCGACGCACAGTGCGGCTACGACGCAGCAGAGAAAGCGACGGGCGACCCGGTCGCGGAGGGGTCGGTCGGCGCGGGCGCCGGCGCGACGGTCGGCAAGATGGGCGGGCCGAACCGATCGATGCGCGGCGGCCTCGGGTCGTTCGCCATCCGCATGCCAAACGGCCTCGTCGTCGCGGCGATCGTCGCGGTCAACGCCGTCGGCGACGTCATCGACCCCGACACGGGACGAATCGTCGCCGGCGTCCGCAGCGAGGACGGCAGGAGCTTCGCCGACGCGCGGCAGCTCCTCCGGTCCGGCGCGTTCGCGCGGCCGCGGCCAGGCGCCAATACGACGATCGGCCTGGTGGCGACGAATGCGAAGCTGACGAAGGCCGCGGCGAGCCGCGTGGCGATCATGGCGAACGATGGCTTCGCCCGCGCCATCTACCCCTCGCACACGATGGGCGACGGCGACACGGTGTTCTCGCTGGCCACCGGGCGCTGGGACGGCGAAGCGGACGTCACGCTCGTGGGCGCGCTGGCCGCCGACGCGATGGCACGCGCCATCGTGCGCGGAGCGCAGGCAGCGACGGGGCTGCCGGGCATTCCGGCGGTCCGGGACATCAAGTAGGCCCTGTGAACATCTACCTCGTCCTGCTCGTCGCCTACTCGATCGGACTGACCGCGCTCGGGCTGTTCGTCGCGCGGCTGGTCCGGAAGAGCAGCGACTTCTTCGTCGCGTCGCGCTCGCTGTCGGCGCCGCTCCTCGGCGCGACGGTCCTGGCGGCGAACATCGGCGCGGGCTCGACAGTCGGTGCGGCGGGCCTGGCCTACGGCCAGGGGCTGAGCGCGTGGTGGTGGAACGGGTCGGCGGCGTTCGGCTCGCTCGCGCTCGCGTTCATCGTCGGGCCGCGGATCTGGCGCGAGGCGTCACGGCAGGGTTTCTACACCGCCGGCGATTACCTCGATTTCCGGTACGGCGGGCTCGTGCGCGGCATCACGTCGTCGCTCATCTGGGTCGGGACGATCGCGATCCTAGCCGGCCAGCTCCTGGCTGGCGCGGCGGTGCTCAAGGTCGTCGCCGGGCTGCCGACATGGGCGGGCGCGCTCGCCGGCGGCGTGGTGATGACGGTGTACTTCACGGCTGGAGGGCTGCTCAGCTCGGCGTGGGTGAACGCCGTGCAGCTTGTTGTGCTGCTGGTCGGCATGGCGGTCGCCGTGCCGTTCGTCGTCAGCCACGTCGGCGGGTTCGGCGCGCTGATGGCGTCGCCGGCGCTGCCGGCCGGTTTTGGCGACGTCACCTTTTCGTCCGGCCCGGGGTCGGGCTGGACGCTCCTCTTCCTCCTCGGCCCGGCGTTCATCGTGTCGCCGGGGTTGCTTCAGAAGGCGTACGGTGCGCGAAGCGCGACGGTGGTGCGCCGGGGTATCGGCGTCAGCGCCGTGGCGCTGATGTGCTTCGCGTTCGTGCCGGTGCTGCTCGGCATGGCGGCGCGGGTCTCGCATCCGGAGATCCCGAGCCCCGACCTCGTGCTGCCGACGGTGCTCATCGCCGAGCTCCCGGTGTGGATGGGCGCGCTCGCGCTCGCCGCGGTGTTCTCGGCCGAGGTCAGCAGTTGCGACGCGATCCTCTTCATGCTTGCGACGTCGCTCTCGCAGGACCTCTACCGGCGCTTCGTCGCGCCGGGCGCCGACGACCGGCAGGTCCTGCGGGCCGCGCGGATCGCCGCGGTCACCGGCGGCACACTCGGGGTGCTCGCGGCGCTCGTGCTGCCGAACGTGCTCTCGGCGCTGACGATCTTCTACTCGCTGCTCGGCGTGTGCCTGTTCGTACCGGTGGTCGGTGGCCTGTTCGTGCCCCGCGCCGGGCGGCCGGAGGCGCTGGCCGCCATCGTCGCCGGTACCATCACCCTGCTGGTCCTCCGGTTTGCCGGTCCAGGAGGCTGGATGGACCCGGGACTCTTCGGTCTGCTGGCGTCGGCCGCGGCGTTCGGGCTCGTCCTGGCGATCCGGCGTCCGGCGGCGGCGGTTTCATAACGCGTCTCGCATTCATCAGCTCGGACCGCCGTGCGCGCCGGTCCGTCAGGAGGTCAGGAATCATGGCATCGGACATGTTCAGTCTCAAGGGCAAGACGGTCGCGGTTATTGGCGCGGGCTCGGGCATCGGAGAGGCGGTTGCGCTCGGCGCGGCCAGCCAAGGGGCGCGTGTGGCGTGCCTCGACCTCTTCGGCGAGAAGGCGGCCGCCACGGCGGCGGCGATCACGCACGCGGACGGGCAGGCCGAGGCGGCGGCGCTCGACATCGTCGACCGCAAGGCGGTCGGCACGGCGCTCCAGGGGCTCGCGGACGCCCATGGCGGGCTCGACGCGGTGATCGCCACGCCCAGCATCAACGTGCGGAAATCGATCCTCGCCTACACCGGCGAGGAATTCGACAAGGTCGTCCGCGTGAACCTCAACGGCAACTTCCACGTGCTGCAGGCCGCCGGCGAGATCATGGTGACGCAGCGGCGCGGCGCCATCGTGCTCTTCTCGTCGATCCGCTCGCTCGTGACCGAGCCGGGCCAGTCGGTGTACTCGATGACGAAGGCGGGCATCCTGCAGCTCGTGCGCACGGCGGCCACCGAGTGGGGGCACCTCGGCGTGCGCGTCAACGCGGTCGGCCCCGGTGTCGTCGAGACGCCGCTCACCGCACCGATCAAGGCGGTGCCCGACTGGTACAACGCCTACGCCAACAAGAATCCGATGCGGCGGTGGGCTCAGGCCTCCGAGATGGTGGGGCCGACGATCTTCCTCATTTCCGACGCCGCGAGCTACGTCACGGGGACGATCCTCTATGCCGACGGCGGGTGGCTCGCCGCCGACGGCCGTTTCACGCCGCCCGGCATGTAGCGCCGTGAGCTATCACCACGCCCTCGCGGTGATCCCGGGCGACGGCATCGGCCTCGAGGTCGTGCCGGCGGCGCGGGCGCTCGTCGACGCCGTCGTCCGGAAGGACGGCGGCGCGATCACGTGGACCGAGCACCCGTGGGGCTGCGCCTTCTACCTCGAGACCGGCCGGATGATGGACCCCGACGGGCTCGACCAGCTCCGCGGCGCCGACGCGATCTTCCTCGGCGCCGTCGGCGCGCCGTCGGTGCCCGACCACGTCTCGGTCTGGGAGCTCATCCTCCCGATCCGGCAGCACTTCGAGCAGTACGTCAACCTGCGGCCGATGCGGCTGCTGCCCGGCATCCGGAGCCCGCTCACCGGACGCGGCCCCGCCGACATCGACATGGTCTGCGTCCGCGAGAATTCGGAGGGCGAGTACGCGGGCGTGGGCGGCCGGCTCCACCCGGGCACGCCGCACGAGGTCGCCGAGCAGACCGGCGTCTTCACCCGGCGCGGCACCGAGCGCATCGTGCGCTACGCGTTCGAGCTTGCCGCCGCGCGGCCGCGCCGGCTCCTGGCGAGCGCCACCAAATCGAACGCGCTCCAGCACTCGATGGTGATGTGGGACGAGGTGGTCGAGGCCGTCGCGCGCGACTACCCCGCCGTGACCGCGCGCAAGTATCACATCGACGCGCTCGCCGCGCGCATGGTCACGCACCCGCAGACGCTCGACGTCATCGTCGGATCGAACCTGTTCGGGGACATCCTGACCGACCTCGGCGCGGCAGTGTCGGGCAGCCTCGGCGTCGCGCCGGGCGCGAACATCAACCCCTCGCGCGAGCACCCATCGATGTTCGAGCCGATTCACGGATCGGCACCGGACATCGCGGGGCGGGGCATCGCCAACCCGATCGGCGCGATCTGGGCCGGCGCGATGATGCTCGAGCACCTCGGGCATCCAGAACCGGCGGCCGGGCTCCTGTCGGCCATCGTGAGCCTGCTGGCCGAGGGCGAGATCCGCACGGCGGATCTCGGCGGTACGGCGACGACAACGGACGTGACGGCGGCGCTATTGGCTCGCATCTGAGCAGGCCGAGCGGAGGCCGGACACGAGCTTGCCGTGCGCGCCGGTTACGCTCTGGCGACGATGATCTTCACGAAAGATGGGGTGAGATCCTCCACGTGCTCGATGCGGAGCCCCGCGGCGGCGATGTTATCCAGGGTTGGTCGGTTGATATGCGGCCCACGCCTGGAGACGACGGGATCCAGGCGGTCGAAGAGCGGTCCCAGGAATCGGCCGTGCGGGCGCATGTGCTCCAGAAACACGGCCCGGCCGTCCGGACGCAGCATGCGGCGCACTTCGCGCAGCCCGCGGACCGGGTCGGGAACCGAGCAGAACACGCACGTTGAAACCACGGTATCGAACATGGCGTCTGGAAACGCCATCTCCTGCGCGTCCATCTCGTGCAGCGTCACCGAGGCCGCCGCATTCCGGCGGCGCGCCCGCGCGATCATCCGGCCGCTGAGATCGATCCCATCCACCTGGATGCCTGGCGCGTAGAGCGGCAGGTTCTGCCCCGTACCGACGCCCACCTCAAGCACGCGTGGTCCTCGTACGAGCGAGATGAGACGACGCCGGGAGGAGCCCATGACCATCAACTCCATGGGCCACTGAAAGACGTCGTAGAGGGCCGCATTGTGGTCCCAGCGCCTGCGCGCATCGGCCGTCATGCGGGCTTCGGTGTCCGCTGCGGCCGGCGTGGTGTGCGGCGAATCCGGAGCGATCTTGAACGGCATGGAGGCACTCTTTCTGGCCATTGATGAATGGCCGCCGCGTTACGCAGACGAGATCACCGAGTTGGATCTCATTCGGTGCACCTTCGGGGTGTCAGGCGTCACGGTATCGTTGGTGGCGTTCCGGCAGTCTGAACCTTCAGGAAGGCGGCGACGTCCGCCGCCGAACGGTCCGGGATTTCCACCTGCGGCAGGTGGCCTGCGTCAGGATAGGTAATCAGCTTGGCGCCGGGGATGGCGGCGGCGAACCTCCGGCCACTCTCGGACTGGATGATCACGTCCTGCTCGCCGTGCAGCACCAGGGTTGGCGCGGTGATCTTCGAGAGGACCGCCTCACTCGCCACGCCGTGCCTGCCCGGCTGCATGCCCATCAGGATGTCCCGGTGGCCGGGCGCGCGCTGCACCTCGACCCAGCGCTCGACGAAGGCCCGCGTGATCAGCGACTTGTCGACCACGCCGGCCTTGAGCGCCGCCGACGTGATCGGCCGGGTCTCGATGTGCTTGAGCAGGAAGACGCCGACCGGCGTCTGCAGCAGCCGAAAGGCCAGCGGCGGCGCCTGGAGCGTCGAGGCGGGCCAGCCCGCCGCGTCCACCAGGACGAGCGCGTTGAGCCGCCGCGGATAGCGAACCGCGACCTGCCAGGCGACGCCGCCACCCATGGAATTGCCGATCATCGCGAAGGGCGGCAGGCCGAGCCTGGCCGCCAGCGCGTCCACCAGGTCGGCATAGCTGTCCGGACTGGACCGGTAGTCTTCCGGCGCCCGAGTCAGGCCATGGCCCGGCAGGTCGATGGTGATCACCCGGAAGTCCGGCGACAGACGCTGGATCCAAGGCTCCCACGACAGGAAGGAGTCGCCGTAGCCGTGGACCAGCATGACCACGAGTTTCGCGGGATCGCCATCGTCCCGGTAGTGCATCCGCACACCACCCGGTAGCTCGGCGAACTTCGACGTTGGCCGCGCGTATTTCGCTTCCAGCCGCTCGTAGGGGATATCGGGACGATAGAGGGCGAAAGCCGCAACCACCAGCAGCATCGCCAGCACGGCGACGATCACGCCCAACACCGCGCCCACCTTGGCCATGCCCCTGCTTCTCCTCGTGAGCGGCGCGTGCGTCACGGGCCGCCCAGCCGACCTCGAGTAGCGGGAGCTCACAGGAGTTTCCATGCCTGACTAAACGAACCATAGCATTCCGGGCGGAAGACCCGCAAGAATCGCCACACTCCTTCGGCCACGGGCAGCAGCAGAAGCGCGTCGCAGACCCGGCACACGATCAAGGGATGTGCACGATCCCGCGCAGCAGCGCCACCTTCACCGCCGCCGTCCGATCGGTGACGTTGAGCTTGGCAAAGATGTTCTTGATGTGCACTTGCACGGTGCCCTCGCTGATGCCGAGGGACGGGGCGATCTCCTTGTTGCGCAGCCCCTGCATCATCAGCTCCATCACCCCGACCTCCCGCGGTGTCAGCGTCGGATGCGTCGAGCGTTCCGCCAGCCGCGCCTCGACGTCGGGACGGAAAGGGCGCTTACCGGAATGCACTTCACGGACCACCCGAATCAGGTCGTCAGAGAGCGTGTCTTTGAGGAGATACGTGACGGCCCCCGCGTTGAGGGCGCGGTAGATGTCCTCGTCGCCGTCGTACATCGTGAGCACGATGATGCGAGCCTCGGGGTCGACCCGCTGAATCGCCTCGATTCGCCTGCACGAGGCGGGGCCTCGGACGCCGGGCGCATGGCTCGAGCACTCGCCCCTGCTCACCTGGATGGTGGCGCTGCTCGGATTCACCTATCTCGTGCGCTACTTCAGCCAGGCATCGGAACCACTGAACGCCATCAACCTCAACACGCTCAACCTCGCGTTTCTGCTCGTCGGGTTCCTGTTGCACCGAACGCCGGCCCGGTTGATGCGGGCGGTGCAGGATGCGACGCCGGCCGTCTGGGGCGTGATCCTGCAGTTCCCGTTCTACGCGGGGATTGCCGGCATCATCACCGCCACGCACCTGAACGACCGCCTGGCCACCGCCTTCGTCAGCATCTCGACGGCCGCCTCGTTCCCCGCCATTGTGGCGGTGTACTCCGCGGTCCTTGGTGTGTTCGTGCCCTCGGGCGGGTCGAAATGGGTAATCATCGCACCCTACGTGATGGAGGCCCCCACACCTTGAAGGTGCACGTCGGATGGGTCGTGTCGGCCTACGATCTCGGCGAAGCTTTGGCCAACCTCATTCAGCCGTTCTGGATGCTGCCCATCCTCGGGCTGTTCCGCCTGAATGCCCGTGACGTCATGGGCTACACGATCGTCGTGTTCCTCGTGCTCGCCCCGGTCGTTCTGCTGTTGCTGACAGGGTTCGGCTTGACCCTGCCGTATCCGCAGTAATCGGCTTCGCGGAACAGGCACGGGCGACCACGCCTGTCAAGCATCGCCTTTGTTCCGTGAATCGGTCACTGGCGCTCTCGAGCCCTGAGCAGGTCCAGCGCGACGTCAACGATCATGTCTTCCTGGCCACCGATCATGCGCCGGCGTCCGACCTCCACGAGAATGTCACGGGTATCAATCCCATACGTGATCGACGCGCTTTCCGCGTGTCTCAGGAAGCTGGAATACACGCCGGCATACCCCAGCGAGAGCGTCTCCCGATCGACTCGGACGGGCCGGTCCTGGAGGGGCCGGACGAGCTGCTCGGCCGCGTCCATCAGGGCAAAGACGTCGCAGCCGTGCTCCCATCCCATGAGATCGGCCACCGCCACGAACACCTCGAGCGGCGTGTTGCCGGCGCCGGCGCCCATCCCGGCCAGCGAGGCGTCCACGCGAACGGCTCCATGCTCGACACCGGCCAGCGAGTTGGCCACGGCGACGGAAAGATTCTGGTGGGCGTGGATGCCAATTTCGGTGGCCGGGTCGAGAATCGCCCGATAGGCATCGAGCCGTGCCGCCACGTCCCGCGGCAACAGCCGCCCACCGGAGTCGACCACGTAGACGCACTGCGCTCCGTAGCTTTCCATCAGCTTGGCCTGCCGGGACAGCGCGTCCGGGTCATTCATGTGCGACATCATCAGGAAGCCGCAGGTGTCCATGCCGATCTTCCGGGCGAGTTCGATGTGCTGCCGCGCGACATCGGCTTCCGTGCAATGCGTGGCGATGCGGACCGATTGCACGCCCAGGTCGAAGGCGCGGCGCAGGTCGTCGGCCGTCGCAATCCCGGGCAGGATGAGCGTGGTCAACCTGGCATGGGTGAGGACTTTCGCAACGGCTTCGATCCACTCCCAGTCGGTATGGGCGCCGAAGCCGTACGTGAAACTGGAGCCGGAGAGACCATCCCCGTGCGCCACTTCGATGGCGTCCACCTTGGCGCGATCGAGCGCTCGCGCGATGCCGGTCACCTGCTCCAGGCTGTAACGGTGACGGATGGCGTGCATGCCGTCACGCAGCGTGACGTCCTGGATGTAGAGCTTGCGACTCCGCGCTGCCGGGGTGGTGGTGTCAGGTTCACCCATGAACGGCGGCTCCTGGAAACTGTTGTGCCGCCAGGCGCTCGCCCGTGGCCAGAGCGGCGGACGTCATGATGTCGAGATTGCCCGCGTACGCCGGCAGGTAGTGCGCCGCCCCTTCCACCTCGAGAAAGACGGAGCTCTTGATCCCCGAGAAGGCCCCATGCCCGGGAATGTGCACCGGCCGGTCCTGCGGAAAGTGCTCGAACTGGACCTCCTGCTTCAGACGGTAGCCCGGCACGTAGGTCTGCACGCTCGCCACCATCGCCCGGATCGCCGCGTCAATCGTCGCTTCAGTGGCGCCCTCGCTCAGCGTCAGGACCGTGTCGCGCATGATCATGGGCGGTTCGGCGGGGTTGAGGACGATGATGGCCTTGCCGCGGGCGGCGCCGCCCACCGTCTCGATGCCGCGCGCCGTCGTCTGGGTGAATTCGTCGATGTTGGCCCGGGTGCCGGGCCCGGCTGACTTCGACGCGATCGAGGCGACAATTTCCGCGTAATGCACGGTAGCGACCCGCGCGATGGCGGCAACGATGGGAATGGTCGCCTGGCCGCCGCACGTCACCATGTTGATGTTGTCGGCCCGCAGGTGCGATTCGAGATTGACGACGGGCACCACGAAGGGTCCAATCGCGGCGGGCGTCAGATCGATAATCTGTTTACCGAACGGCCGCAGCACGGCGTCGTGATTCGCGTGCGCATGCGCTGACGTGGCGTCGAACACGATTCGAATGTCGTCGAAGCCAGGCATCCTCATCAGCCCGTCGACGCCTTCGTGCGTTGATGGCACGCCGAGACGGCGGGCGCGCGACAATCCGTCGGAGTCAGGGTCGATGCCGACGAGCGCCGCCACTTCCAGCACCTTCGATGTTCGGAGAATCTTGATCAGGAGGTCGGTCCCGATATTGCCCGACCCGATGATGGCTACCTTGACCTTGCTCACGAGGTCTTCTCCGCGGGGGTGGATTCCCGTTGGTCACCGGAGAACTGCGCGCGGACCCTGCCCAGGCCGGTGATGTGCAAATCCAGGCGATCGCCCGCCGTCACGGTCACCAGCGGGCCGAGGGCCCCGGACAGCACCAGGTCCCCCTTCTTGAGCGGCCGGCCGACCTTCACCATCTGGCGCGCGAGCCACAGGGTGGCGCCCAATGGGTTCCCGAGGCAGGCGATGCCGGCGCCCAACGACGCCGGCGTCCCATTCTTCTCGAGCACCATGCCGCAGAGGACGGGGTCGAACTCGCCCAGCCGCCGGGGCTGGCTGCCGAGGACGAACACGCCGGAGCTGGCGTTATCGGCGATGGTGTCGAGGATCTTGATATTCCAGTCCTGGATGCGGCTGCTGATGATCTCCACGGCCGCGACCGCGTAGTCCACGGCATGAAGGACGTCGGCCATGGTCAGGTCTTCGCCATCCAGGTCGTCGCCAAGATAGAAGGCGATCTCGCCTTCGGCCTTGGGCTGCTGGAGCCGCGACATCGGGATGGTGTCGCCATCGGCGTAGGCCGTGTCGGCGAACAACATGCCGTAGTCGGGCTGGTCGAACCCGAGCATCTGCTGCACGGCGGTGGAGGTGGCGCCGACTTTTCGGCCGATCAGCCGCCGTCCGACGTTCAGCCAGTGCTGCGTGTTGATTTCCTGGATCGCGTACGCGGTGGCCAGGTCGTTGGTTCCCAACGTGTCGCGCAGCGGCGGGATGAGCGGCGCGCCGTCGTAGACAGCGCGCAGCGCCGCGGCGGCTTCGACGGACTTGAGCTGCATCATTGGCATTCGAATCTCACCATCTAGAGTCGAGTGGTAGGCCTGCGATCGGCGTTAGGTCGCGATGACCAAGCCGCCATCGACGAGAATATGTTGTCCGGTAATGTAGCTGTTGCGCTGCGACAAGAGAAACGTAACCAGTTCAGCCACCTCTGCGGGTTGTCCGAAGCGCTGCAATGGCACAGCCGCGACGGCAGCGGCGGCGGACTCTTCTTCGGTTGTGCCGGCCAGCGTTCCCTGGGCGCGGGTCCAAGCGAGCAGGCGCTCAGTGGCGATGTAGCCAGGGGCAACAGCGTTGATCAAAATGCCTCGCGGGCCATACTCCTGGGCCGCAGTCTTGATCGCGTTCACGAGCACGGCTCGCAGGCCACTTGAAAGGGCGGTGCCAGCCATCGGCGTCTTCACGACAAAGCTGCTGATGGCCACCACACGACCACTGCCCGACTCGAGAAACAGCGGCACGGCGGCGCGCATCAGCCGCAGCGGCCCGAGGACGACGAGGCGGAACGCGGCAGCCCAGTCTTCGTCGCTCAACTGCTCGAACAGTCTGACGGCCGGACCACCGTGATTCAAGAACAGCGCGTGGAGGGGACCGAGTTGCATGGCGGCGGCGATCAGCGCATCCGTGGTCTGCGGGTCGGCCAAATCTCCTGGCACCGCCACCACTTCGCCCGCCCCACTCGCAGCGCGGATTCGTTCTACCGCCGCCTCGGGCCGGCGGCTTCCGATCACCAACGTCCAGCCCTCGGCTTTCATCCGTTCCGCGACCGCGAAGCCGATGCCGCTGCTCGCGCCGGTCAGGATCGCAACCCGACGGACGTCGTTTGTCATGGGTTGAGCCCCCAAGTGGTCATTCACGCATGGTCCTTTCCGTGCTGACTGTCCTTTGTGATCGACGTGTCCGCCGCTCGATGCGTTCGATGGCATCCATACCCGTCGCTACTCTGTGAGGAATTTCAAATGGAGGCGGTTGAACTCCTCCGCGTCTTCGAACTGCGGCCAGTGCCCGCAGTCTTGCATGACGACGAACTGGGCGCCGGAGATGTTGTCGGCGAACACGCGCCCCACGTCCGCAGGGCACGTCGGATCGTGTGTCGTCCACAACACAAGGGTCTTAGCCGTAATCCGACGGATCATCTCAGGCGTGAAGAGATACTTCTGGCGAACGTCCATCTCCTGAAGGCACAGGATGCGTTCCATCACATCTGCGAAGCCGGGCTGGGCGTATATCCGATATCGCATTTCGACCAGTTCGTCCGACACGATTGTGGGATCCTTCATCAGCCACTCCAGCCGCTTTCGGACGGCCTCGCGGGTCGGATTGTTCACGGCGGCCCTACTCGATGTCTTGATGCGAGTCATTACTTCCGGGTTGGCCACCAGGCCGCCCGCCGTGTTGAGCACGAGGCGCTTGACACGATCCGGGTGCTCCATGGCCAGCCAAGCGCCCACCCATCCTCCCAACGATTCGCCGGAAATGTGAGCGGCGTCGATCTGCATCGCATCCATGAACTTCAGTAGGTGATCGACGTAATAGGGAATCGTGTACGGCGCGTCCGGCTTGTCGGAGAATCCGTGCCCCACCATATCGATCGCGTAGACGCGAAAGTGGTCGGCATGAACGGCGATGTTGCGCGTGAATGCCTCGAGGTGCCCACCTGTGCCATGAAGGAAAATAAGCGGCTCACCGCTTCCTGCCTCGAGCGACCGCGTCCTGACGCCGCCGGCGTTTCGGTAGGCCAGCTCAAACGGGATGTTCATCAGATCGACCCATGCACTCGTCATCTCTACTCCTTGGAAATGGACGCCGAAGGGCGCCCGATCGTGTTGTTAATCGCCGGCTCGGGTCCATCGCTGTCGTTCACCGTGGCGGTGGCAATAGAAAGCGGTGAGAGGGGCACATCGAATCTCCCGAGTCCTAACATCAGAAGGGCAGCCACCCCGGCGAGTGCCGCGAGTACGCCCATGACGGCGTCATACGAGCCCAGCATGTCGAAACCCACGCCCATGGAGATGGGACCCAGCATCGCGCCCAGCGCGAAACTGCCAAACCCATATCCGTAGAGTTCACCGAAGAAACGGAGGCCGAAGTACCGGCCAATCAGATAGGCGATCAAGTCGCCTTCAGCACCTGTGCCGGCGCCGATAAGGAATGCCGCGATGGCCACTGACGTCCGCCCCTCTGCGAACAGCAGAAGCACGATGCCTCCGGCCGCGGCGGCGAAGAAAAAGCTGCCAATGTGCGGGGCGAACAGGCGGTCGACCAGAACGCCTGTTGTGAAGCGACCCGCCATGGTGCCAGCGCCGTAGAGAGACAAGGCGAGGGCCGCAGTGCCCGTATCGAACCCGCGGTCGGTGAGCAGCACGCCCATGTGAGCGAGACAGCCGTTCAATGCGACGGCCATCAGGAAAAACGCCAGTAAGAGATGCCAAAAGGTGCGGGTGCGAAATGCCTCGGCGCTGGGCATCCCGGATGCCAGCGACATGCCGTGCGCGCCGTGGCCGCCACCGGCGCCGGGCCGCCCTTCTATGGCAGCGATCTGCGCCGCGTCGAGCCCGTAGGCTTCGGGGCTGTCAACGAGCAACGTAGCAACTAGCGGAACGGCGACGGTCACCGCGATCGCACCCAAGGCGGCATAGGCCAGTTGCCAGCCGAATTGCGCGATGAGAAAGCCCGACAGCGGCGGCGTAATCACGTGCCCGAGGCCGGACCCCATCATGACGAGCGCCAACGCCAGCCCGCGGCGCCGATCGAACCACCGTGAGACTACCTTCGCGTACGGCACGAAGAGCGTGCCGCCGCCGGCGGCTCCGAGCACGACGAAGATCGCGTAAAAGAACAGCAGTTGCCCGTCGAGCCACTGAAAGCTGGCGAGTGCCGCCGCCATCACGAGGGTTCCGGAGATCACCACTCGGCGGGCGCCATACCGATCAACAGACCGGCCCACGTAGGGCAGCGACAGCGTCATGGTGGCCATCGCGATCGACATGGCGAGGGAAATCTGTGTGCGACTCCAGCCGAACTCCTTCTCGATGTGAGGCAGGAACAGGCTGAACGTGGCAACGATCACCGCCGCGAAGGAGAACGACAGGGCGACGGACGACGCCAGAACGATCCACCAGCCGTGATAGAGGCGCGATCGGGCCGATAGGCTCATGACTTCTCCTTGGTTGCGGGTGGCGCCGCAGGCACGCCGGCCATGGCGTCGTGAACTGGCGACGGCGACGAATGCCCGAAAAAGCGGGCAGCTTCTCGAGCGACGAGATCGGGCTGGTCGTGATGGACCCAGTGCCCGGCGCCGGGCACGCCAATCACCTGCAATCGCCTCACCCGGGCCAATCGTCTGGTCACGTCGTCCCCGCCCCAACTGTCCCGGCCCTGGAACACCAGCACGGGACACGTCACGAGGGCGTAGACCTCGCCGTCGCGATCGATATCGAACACGGGTGTCAAACGTGCCTGGAGATAGGGGTCATGTTTCCACAGCAGGCGGCCGCCCGGCGCCAGGTTCGTGCCGTGGCGCACCAAGTGGCACCCCCATTCCGCGTCCAGGGCGGGGTTCGTGCGGCGCAGTCGGTTCAGGGCGTCGGCTTCACTCTCGACAACCGCTGGAGGCTGTCCCTCGAGACGCTGGACGGACAAAATCCAATCCCGAAGGCGGGCCGCTTCGGCTTGGGGGCGAGCCTGTACTGAGGGTGGCGGCGAGATGCCTTCAATCGCGACCAGCGCCGCGACCAATTCGGGAAACGCCGCGGCGTAACGCAACGCCACGAGGCTGCCGAGCGAGTGGGTCAGGAAACGGACGGGGTTGCCACGCGCGACCGACTGGACCAGCGCCGCAACATCCAGCACATGCTCGTGGAGTGAATATGCGGCGCCCGCGACCCAGGGGCCGTCCCCGTGGCCGCGCAAGTCAATCGCGTGGACGTGCCACGCCTGGCGAAGGACTCGCGCAACCCGGTCCCAACTCCGCGCATGATCAAACAGACCATGCACCAGAATCAGGACGGGTCCCTGGCCGCCGTAATCCCAATAATGGAGGCGCACACGGTGCGCATCCAACGAGCAGGACCTGGGTTCGACCTCGAACGAGTCGTCAGTCATCGGTTGGCGGCCTGTCCCGTCATCAGCGAGCGGTAGTGCTGCCAGAAACCTCGCTGGGTCGTTTCATCCGTCACTTCCGAGACAATGGCCCCGCCCTCCTCTCTTTCGCGGTGGAGCCCACGGACCAATTCGATCCAGTCCGGCTGACTGGCCTCGAGACCGCTCTGATTGCGCTCGTACATCACGGCGTCGTCGGCGCCAAGCGCGCCGGCGGGACCAAACCCACCTTCAAAGCGCCGCAGGATGCGCGAATCCAGCTCCGGCGCCCCCTTCAACAGCACGGGGGCCTCGAGTTGGATGGTCTCAGTCGGATTCACCGGTTGAATGACCAGCAAGTTCAGCTCGGCGATGAACAGGTTCGGAAAGACCAGAACATGCGGTGGACCGTCCACGAGCTTCTGCCTCGCCGCATCGCCGTAGCGCTGCTGCATGGCGTCGAGGTACGCGGGGAGGCGACTCTCGGCAATGCGGCCGAACCACTGAAACGTCGAGCCGTCACGACGGTACTCGGGACGAAAATCGAGTTCGGCGTGCCCCTGCCGCAGGTCCTTGACCACATTGGTTGTCGAGCCTCGAAAGTACTTCTCGCGTGAACCTGCTGATACGGCGCGGTATACCGACTGGTGGACAAAGGGCGGATGGTAGCCGTCGGTTTCGTTCTCGAGCACCAGCTTCCAATTGGCGTGCACCCAGTGCTTGATCCATCGGGTCCGGATCTCGATTTCGCCCGCCGGAGACAGGTCGGCGAGACGGTCCAGCGCATCCGCGGCAAGGCCCAGATGGTCTCGCAGGCTCGGCCCGTCTGGAGCCAGGCTGCCAAACACGAACCCCCGGTACGAGGCCACGCGGGGCACGCGTCCGAGCCCGAAATGTTCCTTGGCGTAAGCCATTGACTCATAGCCGGTGTTGAAAGGGACGCCGATCAGCGCGCCGCTGTTATCGAACGTCCAGCCGTGATATGGGCATCGGAACGCATGCGAGTTGCCGGTCTCTTCGTCGCAGAGGCGGTTGCCGCGGTGCGAACACCGATTCATCAGCAGGTGGACCTCACCGGCCTCGTCGCGAGTCATGATGATCGGCTGAAGCCCAATCGTCTTGCGACAGTAGTCGCCCGGTGCGCGGACTTCACTCTCGTGGCCGACGTAGACCCATCCGCGGTGCCAGATGCGATCCATCTCGTCCTGAAACACCCCGGGCTCGGTGTAGAGCGAGCCGTGAATACGGGTGGGTTCGATCAGCTTGGCGTAGTCGCTCCGGACCTCTGCAGTGCTCATGACGGTGCTCCCTTTGTTCCAACCTTCGACTGAGTTGTATCGACGACCCGTATCGCCCCCTCACGCTCCAGCCTCGATACCTCAGCATCCGAGAGGCCGGCTTCCTTGAGTACCTCGCGCGTGTGCTGGCCAAGAATCGGGGCCCCGTCGATCACCCGGCCTGGTGTCCCGCGCAGCAGCGGCTGCGGTCCGATGCGCCAGCGGCCCGCCACGACCCCGCGCGCCTGGAAGTGTTCGTCGGTGCCTAGCGAAGTGAGGTCCCGAACGGGTGTGACACACGCGTCCAGGTCCTGAAACATCGTCCACCATTCATCAGCCGTTCGAGTGCGAAAGACGGCCTCGAGCTGCCGGCGCATCTCGACCTGCCGCGGCGGCGCCGCGAACTGCTCGCCGATGAGATCGGCACATCCCAGGGTGGCGCACAATGTGGCCCAGAACCGGGGCTCACCCGCCGCCACGGCGACCGCGCGGCCATCACTCGTCGGGTAAGTGTTGCAGTACGCCATGCCTCCGGTCAGGACCGTTTGGCCGGCACGCGGTGCCCGGTTATCGACCCCGAAAAGGGCGAGCGGAAAGGCCAGGTGCCAGACCGCGGCGTCAGCGAGCGCAACATCGACAAGCTGGCCTTGACCAGTGCGGTCCCGTGACTGCAATGCCAGGAGGGTGCCCGTGACTGCGAATAACGCCGCAGTCATGTCCGCGATTGCCAGGCCGGGCACGCGCGGGCCGTCGCCCCCGGCGAGGGCGTCGAGCCCGCCGGTGAGCGCCAGGTAGTTGAGATCGTGGCCGGCCAGGTCCTTATACGGCCCCGTCTGGCCATATCCGCTCACGGCGACATACACCAGCCGGTCGTTGTGCTGCCGTAACGTCTCGTAGCCGAGGCCGAGCCGCTCCATGGTGCCTGGGCGGGCGCCCTCGACCACCACGTCGAAGCGCGGCACCAAGGTCAGAAACGCCGCCCGGCCAAGCGGAGATTTCAGGTTGATCGCGATGCTGCGCTTGCCTCGATTCACCTGCTCGAACAGGCCGGTCTCGGGCGCCGCGTTGAAGGGTATCCGCCGGGCCCGATCTCCCTCATCGATGTCTTCCACCTTCACCACGTCGGCGCCGAACGCAGAAAGCAGGAACGTCGCGGCTGGTCCGGGCAGCAGCCGCGACAAATCGAGAACGCGAATGCCGTCGAGCGGGCGAGGCGTATCGCCCGTCACAATCCGACCTCTGTCTCGTGGCCGAAGGCCCCCGCCTCCGCCGTGCGCCATCGCGCCAGCGAGGGATCCTGCAGAAACTCGATCATGCCGTGGGTAGCTGACGCGAGACTCGCCAATTCCAGCGCGTCAAGAAAAATACAGGCGCCGGATTGCAGGTCCTCGACCCTCAGCCGGGGGCTGTTCGCGGACCGATCGATCTCGACGCGTACCGCCGCAAACTCGTTGCGGACGATGGCGTCGGCGCGCCCGGGCTGATGGCCGCGTTCGTTCATCACAGTCAACCCTTTGGGGTCGATGACGCCCACGGCAGCCGACCCGGATCGTTCTGGAACCACTGCTTGACTTCTTTCTTGAGAATCTTGCCGCTCGGTCCGGTCGGAAGGGTCGGCACGAACTCCACATGTTTGGGAATCTCAAACCGGCCCAGACGCCCCCCGCAGAACGCGATCAGCTCTTCGGCCGTCGCCGTCTTGCCGGGTTTCAAGGTCACGACCGCCACGACCGCCTCGCCCCAGTCCGGGTGCGGCGCTCCCACCACCGCCACCTCGCGAACCGCGGCGTGCTCCGCCACGACGTTCTCCACGACCATCGGATAGATATTGAACGCCCCGGAGATGATCAGGAAATCTCGGCGATCAACGAGGACGAGGCGTCCGCTGTCGTTGAGATAGCCCAGGTCGTGCATGCGCAAGTAGCCGTCGTGAAGGACGTCCGCGGTCAGCTGCGGCTGGTTTCGATAGTGCTGCATGATGACTTGCCCGCGGACACAGACGTTGCCCACCGTCCCGGTCGGCACCTCGTGCCACTGGTCGTCGCGAATGGACAGCTCGACATGCAGCAGCGGCCGGCCCGCCGACGCCAATAGCTCGGGCTCGCCGGCAAACGCGCGCAAGTGATCTTCGTGGTGCAGGCACGTGAAGAACGACCCCTCCGTCGCCCCGTACCACTGCTGGAGTTCACAGCCGAATGCCTCGAACGCCGCGCGCACAAGCGGCGGCGGGGTCGGCATCGAGCCGTAGATGACGAGGCGCAGCGCCGACAGGTCATAGGCCCCTTCGCGCATGAGCTCAATCACGCGCCGCATCATCGTGGCCACGAAGAGCACGCACGTCACTCCGTGCTCTTCGGCCAGCTCCAGGAATCGCCGCGGATGAAAATCGCCGTCGGGAAGCACGGTGGCCATCCCGGTTACGGCGCCCACCATGAACCCGTGGGGCGCGCCGGTTCCCGGTGTCGCCTGGAACCATACGTCCGCGTGCTGGTAGCCGGCGGTCAGCGACGCCCAGATCAACGCCTCGCGAATGCCTCCCTGTGACAGGACGGCTCCTTTCGGCAGGCCGCTGGTGCCTGTCGTATAGGAGATCGCGGCGGGGTCGTCATCACTGAGTGGAGGCAGCACCGGCGGTTCCTGCTCGGCCGCCAGCAGCGATTCGTAGTCGAGGGCGAAACCATGGTCGGGGCCGAAGCCGACGATGTGACGCCCCTCCTGCTCGAACTCAGCCACCAGCGGCCCGATTGGTGCCCCGCAGCTGGCCTGCACGATGACCACCTTTGCGTCCGCGTCGCGAATGACGTGGAGCATCTCGCGGGGCGCGAAACGCCAGTTAATGGCAGTTCGCAGCGCTCCGATCTTCAGGCACGCGTGCCAGTGTTCCGCCAGTTCGAGTTGGGGATGCGCCACGATCGCCACCGCATCGCCCGCGCGGACGCCCAGGCGCTGGAGCGCGGCCCCGAGGCGATCGCTGCGATCGTGCAGGTCCCGCCAGGTCCGCCGGCGGGTCCCATCGATGAAGGCGGTCGATTCCGGAAAGGTGCGGGCACAGCGGATGCCCAGGTCTCGGGGAAGAAGCATTCGATTCCTTCACACTAAGAAGTGGCCTTGGCCAGCCGATTGGAGTCACCGAGCGGCGGAGCGGCGTTCCAGGGGAGCCGCTCGGGTTGGGCGCGGAAGCACTCGACAAGGGCCTTCTTGTCGATTTTCCCCGTGCGCCCCTGGGGCAATTCGGGGAGGAACTCCACATGCTTGGGGATTTCGAAGGTGCCGACGCGCCCTCGACAGAACTCGATCAACTGCAACGCCGTCGCGGTGGCGCCCGGCCGCAGACTGACGACGGCGACGACGGCTTCCCCCCACTCTGGATGCGCCGCCCCCACCACCGCCACCTCATTCACGGCGGGATGCTCGGCAAGCGCGTGTTCGACCACGGTCGGGTAAACGTTGAACGCTCCGGTGATGATCATGAAGTTCTTGCGATCCACCAGATACAGGTAGCCACGTTCGTCGATCCGGCCCAGATCGTGCAGGCGGAGCCAGCCGTCGCGAAGGGTTGCGGCGGTCTCGTCGGGGCGGTTCAGGTAGCCCTTCATGACCACGTCGCCTTTCACGCACACCGTCCCCACTTCGCCCGGCGGCACAGGGCGCCCGTCGTCGTCACAGATCCGTATCTCGACGTGAAGCGCCGGGCGACCACAGGACGAGAGCAGGGCGGGGTCGTGCGCCAACGCCTGTCGGTGCTCGCCGGCCGTCAGGCACGTGAAGAGCCCGAGCGTCCCCTCGGTCGCGCCGTACCAGTGCTGCAGGTCGCAACCGAACGCCGCATGCGCGGCACGTACCAGCGCGGGTGGCGTCGGCATCGAACCGTATGCGAGGACCCGCAGGGATCGGGTATCCCAGTGTCCCGAAGTAACCTCCTCGATGACGCGCCGAAGCATGGTGGCGACCATCAACACGGCCGTGACCTTGTGTTGTTCGACATGCCCGAGGAACCGCCGAGCGTCGAAGCTACCCTCGGGCAGCACCGTGGTCATGCCATTCACGCTGTTGAGAAGTGATAACGTCGGCACGCCGATGCCGGAGGTCGCCTGCGCCCAGACATCGGTGGGGCGGAGGCCCGCGCTGGTCACGGTATGAATGAGCGCCTCGCGAACGGCCCGTTGCGACAGCAACACACCTTTTGACCGCCCAGTTGTGCCGGTGGTGTAGCCGATGCACAACAGATCGTCTTCTGTGAGCGGCGGCCATTCCGGCGGTTCCGCGTGATCCGCCAGCAAGGACTCGTAGTCGTACCGAAAACCGTGCCGTGCACCGATTCCGATCAGAATCCTGCCTTCCGCGCGCAACTGGTTCCATTCGGCCGACAGCGCCGCCGCGCAGAGATCCCGCACGATGATGACGCGGGCATCGCAGTCGCGGATGATGTGCAGCATCTCGGCGGCGGCGTACCGCCAGTTGATCGCCGTGCGGACCGCGCCGATCTTCAGGCACGCGTGCCAATGCTCGATTGTCTCCAGATGGACCGGAGAGAGTATGGCCACCACATCGCCACGGCCGACGCCAAGATGCTGCAAGGCGGCCGCCAAGCGGTTGGATCGATCATCCAGGTCACGCCACGTGACGCGCCGATCGCCGTCGATGAAGGCGATCTTGTCCGCAAACGTGCGCGCACATCGTGCAATCAGGTCCCGCGGCAGCATCGATGCGCCTCCTTCCGCCCGAATCAGGCTCATGATGCGGCCCGCCCGAAAATGGCTGCGGCATGGTGATCGAAGCGCCCCCCCTGCCCCGTGACCAGCGCAAACTCGCAGTCCGCGACCTGCCGGGCATCCCCGTGACCACGGATCTGCACGACGGCCTCGGCAATCGGTGTCATACCCTGAAGGTATCCGGAGGCAAGCTGTCCTCCGCCGGTGTTCGAGGGGAGCGCGCCGCCCGGAGCAATCGCGCCTGACGCCACGAACGGTCCACCTTCTCCACGCTCGCAAAACCCGTAGCCTTCCAGCGCCACGAGCGTGAGGTAGGTGAACGCGTCATAACACTCGAAGACATCGATGTCGCGCACGGTGATACCCGCCTGCCGGAACGCCCGCTCGCCCGCGGCGCGCGCGCCAATGTCGACGTCCGGCTCGTAGCCGGCCCGCCGGGGCGTCCCCGGATGCGACTGGCCGAGCCCGCAAACGTGCACTGCGGGCTGGCGCAAGTCACGGGCGCGGTCAGCGGTGGTGACAACCACGGCGATGCCGCCGTTGACCGGGAAGGCGCAATCAAAGAGGTGGAAGGGCTCCACGACCCACCGCGACTGGTGGTACTGATCCAGGGTGAGAGGTTCGCGCTGCCACGCGTTCGGGTTCATTGCCGCCCATTGCCGCGCAGCCACGGCCACCGCACCGAGTTGGTCGCCCGTCGTACCGAAGAGTGCCATGTGCCGGCGGGCCGCAAGTGCGTACGAAGTGGCGGCGCCGAACCACCCCGCCGCCGCCTCGAGACCCGACAGCCCGGCCACCGGACGCGGAGCGCCGAAGGCAGCACCGCCCCCTTGATCGGCGCGAACCGGCGCGTCGGCAAAGACGCACATAATCGTCCGTGCCGTGCCGTCCGCGAGCGCGAGCGCAGCCAGATGCAACATGACGACTGCCGACGCCCCTTGAGACTCTACGCACGCCAGGAGGCGGAGATCGCGCATGCCGGCCGCGTATTGAAGTCTCGGGGTCAGGCTGTCGGCCGCCGCCACCGGACTACGCGAAATCAGCAGCCCATCAACGTCGGCCCAATACAATCCGGCGTCGGCGACCGCCAGTCGCATGGCATCGACAGCCAAGTCAACCGCCGACGCGGACCCCTTCCGCGTCGTGGGCGTAGCGCCCAAACCGACGATCGCAGGCTGTATGTGACGTGTAGGCACGTGATGCCGTTGGAGCCTAAATGAGAAACGCGAGGCTCGGCACCGCGCGATCGGCGTTCACCAACACGACCCTCTTCAGGCACATGCGGAAAGACTCATCGACAGGCCGCAGCCGATGGCGGACACTGCCGGCCCAGGTTGTCAGCCGGTCGGGCCTGGACTCTACGAGCACAAAGTTCGACCGGACGACGAACTCGCCGTTGACCACGTCCTCGATCATGACGTTCGAAACGACGCGGCTCAACCGTGAGAGCGGCAACTGCGCATGCCGGTCGCCGGTCTTGAGTTGCCGGATCCGCAAACCGATGCGCGCGCGGTTGTCGTAAATCAGCGAGATGTCACGACTCGGATCGGTGTCTTCGGCCAGCGGCACCCAGTAGATTCCATCGTCGGTCCACAGGGACTCCCACTCATCGTACCGATGTTCATCGGCGAACTGTGCCTCACGATAGAGGAACTGCTCGATCTGGCCCAAGTCAATTGCCATCCCCACCACCTCGATCGTTTCGCAACCGCCACTCACTGACTAGAACAGGAACTTCACGCCAATTTGAGCCTGGCGCCCCGGGGTCACCGTGTTGGTGATGAGGCCCGCCGTGCCGAGTGGCCGCTCATCCGCGCGCACGCCCGCATAGACACTCCGAACCGGCAAATCGAAATTAGCCCGGTTGAACAAGTTGAAGACTTCGAGCCGCAGTTGCAGGCGGGTGGATCCAAAGACCCCGCCTGTGACGTTTTTCATCAACGACACGTCCACAGTTCGCAGCGACGGACCTTCGAGGGCGTTGCGCGGCACCTCACCGAAGGTCCCTCGCGGCGGCAGAACGAAGGCGGTCGGGTCGAACCACTGCCGCTGTGTGCCGATGATCGCATTCTCGGCATTGCGGCCCGGCGCCCAATTCGGGCGGCCCTCACCCACAAGTGGACCGAAGCCGGTCCAATTGCCGTTCACGGCCGGAGTAAACGGCATCCCCGAGCGCATGGAGACAACGGCGCCGACCTGCCAGCCGCCGAAGAGTTGTTCCAGCAGGTTGCGCGGCGACCGGCCGTACGGCATCAAGTACGTGACCGCCGCACTGAACGTGTGGCGAACGTCAAACGCCGACAGGCCCTTGTCCATCGCCGGATCGTAGACGTTGTAGTTCTCGCCGGACTCTCCAATCGCGGAATTGCCGCCCGTCAGGCCGGACTTGTAGTCTTCTGATTTGGCGAGGGTATAGGCCGATTCGAACTGCAGTCCGTCGCTCATGCGCTTGGACAACTGGATGAGCAATCCGTTGTACCAGGACTTGCCCCGGGTGGTGGTGGCGACGACTCCGCCAAGGGTCGGGTTGCGGCGCGGCGTTCCGGGCACAAAGAGCAGGGACCCATCGGATTGGCGTTGCGGTAACGCGCCGTTCAACTGCTCCATCATGACCTGGTTGTATCCACGGGAGCCGACGTAGTTGACATCGATCGTGGTTCCCCATCCCAAGTCACGCTGCACACCGGCGTTCCAGCGGCTGACGTACGGGGTGTCCATCTTTCGCGCCAAGAGAAATGGCGCGGGGGGCGGCTGCGGGCCGGTGCCGAGGCTGTCGAGCGCGTTGGGAAACTGGGGGCTCGAGATCTGGAACAGGCCGCCGGGAGCTGCCAGGTAATTGAGGGCGTACCAGAACAGCATCGGCTGGTAGTACAGGCCCCACCCGCTGCGAACGACGGTCTTGTGATCGCCCCCGATATCCCACGACAGGCCCACGCGCGGCGCGATCTGCGTCATGGAGGGCCGGTCATACGGGGAGTCCACGCCGTTCTCCAGCACCACCTTCTGGGCGAAATCGTTCGGATCGAAGTCATTGATCCGGACGGCTTCGCTGGTCCGTTCCGTCACGGTAGTGGTCGGCTCATACCGTAGTCCGAGATTGATGGTGAGGTTGGAAGCGACTGCCCAAGTGTCCTGAGCGTAGGTTTCCAAGTAGAAGTTGCGATAGGTCCCGTAGCCGTCAGTCGCGCCGGGTATGAAGCCGCCGCCGTAGAAGAGGCCAACACTGGGCCGCCCTTCGAGGACCTGGCGGAAGTTGGCAAAGTTGAACTGCCCCGAGAGGCGGGTCTGCGTACCCATGTCATACACGTATCGTTCGACGTTGCCGCCGAACTTGAGAGTATGAGCGCCCTTCACGACCGTGACATCCGCGCGCGCGCCGTAAAGGTTTTGAATGAAACCAATCGGCAGACCACGGCTGCTGCCGTAGGTCACCGGCCCCACGAGCAGTTGTGGCGGGACACCGCCGGTGCGGCCCGGAAGGACTTGAAGCTCCGGGCTCACGTCGAAGCTGGCCCGATTAGCGCCCTGGGTATCCGTACGCGTGAACGTGCCCCGGACGGTGGCCACCGTTGAGACCCCGAAGACGTGCTGGTCTTCAACCATGGAATACAGGTTCTTGATCTCCTCGTGAGTGAACAATTCGTGACCGCCCGCGATTGGCAGATCGGAGGTCGAGATCATCTGATTGTAGCGACCATACAGGCGGTTCGACGTCGCCAATTGAATGTCGGCACGACCGAGGAAGAAGTGCTCGTCGATCGGACGCTCGGCGTTGTAGCGGAATTCACCGGTTCCGTCCCCAAGATCGCGACCGTTCGGCACCGGCAGGACGGGCGAATTCAGGAGCGCTCGGGCGCCGGGCGTAATCGTCACCGGGCCATCGGGGAGCATTCCGTTTCGCGCCGCTGTGTTCGGCGTGACAATCAGATTGGAGGTCGTCAGCCGTTCAATCAACCCTTCGTAGGCGCCCAGGAAGAAAATCTTGTTGCGGCGGATCGGACCGCCGACGGTCCCGCCGAACTGGTTGCGCTGGAACCCAGGCTTCTCCGGACCGGAAAAGTAGTCGCGCGCGTTCAGCGCCTTGTTCCGATTGAACTCAAAGAAGGAACCGCTGAATTGATTGGCCCCGGACTTGGTCACCGCGGCGATGACCGCGCCGCTGGCGCCTCCGAACTCCGCGGGGTAGCTGGAACTCATGACCTTGAATTCCTGAAGCGCATCGACACCAAGCATCTGGCCGCTGACCCCACCGGGCGTGGCATTGACGACGTCGTTCGCGTTGACACCATCCCACAGGATGCGGTGCATCTTGTCATTGGCGCCGCTGATGGCCAGGCGAACGCCGGGAGGATTGAAGCCGACGCTGGACGTGTTGACCGACGTGAACTGGTTGACGCCGGCCATGATCGTGGCCAGCTGAGCCCAACCGCGTCCGTTCAGCGGCAAGTCCGCGATTAATTTTTGATCGACGACGAGCGCCACGGTGGCTGACACGGTGTCGACCTGGGCGGCAAGCGCCTGCACCGTGATTACCTCCTTCAGCGTCGACAGGCCGAGCACGAGGTCGGCGGCCAATGTTTGCCCGACGCGCAGTGTCATCTCCACTTCGACGGGAGAAAATCCGTCGAGAGCGGCTCGCGCCTTATACCGGCCAGGCGCCAATGCGGCAACCGTGTAACGCCCATCGCCGCCGGTAATCGCCTGCCGGCTCGCCCCCGTGTCGAGGTTGAGCACCGTGACCGTGACTCCCGGAAGAATGCCCGAGGTGGAGTCGCGCACGACGCCCGTGAGCGCGCCCGCTTGTTGCGCCGACGCTGAAACGGCGGCGGCAAACACGACAACCGCTACAACAATCGCAATCTGCCTAAGGCTGTTCATTGAAGTATGTCCTTCGTGTTCGGGTTATTTGCTTCTCGCGCGAGCGGGGTGGCAACGCGCACGGAAGGCCCGTGAAATTGCTGCCGTGGGGCGCCGGAAAGACGAGCGGAAGACTTGACGGTGGATTCCGGACCGCGGAGCCAGGCGCGCAGCGTCGTGATGACGTGCTCGGCCTGGTCGTGGTGGACCCAGTGCCCGGCGCTGGCCACGTCGACCACCGCGCGCCGGGGCAACGCCTGGACCAGAGGATTCGCAGCGGGATCGGCGACCCAACTGTCCAGTCCGCGCAGAATCAGCACCGGGCAGGTGACGAGCGAATAGATCTCGACGGCTTCGTGCCGATCCAATCCGTACGGCGCCCACTGGCGGACCGCCGGATCGAACTTCCATGTCAGCCCGCCATCGGCCTGCCTGCGGGTGCCGTGGGCAGCCAGGTGCCCAGCCAACTCGGGTGAAAGCCGGGGATTCACTTCGCGGATTCGCCGCGCGGCCTCATCGACGGTCGCGTAGGTTCGACGGCCGGCACCGCTGTCCTGCCGGACACGCACGTTGACCCAATCGCGAAGGTACTCGGCCCGAGGCAGCACTTGCGATGGATGGGTCGGCGGGGGGCCAAACCCTTCGATGGCCGCGACCATTTCGACGCGCGACGGCTGAAGGCCGGCCCACCGCAGGCAGACGGTGCTGCCGAACGAGTGCCCGACCAGGCGCAGCGGCTCGCTGGAGAGTGAAGCGCCAAGGCCGGCCAGATCGATCACATGCTCGAGCGCGGTGTAGAGGCCGCCCGACACCCAGTCACTGTCACCGTGGCCACGAAGGTCAACCGCAAACACTCTGTGGGAATCTGTAAAGGCCGGCGCGATGAAATCCCAGGTGTGCGCGTGATCCTGGCCTCCATGAACGAACAGTAAGACGGGACCGCTACCCCCGAAGTCCAGGTAATGCATTCTGACGCCGCCCACGGTGGCGAAACGCGAGGACTTCGTGGTGACAGGCATCATCCCTGCTGCTCCGCTTCGTCCAGGTGCGCGGTCGGATCGGGGCGAAACCGGGGGATCCATGTCGTGTCGGAGACCCGCTCGAAAACAACCGACACGGGCATTCCGACCTGCAACTCGTCGCGCCCAACGCCAATGATGTTGGCAGGCAGACGCGGACCCTCTTCGGTCTCGACGATGGCGACATTGTAGGGAAGACGGTGAGCAACGGCGGGATGGTATTGCTGGTGCACGATGACGAAGCTGTAAACCTTGCCTCGCCCCGAAACCTGGGTCCACTGCAGGTCGGCTCCCGAACACTGGTCACAACGACGTGCGCCCAGGTGCCATGCCCCACAAGCACAGCATCGCTGCAGCCGCAATTCCCCATGCTCGGCACCCTCGAAAAAAGGCCGCGAGATTTCGTCAGGCTGGGGAACAGGCAGCCCAAGGGCATCGCCGGAAGGCGGTGGGGTCGACATCGAACTCATTCGCCTGCGTCGGCCTTGGCCCGCCCGAGGCTGCGCCCGGTCGTCGTCTGCATCGCCTCGACCAGCGTGGTTTGCCCCCACCACGTCAGACCCTCTTCCAGGGAATCCTCTGGCCATTCGATCGGCGCCCAATCCGGCTCGAGAATCAGGTAGCCACCGCTGAATAACTCGATCCGGAGGCCGCTGCCCGGGTCGCGGAAATACAGATAGAAGGCCTGGCTGATCCCATGCTTGCCTGGACCGGCATCGATCTTGACATCGTTCTCTCGCAGGATGTCCGCGGCCCGGAGGATGTCCTGCCGTTCGTCCATCCAGAATGCCAGATGGTGAAAGCGGCCGAGGCGGCCCGACTTCTCGATGTTGACAGCAATGTCATGGACGAAAGGCGTCACCGACAGCCAAGCGGCGGGGACGGTGCCGTTGTTCAGCCGGATCCGTTCGCGCACCTTGAAGCCCAGATTGTCGACCAGCCACTCATGGAGAGCGGCCGGATTGGGGACGCGCACATTGACGTGATCGATCCGCCGCGGCGAAATGCCACGGCTCGACGATCGCGAGACCTGATTGCGAAGCCGGGATCGCTGCTCCGGCGGCGCGAGCGCCTTTTGCATCTCGTAGTAGATCTCGAACGTTTGCCCGCCTGGCACGTCGAAGCGAATCGCCGGTCCCTGCGCTTCTTCGGCACCGGCTTCGAGGGACTGGACGCTCAAGCCCGCTTCGCGCAGGCGGCCCCGGAAACCCTCGACGTCTTCGGCCCGCCTGGCACGCCAAGCGATGTGTTCGACGTAGGCTTCCGGCCCCGGTGACAGCGACAGGGAGTGGTGCTCGAAGTCCCCCCACGCACGCAGGAAGATCGTGTCGCCACGGCGACCGCTCTCCTCGAGGCCGAGCACGTCGTGGAAGAAGCTGAACGACCGCTCAATGTCGGGCGTCACGAGAGCGACGTGCCCTAGCTTGGCCAACTCCGGTGCGACCCTCATGCCTGCCATCCCGGAAACAATGCGGTTTCATCTGATAAAACCATGGTTTGTTTTCGCCCTTGTTGTAGTTAACGCGTCACACCCTTGTCAAGCTATTCCGACAGCGTCGTGACCCGAAGAGTCAGAAATCTTCTTTACGGGTGGCCGCAACCGGCCGCCACGTCTCCCCAGGTTTCTTCGGGTGCCGGTACATGTGACCGGCCTCGATGTCCGGGAAGCTGACCCGAAGTGCCCGGGCGGTGCCTTCTTCATAAACGCGGATTAGTTCATCCTCCGCCGCGTAATCGAAGGGATCCGCCAGTTGTCGTTCGCCTTCGGTTCCACGCGCGAACGGGTGCGCTACGAGCCATCGGGCGACGCGCTCGATCGCATCGGCGGGGGCGGTCACATCCCGGTATCCGAGCTCCGCTCGCATCCTGCTCGTGTCCATCAGACGGGTCCCTCGCACGGCGAGCACCTGACTGGCGCGGCGCGCTAGCTCATGCGGCATGTCCACGATTGCGCAGTTGGCACCCAAGACCCTGATGATGTGCTCGATGCGTTGACGCTCGGAGAACACCACGTCCTCGCCCACGTTGTAGATTTGCCCGGCGGCGACCGCGGGCGTGTCGACCGCCAGTAGCACGGCGTGAGCGGCGTTTTCACCGTCGGCCCTGGTCCGAACGGCCGCGCCACCATCCCCTACGACGATTTTCGTCCGGCCGTCTAACAGCCGTCGCACCACGCTCCATTCCATGCTTGCCGGAGCGCAGGCGCCGTAAATGGTCGGATAACGAAGGATGGTCGCCTGGTAGTGGCCCTCCGAGTGCGCCTGCAGCACCGCCTGTTCGGTCAGCCAAATCAGGTGGAAGAATCGCGACCCGTGCTCGTCGTCCGCCAGGACGCTGCTGGACTCGACGAGCATCGCCGGACGGCCCATGGGGCCCCACCGCCGATCCGTATCGGGTGCGTATGCCCCACCGCTCACGGTCAGCAACCGTTCGGTCTTGCCCTTCATCACCTCGGCGATGATCCGGATGCGGCCATAGGTGGCGACTGTCAGATCGAAGCGCCGATTCAGCAATGCCGGATTCAGCGTTTCCGCAAAATGCGGATCCGTGTGGATGTGTTCGACCGGCCCCTGGAATTCAGCCTCGTGCTGACCCCCGTGCAGAATCGTGACGTCATAGCCACGTCTCAAAAGTCCGTTGACAATGTAGGGACCCGAAGGTCCGGTCCCGCCGATCACGAGCGCCTTCATGCGTCCCGCGCACCATCCAGTGACGCGCCGTCTCGGGCCGGCATCGGCGTGCCGGGGCCGTTCGGCTCCACCGCCGCCAGACGGCGCACCTCCACTCCGGCCGGACAGCAGGCGGCCAGATGCGCCGCCAGCGCGCCGGCGTGCCGCCGTGGATCGGCCGGACCGAGGCGCGTCAGGCGGTCGACGCCGTGCGCGTCGCGCGGATCCCTGGAGATCCGCAGCAGCCTGGCAGCCACCGCCGGACTCGCCACCGTCGGCGGAGCACCGTTCACACACAAGGCGCAGAGAATGCAGGACGCGGCGTCCGCAAGCTGTTCGGCTAGTGCGGGTGGGAGCAGCCCGGAGTACCCCTCGGCCGGCTCAATCCAAGTCTGGGCCGTGCGGAAGGCCTCGAAAAAACCGTCCACATCCACGACGAGATCCTTGAGGACCGGAAACGGCGGCAGAGGCGCGATCCCAAGCGCCGCCCCGCTGCCGGGAAGACGCGGCAAGTCGAGCGCGTCGGTGATGAGCGTCTGGCAGAACAGGCTCGGCCGGCCGTTGACGAGCCCCGCGCACGCCCCGCAGATGCCGCTGCGACACTCGGCCCGAAACGCCAGCGTGCTGTCGTGTTCCGCTGCGATCGAGATAAGCGCGTCAAGGACAGTGGCGCGTTCGGCCAGGTAAACCGTATACGACGCCCACGCTGACGGGGTATCCGGTGCAGGCGTGCGGTAGACAGCAACATCGATCGTCATCAGTACTTGCGCTCCGTGGGGGCATACCGCTGCTGCGAGACACGACCGTCTGAGAACGCCGGGCCGTCGGCACCAGCGCGCGCCACCGTGTGGACCCGCCACTCGTCATCATTGCGGCCCGGATAGTCGGTACGGAAGTGGGCGCCGCGACTTTCGGTCCGGCGTCGAGCGCCTTCGGCGACGACCCGGGCCACGTCGATCAAATACCCCAGGTTCCAATAAGCGACCCGGGCGTAATCATAGGATCCCCTCACCGGTGGCGCGTCGAGGCTCCGATACTCCTGCTCGAGCGACCGGAGTCGTTGGACCGCGACGTCCATCTCGGCGCCAGTCCTGAAAACACCAACGCAATCAGTCATCGTTTCTGTCAGGCGCCGGCGGAGATCGACGACCGCGCGAGCGGTGTCCGATTTGGTCCCAGAGGCCGGCAGCCGAGAGTGCCACTCATCCATAAACCGATCGCGGATCGTGGCGGACGGGGCACCCGCGTCCATGCCCTCGGCCGCCAAGGCGGCCGCCCGGCCGGCGCGCCGCCCGAAGACGACCGTTTCGAGAAGCGAGTTCCCGCCCAGCCGATTGGCGCCGTGCACACTGACGTTGGCGCATTCCCCGGCCGCGAACAGGCCGGCGATACCGGTAAAGCCGTCGGTATCCGTGCGAATCCCGCCCATGCTGTAGTGCTGGGCGGGCACGACAGGGAGCGGCTGTCTGGCAATGTCGATGCCGGCGTACACGGCAGCGAGACGGCGGACCTGCGGAAGACGCGCCTGGAGCAGCGACTCGTCCAGATGGGTCAGATCGAGGTGGACATAGCGGCCATCGAATCCGCGGCCGTCGCGCACTTCTGTCGCGATGGCCCGAGACACGAGATCCCGGGGCGCCATCTCGACGACCGTCGGCGCATACCGTTGCATAAAGCGTTCGCCCGAAGCGTTGCGCAGATACCCGCCCTCACCTCGGGCACCCTCGGACACGAGAATGCCCGTACCCACCAGGGCGGTCGGGTGGAACTGCACGAACTCCATGTCGGCAAGTGCCGCCCCGGCCCGATACGCTGCCGCCACGCCGTCGCCGGTGGATCCCAAACCGTTTGTCGTCCTGGCGTAGATCCGCCCGTAGCCACCAGTGGCCAGTACGACAGCCTTCGCGTGCACAAACTCGAGTCGGCCCGCACGGAGGTTCCAGAACGCGGCCCCACAGATGCGATCGTGATTGGTCAACAGCCCCAGCAGGTGCCATTCGATGCGCACGGCGGTGCCGGCCCGCATCAGTTGCTCAAACAAGATCTGGAGCACGACGTGGCCGGACATGTCAGCGGCATAGCAGGCACGGGGGAACGAGGCACCACCGAGGGGCCGCTGCGCGATCTGGCCATCGACGGATCGGGACCACGCGGTACCGAGCCGATCCAGCTCGCGCATGACCTCCGGGGCTTCACGACACATCGTCTCGACTGCGTCCTCGTCGGCGAGGTAGTCGCTGCCCTTTATCGTGTCGAGCACGTGGGCGCCCACCGAATCGTCCGGGTTCATGGCGGCGTTGAACCCGCCCTGGGCGGCGCCGCTGTGGGACTGAGTGGGATGCATCTTCGTGACGACCATGACACGCGACGCAGGGATGGCCAGGCTTGCCATCAGGCCGGCGAGTCCTGCGCCGACCACGAGCACGTCTGTGCTTTCGAACGAATCACCGTGCCGGACGTCGGCGACCCTCATGACTGCCTCCACTGCCGCCGCGCCTCGTCATGGAAGTTGCGACCCGCGAGGTCCAGGATGACCACCGCCGGAAACGCCACAACGTCGAGACGATAGATTGCCTCGGGGCCCAGTTCGGCGAACGCCAGGACCTGCGCGCTGGTAATGTGCTGCGCCAGCAACGCACCGACGCCGCCGGTCGCGGCAAGGTAGACGGCGCGGTACCGGACGAAGGCCTCGGCCACGGGCCCGTGAAGTTCACCCTTGCCAATCACGCCCCGCACGCCGGCCGCCAACAGCGATGGCAGGTACCGTTCCATCCGCGCGGTCGTCGTCGGCCCCGCCGACCCGATGACCTGCCCAGGCTTGGCCGGAGACGGCCCGACCGCGTACATGATCGCGCCCGCCAGGGGTAGGCGCGGCCGCTCTCCCCGATCGAGCGCAGCCACCAACTGTCTGGCGCTGGCGTCCCGAAGCGTCAGGAGCCGGCCGGTGACCTCCACGCTGTCGCCGGCGTTGAGCGACTCAACCATGTCGGCGTCAACCGCTTCCGCGCACGACAATCTCGCCAACGGCGCCACCTCAGATCTCCACGGACAGACGCCGGTTGGAATGGCACCCCAGGTTCACGGCCACCGGCAAACCGGCGATGTGGGTGGGATGCACTTCGATATTGACGGCCAGGGCGGTCACGATGCCTCCAAGACCCTGGGGGCCGATGCCCAGTCGGTTTACGGCCTCGAGCAGTTCCTGTTCGAGCCGCGCGACATGCGGGCGCGGGTTCCGCTCGGTGAGAGGGCGCAGGACTGCTTTCTTTGCCAGCAACGCGGCTCTTTCGAATGTGCCCCCCGCCCCGACCCCAACGATGATCGGCGGACAAGCATTCGCGCCCGCCCGCTCGACCGTTTCGAGGACGACCCGCCGCACCCCTTCAATGCCGTCGGCCGGCGTGAGCATGACGATGGTGCTCATGTTCTCCGCCCCGAACCCCTTGGACGCGAGCGTGAGACGCACCTGATGACCGGCGGCGATCTCCACGTGGATGACGCCCGCCGGGTCGGCGTCGCTTGTCATCCTGAGCAGGGGATCGCCGACGACCGAACGACGTAGATAGCCACGGGTCGTGCCTTCCCGGATCCCGGCGTCGATCGCGTCATACAGCGTCCCACCCACCCAGTGCACGTCCTGGCCCACCTCCAACAGGACGACGGTGACGCCGCTGTCCTGACACACCGGCGTGCGCTCGGTGGCCGCCAGTTCATAGTTGCGCACGATCTGATCGAGCGTCCGGCGGCCCAGCGGCGATTGCTCGCGCTCCGCGGCCGAGCGCAACGCCTCGAGAATGTCGGCCGGGATGCGATAGTTCATCTCGACGAGACCGCTTGCCACCGCTTCCCTCACGACGGCCACATCGACCTCTCTGAGGCCGCTCGGCGGCATGTCGTGTCGTGCGGGCGGTGTCATCGCGTACCGTCCTCCGATTTGCTCGGCGACGCCGACACGATGGCGCGGGCGCGCTTGACCACGGGGGCATCGACCATCCTGTTCCCGATTCGCACGGGCGACTGACCGTCGCCCCTCGCATCGATCGCTTCGAGAAGGGCGCGCGCCTCCGACACGAGCACCGCATCCACCGTGAAGCAGGCGTGCGCGATCGGGATCTGTTCCGGATGGATCAGAAGTTTCCCCGCGAAACCTATCGTCCGTGCACGATCGCACACCGCTTTCAGGCCAGCGAGATCGCCGAGACGCGTGAAGACGCCGTCCAGCGGAGGGGCGAGGCCGAGGCACCGGCTCTCGAGAACGAGTTCGCGACGGACGTGCCAGATCAACTCCGAGTCGTCGGCCTCGGTCACGTGGGTCAGTCCGAGATCAAGTGTCAAATCCAGCGCGCCGAGCGCGGCGCGGCTCACGCAGGGCGAGGCGTCACGCAGCGCCCGCAGGCCGCGCAACCCGGTGACCGATTCAATCAAGGGTACAATTCCACGAGCGCCCGCTGCCGCCAGCGCAGCCACCGCTGCCGGGTGTTCGGCCTTCGACAGGACGGCCGCGTCCACGGCCCGCCAATCGAGCGCCGCGACATCCGCGGAAAAATCGTCGGTGGATGCAGCGTTGACGCGCACCCACACCGCCGGGCCGCCCGATTGAGCTTGACGGACCCCCAGCACTTCCTGGACGACGGCACGGGCGGCCCGCTTTTTGTCCGGCGGTACCCCATCCTCCAAGTCCAGGATGACCA
>CAYGMD010000015.1:27245-46419 GCA_964350785.1 uncultured Acidobacterium sp. | reverse complement strand
GCACGACCCACGAAGGACAGGTCGCGTCGTCCGCTCTCTCGATCCTCACGCCATCCATTCCGCCCATGGGCGCCGCGCCCGCAGCGGGCACGACGGCCACGACGCAGACCGCGTCGGCGCAACCGCCGCGCACCGAGTTGCCGCGAACGGCGAGTCCGCTGCCGTTCGTGGCGATGGTGGGGACGCTCGCGCTCTTGAGCGCGGCCGCCATGCGGTACTTCCGCACGCGGCGCAGTTGACCATTTGCCCGGGCGAACGTCCGCCGTGGGGCGCGACGTTCGCCCATCATTGACTGCCATGTGCGAACGGTTGTTCACGGTGCCAGTCCTGTTGCTGGCGGCGATGAGCGCCGGCGGAGCAGCCGAGCGAGCCACGCCGCCGGCGCCCGCCCAGGCCGCCAGTTTTTCGTCGCGGGCGGAGCTCGTGGTCGTGCACGTCACCGTCACCGACCGGCGAGGACAGTACGTCACCGGCCTGTCGCGCGAGGCCTTCCGGGTGGTCGAAGACAGCACGCCCCAGCGGATCGAGTTGTTCACCGGGGAGGAGTCGCCCGTGACGGTGGGCCTGCTCGTGGATAACAGCGGCAGCATGCGCGAAGGCCGCGAACGCGTGATCGCCGCGGCCACGGCGTTTGCCGGAGGCAGCCATGCGCGCGACGAGATCTTTGCGCTGACGTTCAACGAGCAGGTGCGTGCCGTGCTGCCGGCGTCGGCGCCGTTTACCAACGATGCGGAAATGTTCCGCGCCGCGTTGACCGCCGCCATGAGTGCGCAAGGCCGGACGGCGATGTATGACGCCATTCGTCGTGGTCTCGCCTATGTGTCCACCGGCAGTCATCCGCGCCGGGTCCTGGTGCTGGTTGGCGACGGCGGCGACAACGCCAGCACGGCGACCTTCGACCAGGTCTTGAGGGACGCGCAAGCGTCCAACGCCGCGATCTACACGGTCGGCGTCATCGACCCACTGGAGCGCGATGCGGATCGAGGACTGCTCAAGCGGCTCGCCCGGGCGACCGGCGGCGCGTCGTACTTCCCCGATTCCGTGAACGAGGTGGACCCGATGCTGCGGGAGATTGCCCGCGACATTCGCCACAGCTACACGCTGGCGTATGTCTCCTCGAACCCAATCCGCGACGGCGGCTTTCGCCGGATCCGGGTGAGCGTGATCGACCCGGCGCGACGGTCGTTGACCGTTCGCGCTCGAGAGGGCTATCGCGCCGGCGGCGCCACGCAAGGGGGGTGAGGACCATGGACCGGATGCGGCCGGGTTGGATCGCTCGCGGACTCGAGCGCGGGCTCGTGGTCCTGGGCACCATCTGCCTGGCATGGGCGGCCGCCAGCTACATGCGGGCCGACGCCTACCAGCGTGAACAGCAGGCCCAACTTGCTCGAGTCAGTTCTGCCGACGAACGGTCGCGAGCCGCCGGCGGCGACGTGGTCCCTGCTCGATCTGCGCTCCCCGGTCCCATCGGCCGCCTCGAGATGCCACGCCTCGGCCTCTCCGCGGTCGTCATGGAAGGCGACGACGAGAACACGCTGAACGTCGCGGTTGGACACCTGCCGGACACCCCCTTGCCCTGGCAGGCGGGCAACGCCGTGCTGGCGGGGCACCGCGACACGTTCTTCCGCCCGCTGCGGCGCGTGCGCATCGGCGACGAAATCCACCTCGACACGCCCCGCGGGACATTTCGATACCGCGTGACGCGTCGGACCGTCGTCGAGCCCGATGAGCTCTGGGTGCTGGACCCCTCTCCCGGGGCAGCGCTGACCCTGATCACCTGCTATCCATTCCACTTCATCGGTCCGGCGCCGCGACGGCTTGTGGTTCATGCTGCACGCGCCGGTCCAGAAAGCGGCGGCACGATGGCAGGTCACTTGCTTCCTGCAAAGGTAACGGGCGAACGGATTCCACGCGCTTGAGGAGGCGGGCAATCCGCCCAAGCCTGGGTTCACCACGTACGCGGAGTAGTCCGCAGCCGGCGTGGAATTCTTCGCACGCGCAGAACTCCACGGACCCGTTCCCCATGCCGACCGAGGACCGGTATCTGCTCACCCAGCCGGAGCTCGAAGACCGCCTCGCCGTCATGCTCGGCGGCCGCGCGGCCGAGACGATCACGTTCGGCACGCTGAGCACCGGCGCCACCGACGACATTCAGCGGGCGACCGATCTGGCGCGCCGCATGGTCACCGAGTTCGGCATGAGCGAGAAGCTCGGTTCGGTCCGCTATGCCGGCCCGCAACTGGACTTCCTGCCGGAGGCTGGGTCCGACACCAGCCACCTGAGCCCGCTGGCGCAAGACACCATCGACGGCGAAGTGCTGCGCGTTGTCACCGCGCAATACGAGCGCGCCCAACGGCTGCTCGGCGAACACCGCGGCGCGCTGGCCAGCCTGACGGAACAGCTGCTCAAGGCGGAAACGCTGGACGGCGCGGTGGTTCGCCAGGCGCTGGCGTCCGGTGCGACCATGGTGGCAGCGAGCAGCGCGGGACCATGAACACCATCAACCGCCGGATTGCCGGGCGCCTGGAAGAAGCCGCCGACCTGCTGCAGAGCCAGGGGGCCGATCGCTTCCGCGTCGGCGCCTACCGGCGCGCCGCGGCGTCGGTCCGCGCATGGCCGGAGCCGCTCGACCAGGTGTTTCGCAGCCGCGGACTCGGCGGCCTCGAGCGCGTTCCGGGAGTCGGGCCAAGCATCGCGCGCGCCATGCGCGAGCTGATTACTCGCGGCCGGTTGCCGATGCTCGATCGCCTGCGCGGCGCGGCCGACGCCGAAACCGTGCTGGGTTCGGTGCCTGGCATTGGCCGCAAGCTGGCCGAGCGATTGCACGTGGAACTCGGCCTGCACACGCTGGAGGAACTCGAAGCCGCGGCCCACGACGGCCGCCTCGACACCATCGCGGGCTTCGGCCGCAAGCGGCTGGCCGGGATCCAGGACACGCTGGCGCAGCGGCTCGGCCGGGTCAGGCCCGACCGCGAGCCGTCACTCCGCCCGTCGGTCGCCGAAGTGCTCGACGTCGATCGCGAGTATCGCGAGCGGGCGGCCCGTGGGGAGTTGCCCCTGATCGCCCCGCGCCGGTTCAACCCCGAGCGCGAGGCGTGGCTGCCGATCCTCCACACCGAGCGGCATGGCCGCCGGTACACGGCGCTGTTCTCGAACACCGCGCGCGCGCATCGCCTGGGCAAGACCCGCGACTGGGTCGTGATCTACGCCGACGACGCGGGCGGCGAGCATCAACACACGGTGATCACCGCCGAGCGCGGGCCGCAACGGGGCCGCCGCATCGTTGCCGGACGCGAGGATGAATCCGCGCCCGCGCCCGCGGTCAGCCCGGCGCGCGACGAGGGCGGCGCCGCGCCGGCGCCGGCTCACCACTAGCCATGGAGCACCTGCTCGATTTCTTCGATCGCTACGTGCGCGGACAACGGGACGCCCTGCGCCACGACGACGGTCTTCGTTGCCGGTCGTACAGCAGCGACCAGTTGCGCGCGGCCGCGGAACGCTTCGCCGGCCGGCTGGCGGCCACGGACCTTCAACCCGGAGATCGCGTCGTGATCTGGAGCGGCAACCGCCCGGAGTGGATAGCGGCGTTCTGGGGCTGCCTGCTGCGTGGCGTGGCGGTCATTCCCCTGGATCCCAGCGCCTCGCAGGAGTTGGTCCGGCGGATCGTCAAGGTCGCCGGTCCCCGTGGCCTGATCGTTGGCGACGATGTGGAGGTACCGCCGGAACTGCCGATCGCGCATCGCTGGCGCTTGCGCGACATCGCGTGGACCGGTGGCGCACCGCCGCGCGCGCCGCGCGCCGTCGTCGGCCCCGGCACGATTGCCGAGATCGTGTTCACCTCCGGCACGACCGGCGACCCCAAGGGGGTCGTGATCACGCACCGGAACCTGCTGGCCAACATCATCCCCGTCGAGCGCACGGTCGCGGGCTACTCGCGATTTCTCTGGGCGCTCAGGCCGATCCGCCTGCTCGGCTTGCTGCCGCTCAGTCACATGTTCGGGCAGGCCCTCGCGATCTTCCTGCCGCGCCTCGTCGATGCCAGCGCGGTGTTCATCAAGGGCCACCATCCCGGCGAGGTGGCGCGGCAGATCCGGCGCCATCGCATCACGCTGGCGGTGACCGTCCCGCGCGCCCTCGAGATCATGCGCACGCGGGTGCAGCAGGAACTGCCGGCCTGCGCCGAGCCGCTGGCCACGCCGATGCCCCTGGCCAGGCGCGTGTGGCGATATCGCGACGCGCATCGGCTGTTCGGATGGAGGTTCTTCGGGTTCGTGGTCGCCGGTGCGCACCTCGATCGCGAGCTGGAGGAATACTGGCAGCGGCTTGGCTTTGCGGTGATCCAGGGCTACGGGCTGACCGAAACCGCGCCCATGGTGGCGTGGAACCAGCCCTTCCGAATGCAGCATGGCACGGTGGGGCGGCCCGTGGAGGGCGTCGACGTCCGCCTTGCCGCCGATGGCGAAGTGCTCGTGCGCGGCGCCGCCGTCACGGCCGGCTACTTCAACGCCCCGGAAGCCACCCAGGTGGCCTTCGAAGACGGCTGGTTTCACACCGGCGACATCGGCGAGTTCGACGCGGCCGGCAATCTGTTGATTCGCGGCCGCAAGAAAGACGAGATCGTCACCGCCGAAGGTGTGCACGTCTTTCCCGAGGACGTGGAGCTGGTGCTCGAAAGCGTGGCCGGCGTGCGCGAGGCTGCCGTCGTGGCGCGCAAGAACGGCGGCGAGCAGGTGCACGCCGTGCTGGTCCTCACGTCCGGCGCCGACGCGGCCAGCATTGTTCGCGAGGCGAATGGCCGCCTCGAGACCCACCAGCGGATTCACGGTTTCTCGGTGTGGCCGCAGCCGGCGCTGCCGCGGACCGACGCGTTGGGCAAGCTCAAGCGGCGCGAGGTCCAGCAATGGGTGGCGGACGGCGCCCCACCAGTGGCGCCGATTCCGCCACGCGGTGACCTCGAGCAATTGCTGGCCCGGTACGCACACGGGCACCCCGTCACCGAATCAACCACGCTCGACGAACTGGGGCTGAAGTCGCTGGATCGTATCGAGCTGACGATGGCGCTCGAGGAACGGACGGGGGATGGGCTCACCGAGACGGCCGTGGCGTCGTGCCGCACCGTCGGCGAGCTGCGCCAGCTCGTGGACGCGGCCGCGCAAGCCGAGCCGCCGGAACCCGACGTCGTGTTTCCCCGTTGGGCGACGAAGCCCCTGGCACGGGCGATCAGGAACGCCAGCCAGCCGGCCTGGCTCCTGCCGCTGGCACGTTTGTTCGTGCGCTTGCGCGTCAACGGGCTGGAGCACCTCGAGGGGCTGCGGGGCCCGGCGATCTTCGCCGCCAACCACCAGAGTCACTTCGATACACCGGTGATCCTGATGAGCCTGCCGGCGCCGTGGCGCCGCCGGATCGCGGTGGCCATGGGCCGCGAGTTCTTCGACGCGTACTTCGACGCCGAGCGGCACCGCCTGCCCGAGCGGCTCGGCAAAGGCGCACTCTACGTCCTGGCCGCACTGTTCTTCAATGCCTTCCCATTGCCGCGCAGCGGGCCGGGCGCGCGCGACACGCTGCGCTATGCCGGTGCGCTGGCGACGGGGCAGTGGTCCATCCTGATCTTCCCGGAGGGGCACCGCACCGAACGCGGCGAGGTCGGTGCGTTTCAGCCGGGCGTGGGCATGATGGCTTCGCGGCTGGGCCTGCCGGTGGTGCCGGTGCGGCTCGAAGGCGTCGAGCGCGTGCTTCACCAGGGCTGGCGCTGGCCGCGCCGCGGCGCGGTCCGTGTCAGCTTTGGCCAGCCCCTCATGCTGGAGGGTGATGACTATGCCAGCCTCGCACGGCGCGTCGAGGACGCGGTCGTGGCGCTGCCGCCGGCGTAACCGACTCCCGAAGAGACTGGCACCTCGACCGTTCGTGTCCACACAGCGCGCGTCCGGTCAAGAAATCGCCGGGCTTGTTGGAGAGGGGCCCGCACCCGGCGACCGGATGTCCATGGCACGAGGGTTGCGATGTCGGAGGTGAGTCGTGGTTGAAAGACTACTTGCCCTCGTCTTGGTTGCCGTGTCGCCCAACGGCGACCCGTTCGCGTTTTTCAGGCCATCACTGGCGATCACTGACGACGAACGCCGCGAGCTCGCCCGCGGCAATCCCGTGGCCCAGCGCATAGACGGCCAGGAGTCGGGGATTGCCGTGCTGGCGGCGGTGCCCGTGAAGATCGATGGCGACCGGCTCGTGGCGTGGACGCGGCGGATCGACAAGCTGAAGGCGAGCGACTACGTGCTGGCCATCCGGCGGTTCTCGGATCCACCCCGGATCGAGGATTTGGCGGAGCTATCCCTGGCCGACGACGATCTGGTCGCGCTCCGGTCTTGCCGGCCCCGGCACTGTGACCTGAAATTGTCAGCCGGCGAGATGCGGGAAATCCAGGCGGCGGCGGCCGCGCCCGGTGACTGGAGGCCGGCCATCCAGCAGGCATTCCGCGAGGTCGTGCTGAAGCGGGCCCAGATCTACCTTGCCAGTGGCGAGATCCCGCCCTATGAAGACGACAAGACGCCAGTGCGGCCGGCGGCACGGTTCGCGTCGATCCTGCAGCGCTCGGCGTTTCTGACCGGCTGGCCGCGCGTGGCCGAACACCTGCGCGCGCCGCCACCGCCGACCGCCACCGACATCGAATCGTTTGTCTACTGGTCCAAGGAACGGCTCGCCAGCAAGGCCGTGGTCGGCATCACGCACGTGAGCATCTTTCGTGGCCGTGAGCCCGGCCTGCCCGATGTGCTCGTGGCCGGCCGGCAGATATTCGCCACGCATTATGTGAATGCGTCCCTGGGCCTGACCGCGCTTGTGCCGGGCGAGACTGGCGAGCCCGGTTACCTGGTTTACCTGAATCGAGCCGATGTCGACGCGATCGGCGGACCGTTCGGTCCCCTGATCAAGTGGATGACCGGCCGGCGCCTGAAAGCCGAGGCGGCCGTCGCCTTGAAGGGCCTGCGGCGGCGCCTGGAGAGCGGTGAGCCACCGCCGATCACCCCGGACCCGGGGCGTACGCCTTCAGCGCATACTCCATGAGCATCCGCTGGGCATGGAAGAACGAGCCGTTCAGGGCAATGGCGTGGCGCATCACGTCGACGAACCGGCGACTTGACGCCGCCAGGCGCGGACGACGACCTCCATCGAAAAGTACGCGATCATCGCGCGCCGACGTCAGACGCGGAGGTGCCGCTCCCGGTGCTCCTCGTTCGCCATCAACTCCACCAGCAGGCCCTGTTGCTGGGTGAAGTGCCGGCACAGGTCGTCCATGGTCAGGATCCCGACCAGGGCGCCGGTGTCGGCCACGATCGGCAGTCGCCGGACGCCACGCTCGCGCATCCTTAGCAGCGCCGCTTCAATGCTGTCCTGCTCCTTCGCGGTCACGAGGTCTTCGGTCATCATGTCGTCGAGGGTCAAGTACTTGAGATGATCGGCGTCACTCGCCACCAGGCCGACGACAATGTCGCGATCGGTCACGATACCGACAGGGACGTGCTGCCCCTGGCGATCTTCGACGACGACGACGTCGCCGACATGAGCCATGCGCATGCGCTTGGCGGCGTCGACCACCATTTCGGTTTTCGGCGCGACCACGACGTTTCGATTGCAGATGTCTCCCGTGGTCATGGCAGTTACTCCTGTTGGCGCGCGATGGCGCACCGGTGTCCACGGGGAACGGTGCAAGGCAAGTACCAGAGAGGCCTGCGCCCGGGCGAAAGGCCTCGCCTCAGGCCTTGCCCGGCGGGGCCTGTGGCGGGGGAGAACTCCGCACCGGGCGGGGGTTTCTCCGCATTGCCGCCGCCTCTCCGCCGCCGGCTGCGCCTAGTAACCGCCGTGGCGTCGCAGGTATCGCCCGTCGCGTTCGAGCTGCAAGAACCCCAGTTCCACCAAGGCGCCGAGCGCGCGTTCGCACGCGCCCCGCTCCTCTCCCTGTAGCTCAACAGCATCGTTCGTGCCATACCTTGTGTATTTCCTCGTCTCGGCGAGATGTTGTGCAATCGTGCCCCGGCGGTGAAGTCGTTTCCGCGAACGGGCTTGCACAAATTGAGCGCCGGCGGGCGTACGACAGGCACGTGGGTTGCGTGTCACCGCTGTGGGGCAAGGGTAGCCGCGTCATGGTGACCGAAGACCAATCCGGGGTGGTGGCGTTTCTGGGCTCGCCGGCAGTCCACGGCGGGGCCGCGGTCGAGCGGCTCGACACGCACGCCTCGATCGTGTTCCTGGCCGGCGACCGGGCCTTGAAACTCAAGCGGGCCGTTCGTTACGACTACCTTGACTACTCGACCGCCGCCCACCGAAAGGTGATGTGCGACGCCGAACTGCGCATCAACCGGCGCACCGCGCCGGCCCTGTATCGCGCGGTGGTCGCCGTGACGCGACAGGCGGATGGGGCGCTGGCGATTGGCGGCCCGGGAACGCCGGTTGACTGGCTCGTGGAAATGAGGCGTTTCGAGCAGAGCGCCCTGCTCGACCGGCTGGCCGAGGCGGGATTGCTGTCGCTTGAATTGATGCGGCCGTTGGCTTACACCATTGCCCGATTCCATGCGGCCGCCGCCGCGCGCGTGAACCACGGCGGCTGGGACGCCCTGACCAGGGTCATCGACGGCAATGCCGCCGGGTTTGGCCGCGAAGGCGCCGGCGTCCTCGATCCGGCCCAATGCGCGAGGCTCACCACGCGCGCCAGGTTCGTGTTGCGCGGATGCGGCGATCTTGCCGATCGGCGCCGCGACGCCGGCCGGGTGCGCCACTGCCACGGCGACCTTCACCTGAGCAACATCGTGGTGCTCGACGGCGAGCCCACGCTGTTTGACGCCATCGAGTTCAACGATGACTTTTCCTGCGTCGACGTGCTCTACGACCTGGCCTTCCTGTTGATGGATCTGTGGCGGCTCGAGCTGCCGCACCACGCCAACGTCATCTGGAACGGCTATCTCGCCGACACCGGGGACCTGGACGGCCTCCCGTTGATGCCGCTGTTCCTGTCGTGCCGGGCGGCCGTCGTGGCCAAGACCACCGCGACCGCCGCCAACCTCCAGGCCGATGCGGACCGGCGCCTGGAGTTGCAGGTGCTCGCGCGCCGGTACCTCGACCTGGCGAACACCCTGCTCGAGCCGGCACCGCCGCGCCTGATCGCCATCGGCGGGCCGTCGGGGTCGGGCAAGTCAACCACGGCCCGGGGCATCGCGCCGTGCCTGGGCGCGGCGCCCGGCGCCGTCGTGCTTCGCAGCGACGAGATTCGCAAGACCCTGTGCGGCGTGAAGCCGCTCGACCGGCTGGGGCCGGAGGGCTACACTCCAGAAGTGTCCCAGCGGGTTTACGCCACGCTGTTGGCGCGGGCCGACACGGTCGTTCGCGGCGGCTACACGGCGATCGCCGACGCGGTGTTCGGGCGATTGGCCGACCGCGACGCGATTCAGCACGTGGCCGCCGCCGCCGGTGTGCCGTTTACCGGGCTGTGGCTCGAGGCGCCCGAGAAGGTGCTGCGCTCACGGGTTGCAGGACGGGACCCCGACGCGTCCGATGCCGGCGTCGACGAAATCCGGCGGCAACTTGCCGCCCCGCCCGATTCCCTGTGTTGGCACCGTCTCGACGCCTCCTGTTCGCGCCAGCACGTCTGCGACGAAGTCGGCAAGCTCGTCCCGAGCTGAAATTGTCAGTGACCGGCTGGCATATCAATTGCTGCACTGAAGGCCAGCGGAGAACCAGGGAACTGGAGGGCCGTCGTGGCACAGCACACGTTGATCAATCACTCGCGCTCGCGGCCGCTGACCGTGAGGGCCAGCCGGCGGGTGAGTAGTTGGGACCGCTGGGCCGCCGGCCACCTGCAGCGTTCGATCCAGGCCGCGGACGTGCGCGTGGTGTTGTGGGATGGCAGCTCGCCGTCCGGCACCAGTGCCCCCGCCATTGGCGATCTCGTGCTCCATGACCGCCGCGCCCTGTTGGGACTGATCGTCAACCCCGAGCTGCATTTCGGCGAGGCCTACATGACGGGACGCCTCGACGTGCGCGGCCCGCTCGAGCCGGTCGTCGAGGCACTGTCCCGGCTGCCGGCGCCGGTCACCACCTGGTATTACCGGCTGGCCTCGGCGCTGGCGCTGCCCAATTCCCTGGCCGGGTCGCGCAACAACGTCCACCTGCACTACGACCTGGGCAACGACTTCTACGCGCAGTGGCTTGATCCCGAGTTGATCTACACGTGCGCGTACTTTCCGTCTCCGGACCTGACGCTCGAGCAGGCGCAATCGGCAAAACTCGAGTTGGTCTGCCGCAAGCTGCAGTTGCGGCCCGGTGAGGTGGTCGTCGAAGCGGGTTGCGGCTGGGGCGCGCTTGCGTTGTACATGGCGCGCCACTACGGTGTCAGCGTCAAGGCCTTCAACATCTCCCGCGCGCAGATCGCGTTCGCGCGCGACCGGGCCACGCGCGAGGGCCTGGCCGGCCGGGTCGAGTTCATCGAAGACGACTACCGCAACGTCAGCGGCCGGTGCGACGCGTTTCTGTCGATTGGCATGCTGGAGCACGTGGGCCTGCGTCACTTCAGCTCGCTGTCCGCCGTACTGAAGCGGGTGGTGCGGCGCGACGGCGGCCGCGGCCTGCTGCACTTCATCGGCCGCGACGCGCCCCGGCCCTTGAACCCGTGGATTCGCCGGCGCATTTTCCCCGGCGCGTATCCGCCGACACTGGCCGAGGTGACGAGCGGGGTGCTGGAGCCCGCCGACATGTCGGTCGTCGATGTCGAGAACCTCCGGCTTCACTACGCGCGCACCTTGTCGCATTGGGCCGAGCGCTTCGCGGCGGCCAGGAACCAGGTGCGCGCGCAGTACGGCGACGAGTTCCCGCGCGCGTGGGAACTCTACCTCGCCGGCTCGCAGGCGGCATTCGCGGCCGGGTGGATGCAGCTGTTCCAGATCGTGTTCGCCCCGCGCGAGTCGGCGCCGCCGTCGTGGACGCGGCCGCGACCGCCCGAGGTCGTGCCGTGATTCGCGCCGATGCCCTGATCGTCGGTGGCGGCCCCGCCGGGTCCACCTGCGCCCGGACCCTGCGCCAGGCGGGGTGGGACGTGCTGGTCGTGGATCGGGCCCGGTTTCCCCGCGACAAGGTGTGCGCCGGCTGGCTGACGCCCGACGTGTTCACCACGCTGGAACTGACGCCAGACGAATATCAGGCGGCGGGCCTGACCCTGCAGTCCATCTCGCGGTTTCGCACCGGTGTCCTGGGCGAGCCGATGGTGGAGACGGACTACCCGGACATCGTCAGCTACGGCATCTTGCGGCGCGAGTTCGACAACTTCCTGCTGCGCCGCGCCGGCGTTCGGGTGCACGAGGAACTGCCGGTGGAGACGCTGCGCCGCACCGGCTCGACCTGGCGGGTCAACGACAGCATCGAAGCGCCGGTCGTCGTCGGCGCGGGCGGGCATTTCTGCCCGGTGGCGCGGCACGTTCGCGGCGGCGGCGCCGATACCTCGCATCCGGTGGTGGCCAAGGAAGCCGAGTTCCTGGGCCGGCCCTACGCGCCGGATGCGGCCGGCGCCCCGCCGTCGCTGTACTTCTGCCGCGATCTCGAAGGCTACGGTTGGTGCGTGCCGAAGGGCGACTACGTGAACGTCGGCATCGGAAGGCGTGACAGCCACGATCTGGCCACCCATGTCAGGGACTTTGTCGCGTTCCTCGAGGGGCAGGGCATTCACGCCGGCAACGCCGGCGTGCGGTGGCGCGGGCACGCTTACTTCGCGTCGGGCGTGGGCCCGCGGCCCCTGATGGCCCCGGGTGTGGTGCTGGTTGGTGATGCCGCCGGACTGGCGTATCCCGAAAGCGGCGAGGGCATTGGTCCCGCCATTCAATCCGGGCGGCTCGCGGCCGAGACCTTGCTCGCGGCCGGCGGCCGCTATGCGGCCGACGACCTGCAGCCGTACGCCGACGCGATCCGCGCCGTCCATCCACCGGCGTCCCGCGGCCCTGCTTCGAGCCGCGCGGTCGCGGCGATGGTCGGCCGGCTCCTGCTCCGCTCGCCGGCCTTTACCCGCCGTGTCGTCCTGGATCGGTGGTTCCTGCGCTCCGCACGGCCACGCCCCCCTGCATGATCGCTCGCCTCAGTGCACCTTCGCCACGCCGACGACGTAGTTCTTGCCGTAGTGCTTCGCGCACTTCGGGCACGTCGTGTAGAAGAAGTACATCGTGTCGACGTGCTTGCCCTTGGCCTCGACCTCGCGGGTCATCTCGGTGGTCCACTCGCGCGCGTGCGAGAACGGGCCTTCGAAGACCCTGGTCATGAAGTCCCCCGACAGGTACACCATCTCGGCGCCGGGGACGGGGTGCGACACCGCGAACAGGTGCTCCGCGTGCCACGACGAGTCGTCGTGGCTGAGCACCAGGAAGCCGCCCTCGTCGGCATGCACCGCCCGGATCCCCTCCCAGGTGCGAGTGAAAACCGAGCCCATGTTCAGCGGTACGTGGAAGGCGCTGATGGTGGACGCCCGGACAAACGGCTTGCGGTCGAAGTGCAGATCCTGGTGGTCCCAGGGGTCGGGCTTGAAGCGCGGGCAGCAGTTGGTCTCGTTGTCCGACATGTCGTAGGCGGGGAGTTCGTTGGTCTTCATATGACCTCCACGAGTTGATCACGCGTGCGGGTGGCCTCGGGCCCCGGGTAGCCGACGGTGTGCGACAGCAACACCTGTTGATCATGGGGCAGGCCGAGCGCGGTGCGATGGCATCGCGATCGGGCCAGGCGCGAATCACCGGAGCCAGGTTGTTCGCGGCGGCATACAGAATACACGTTCGCGTGGTGGTGCCGGCGGCCACCGCCGGATGGCCGGGGGGCAGTTCGCCGACCGTGGTCATGGCGAGGCTTCTTTCCCGCGGCGCCTCTTCCGCGTTCAGATCACTTGCTGCAGATCGCGTGCCGCGGGCGGGCGAGGGAAAATGGGCGTGAAGCAGGCGGCCGCACCGGCGCGTGGACCCAGGGGCCGCGAACTTCTCCGCATGAGGTGGCCGCGACGCATCTTCCGCCACGGGTTTTGGCGTGAGCCGCCTACAATTGGGATTTCGGTGGATTACTGTCGAGATAGCCCAGAACAATGCAACCAGCCCGTCCATATCGACCGAAGGTGTCGCGCGAAACACGGCTGCTGCTGACCGCGGCCGCGATCGCGATTGCCGTGCTGTGGCTGCTCGCCCGCATCCGGTTCCAGGGCTTGCCGGCGACGCCGAACCCGATTCCCGCGGTGCTCAGCCAACTCGCGAGCCCTCCTCGCTTCGATGATCTCGCCAGCCAGCTCGCGCAAATCCAGTCCCGCTTGCAGCCGTCGCTGCTCGTCCTCGACGCCCCGCCGGGGCGAAGCGCGGCGATTCGGCTTCGCGACGACTTCGTCGTGGCGTACCTGGCGCCCGACGCGGCGGGCGGTAAGGATGCGACGGTGCTGGCCTACGATTCAGCGTCCGGGCTTGCCGTGGCCAGCTCCATGACCGCGGCGACCGCGCCGTTGCCGCTGCCGTGGACACCCCGCCGCCTGGCGCAGCCGCGCTATCTCTTCGCCACCAGGGTCAACGAGGGCGGCGTCTCGCTCTACCCGGTGTTCGTGGGGGCTCTCACGCCGATCGCCACGCCGCTGTGGCCGGATCAGGTCTGGACGGCGTCAACCGCAAGCCCGCTCGTGCCCGGCACGCTGCTGTTTTCGACCGACGCCGAACTGGTGGGCCTGGTCATGGCCGATGTCGACGAGCCCGTGATCGTGCCCATCGTGATGGTGCTGGCCGAAGCGGAACGCTTGTTGTCGGCGCCGCCGGGCGCCGGCGCGAACGTCGGGATCGAGGTGCAGGCGCTGACACCGGCGATTGCGTCGATCACCAACGCGAAACTTGGGGTCGTGGTGACGGCGGTCGACCCGGCCGGTCCCGGCGCGGATCTCGTCAACGTTGGCGATGTCATCGAATCGGCCGATGGCGTGTCGTTGCCGACGCCGCAGCATTGGCGGATCCGGCTGGCGCGCCTGTCGCCGGGCGCCACGCTGGCCTTGCGCGTGCGCCGCGGCGGCGAGCTTCACGACATCACGCTGGTCGCCACGGCGGCGTCGCGGCCGGCGGCGAGCCCGCTTCTGGGCCTGCGCCTGCGGGCGGCACCGCGCGTGGGCGCCGAGGTCGTGCAGGTCGATCGCGGCTCGGTGGCCGATCGGGCCGGGTTGGCCGGCGGCGACGTGATTACGCTGATCGCCGGCGTCCACGCTCCCACGCCCGCCCAAGTGCTGCGGGCCTTCAACTTCACCAACGAGGGCCAGCGAGTGCTGATCGCCGTCACGCGGGGCGACGCGCACTTCGTCACGGCCCTGGAGCGATGAGTTACCGTTCCAGCGGCGACTCGTTCGACCTGCTCGGCCTCCGCGACCTGCCGGTGGATGAGGCCCCCGGCCTGGACGAGCCGGCCGGCCGGCCGCCGCCGCAGGGCTGGCGACAAATCCTGGGATGGTCGGGCAAGTCCGCACCGGTGGCCGTGCTGCTGCTGGCGGGCATGGGTCTCGGCCCTCATGGCATCAGCCTGCTGTCGCCGTCGATGCCGCTGCTCGACCCGGTCGTGCCGGTCGCGCTGGCGGCGCTCGGCGTGCTGGTCGGCCTTGGCCTGGGCGACCGCCGTCCCGGCGAACTCCGGTTACTGGCGGCCGCGGGCGTGCATTCGCTGGTGATCATGCTTGCCGTCGCGGGCGGCATCGCGGCGCTCTCGTGGCTGGCATGGCCGCTGGAGCCGCGCGTGTTCTGGGCGGCCGTCGTGGTGTCGGGCATTTGCGCGGCGACCTCGTTGACGCTGCCCTCGGGCGATCCGCTGGAGCCGCGCCCGCCGGCCACCCGCGTCCAGGAGTTCGGCGTGCTGCTGCCGATTGCGATCGGCGGGCTGGCCCTCGCCTGGATTCGCGCCGGCACGTCGTCGGCAACCTTGTCCCTCGTGGGCCTGTCCTCCGGCGTCACCCTGATGCTGGCCGCCGCGGCCTGGCTGTTGCTGACCAAGGCCTCCACTGAAACCGAAGAACGCGTGTTCGCGGTTTCCGCGCTGCTGCTCGTGGGCGGTGTCGCCGACGCGTTGTCGTTGTCGGCGCTGTTCGGCGGCCTGGCCGCCGGCGGCTTCTGGCGGCTGGCCGGCCGCCAGCCACGCGAGGCGATTCGCCGGGACGTGCTGTTCATGCAACACCCGCTGCTCGTGCTGGTGTTGCTGCTCGCCGGAGCCCGCGCCGAACTGTCGCCGGGAGCGTGGGCGCTCGGCGCCGGTTACCTGGTGGCCCGCGTCCTCGCCCAGTTCGCCGGCGGCGCGCTGGCGCGGCGGATAGCCGGCGCCGGCGCGCCCGCTGACCTCGCGGTGCACTTGCTGCCGCCGGGCGTGTTCGGCGTGGCGTTTGCGTTGAACGCGGTCGGCGTGATCGGCGCCGACGCGTCGCTCGCGCACGCGGCCGTGGTCGTCGGCACGGTCGGTTCTGAACTGGTGGCCGTCGTCACGCGCGCGCGGAGGCCGGCGTGAAGCGGCTGCTGGCGTTGGCGCTGGCGATCGCCGCCATGGTGGCGGTGCGTGAAGTCGGCGGCGAGCGCACGTCGGCGGCCGCCGCGACCCCGCTGGCGCTGGGGTTTGCCTTGATGGGCGCGCTCGTCACCGGCGAGGTGCTGCGCCGGTTCCGGCTGCCTCGCCTGACCGGTTACCTGCTGTTTGGCGTCATCGTCGGGCCGTACGTCAGCAACTTGATCACGGCGCCCATGGCCGCGCAACTGCAGGTGTTCACGGGCCTGGCGACGACGCTGATCGCGCTGATTGCCGGCTTGACGTTGAGTGTGGAGCGGCTGGGGTCGCGCATCGGCGCGATCGTGCGGATGACGCTGACCACGCTGGCGGTGGCCATGGCCGGCCTGGCGGCGGCCGGCTGGCTGGTGTGGCGCTGGCTGCCGATTGCGCCCTATGCCTCGGGCGTCGAGCTGCTGGCGATGCTCGCCTTGATGACCGTGATCGTCGTGTCGTTCTCGCCGACGATGACCGCCGCGGTGGTGGCCGATTCCGGCGCCCGCGGCCGCCTCAGCGACGCCGTGCTGGCCATGGTCGTGCTCGCCGACCTGGTGCTGCTGGTCATGTTCGCCGTGTCGATGCAGCTGGCGCGCGTGGTCTTCGACGGGGGCGGCTGGCAGGGGGCCGAGGTCCTGTCGCGGCTGGCCTGGGAGATTGGCGGCGCGGTCGCCTTCGGCGTCCTGGTCGGCGTCATGTTCGCGCTCTACCTGCGCTACATCGGCCGCGAGATCACGCTGGTGTTGCTCGCCGTCTGCGCCGTGCTCAGCCAGGTCGGGTCAACGCAGCAGCTGCAGCCGCTGCTGGCGGCGGTCGCCGCCGGCATCGTGATCGAGAACCTCGCGGTCGCGCAGGGCGATACGCTGCGCGCGGCGGTGCGCCGCGGCGCGCCGCCGGTGCTGGTGGTGTTCTTCGTCGCGGTGGGGGCGTCGCTTCGGCTCGACGCGGTCGCCGCGATCGGCTTGAGCGCGGTCGCGCTGGCGGCGGTTCGCGTCGGCTTCATTCGCCTGGGCGCCGTCGCCGGCGCGCGGGTCTCGGGCCTGCCGGCGCCGATCCGCAAGTACGCCTGGACGGGCCTGATGTCGCAGGCGGGCATCACGCTTGGGTTCGCATCGGTGATTGCCGCCGAGTTCCCGGGGTGGGGCAATCAACTGCAGCTGCTGCTTGCCGCATCGATCGCCATCAACGAGTTGGTGGGCCCACTGCTGTTCCGGCGCGGCCTGACCAAGGCCGGCGAACTGGATGCCGGGGCGGCGCGTCCGCTGACGGTCGTCTCGAACCGCGAGCCGTACATCCACAACCAGGCGGAGGACGGACGCATTACCGTGAGCGCCGCGACCGGCGGCGTCGCCGTGGCCCTCGATGCGCTGATGCGCGAGCGCGGCGGCGTGTGGATTGCGCACGGCGCGGGCTCCGCCGACCGGCTGGTGGTGGATGCCTATGACAAGGTCGCCGTGCCGCCCGAGAATCCCTCCTACACGCTGCGCCGGCTGTGGCTCGAGGAGCCGGCGTTTTCGGCGTACTACGGCGGCTTTGCGAACGAAGGCTTGTGGCCGCTGTGCCACGTCGTCGATGTCCGGCCCAAGTTCCGCAGCGAAGACTGGGAGGCCTACCGCGACATCAACACGCGCTTTGCGAAGGCGATCGATTCGGAACTCGGGGCGACGGAGTCGCCGGTGTTCATCCAGGACTACCACCTGGCGCTCGTCGCGCCGGCGCTGCGGGCGCTCAGGCCCAACACCCGGACGGCGCTCTTCTGGCACATCCCGTGGCCGTACCCCGATCGGCTGCGCATCTGCCCGTGGCGGCGCGAACTGGTGGCCGGCCTGCTGGCCAACGACTTGCTGGCCTTCCAGGTCGAGCGCGATCGCCGCAACTTCCTGCTGGCGGCCGAGGAAGAGCTCGAGGCCGAGGTGGAACTCGAATCCTCGCGCGTGCGGTTCAACGGGCGCCTCACGACCGTGGTGTCGGTGCCCATCGGCGTGGACTACGACCGCATCCAGGGCTTTGCCGCCGATGCCGGGCTGGCGCAGGAGCAGGCCCGCCTGACGGAACTGCTCGACCTGCGCGCCGGCATCATCGGCCTGGGCGTGGATCGGCTCGACTACACCAAGGGGATTCCCGAGCGGCTGAGCGCCATCGACGCGCTGATGGCGAAGCGGCCCGACCTGCGCGGCCGCGTGACGTTCGTGCAGATTGGCGTGCCGTCACGGTCGGATCTCGACAGTTACGCCGCGATCGAAGTCGAGATCGGCCAGCGGGTCGCCGAACTCAACGCCCGGTACGCCGTGCCCGGCCGCGTCCCGGTGGTGACGTACTACACGACACCGCTCGGCGCCTTCAGCCTGGTCGCGCTCTACCGCCTCGCGCACTTCTGCATCGTCAGCTCGCTGCACGACGGCATGAACCTGGTGGCCAAGGAGTTCGTGGCCGCGCGCGACGACGAGCAGGGCGTGCTGGTGTTGAGCGCGCTGGCGGGGGCGGCGCAGGAACTCGAGGACGCCGTCATCATCAACCCTTACGACGTCAGTGCGTTTGCCGCCGCGCTGGAGCAGGCGATTGAGATGCCGGCCGACGAACAGGCCCGCCGCATGCGCGCCATGCGGAAGGTGGTCGCCGGCCGGAACGTCTTCAACTGGGCCTCCGACATCCTCGAAGGCCTCGAGAGCATCTGGACCAAGCCGCTGCTGTACTCGGTGCGCGGCTGGGAAGACACTTCGGTGTAGCCCGTGGCCGCCTACTTTACCGAATACTTGGTGAACGCGCCGCCAGCCTGGCGGATCGAGTTGGGCCCTTCCGCCGCGTAGATGTTGCCATCCGCGTCCACCGCGACGCCCTCACCGGCAGTGCCCTGATACACGCGGTCTTCGCGTTCGAAGGGACCCACGAACCCGGTGATGCGGTCCTCGTCGAGCGGACCGATGCGCACGCCGTTGCGCCAGTTCGGGTGATTGAGCGGCCCTGACTCCGAGTCGATGGCGTAGACGATGTTGTTCTTGATGAAGAAGCCGCTGATGCGGCCGTAGGTGTAGCGCGATTCGAGGTACTTGCCGTCCTGGTCGAAGATCTCCAGCCGGTGGTTGCCGCGGTCGGCGACCCACAGGCGTCCCTTCGCGTCGAACATCAACGCGTGCGGCGTGCGGAACTCACCGTGCTTGACGCCAATGGCGCCCCACGACTTGATGAACTTGCCGTCGGGCGAGAACTTGCTGATCCGCGACGTGGCGCCGCGCTTGATGCCCTCCGCGATCGCCGCGGCCGTCGTCATGCCCTGCGCATCGTGGCCGTCCGACACGTAGATGCTGCCGTCGGGGCCCGTCACCACGTCGTTGGGCTGGTTGAACTGGCCGTCGGCGTTGCCCGGCTTGCCGGCCACGCCCAGGCTCATCAACTTCTCGCCTTTGGGGCTGAACTTGTGGACCTGCTGGCCCTTGGTGCCTTCCTTGTTGTTGGCGAAGTCGGCAATCCACACGTTGCCGTCCCTGTCGACATGGATGCCGTGCGGCGTCACCATTACGCCCTTGCCGATGTTGGCCAGCACCTTGCCGGTGTGGCGATCGAACTTGAACACCGGATCGACCGGGTTGTTGTCGCAGTCGACGGGACCGCCACCGGCCGTGCCGGCGCCGCAGCG
>CAYGMD010000015.1:0-27235 GCA_964350785.1 uncultured Acidobacterium sp. | reverse complement strand
GCAGCGCTCGTAGGCCCACACGTGGCCGGCCTTCGGGTCGATGTCGATGCCGGCCGAGGTTCCCCACGTGCGTCCCGCCGGCAGCTCACCCCAGTTCTGGGTGACCTTCGGCGTCGGGTTGGGCAGCCCTTCGCCGGTGATGAAGTTGGCCACCTTCGCGGCCGGCCTGGCCTGGGCGTGCGCGCTGGAATCGGGGTCCCACGTCGCCAGGAAGGAGGCGGCGCCGGCGGCGAGGGCAATTCCGAGTACTCGTGACAGTGACATGGCAGCTCCTAGGTTCGATTCGACACCGGCGGCCCCGCCGCCGCGTCAGGTGATCTGATATTCCGGCGTGCTCAAAATCAAGTGCCCGGTCAGGCGAAGGGCGTCCTCCATGTAGGTCTTGGCCAGGTTAATGGTGCCGGTGCCCAGTTCTCTGGTCAGGAACGCCACGAGCGCGTCCCTCGTCGCCGGCGCCGCCGGCACGCGCAGCAGCCGCCAGAGCAGGTAGTCCACCGCTTCGGCCGTCGTCTGCGCGCCGCCCTCGACAACCATCGCGGTGAGGTCGAGCTGCGCCGCCCGCCGGGGTGTGGGGAGGAGCTTGCGCGCCGCCTGCTGCCAGCCGACGTAGCCGGAGATCCGCGTGTTGAATCGCTCATCGCGCTCGAGCGCCGCGAGGTCGAACGCACTCATGTTCGACGGGTCGTTCACCGCGGTGGCGGCGCCCACGTCGAGGCCGTCGCGCAGGCGCTGGCCGAGCACGTTGTCGGAGCCGGCGTTGAAGTTCCAGTCGAGGAAGCCGGTCATGTCGGGGATCAGGACATCGCGCGCGACGTTGCCGCGCGCGATTAGCAAGCCCGGCGTGATCCACGCCTTGCCGCCGGCCCAGCCCGCCACTGACGGCGGATTCAGCAGATGCTGGCCCATGCTGATGGTTGCCTGGTTGAAGTCGGGCACGCCGGGGATGGCGTCGACGCCGAGCTGCTTCATCATCATGACGAAGTGTTCGACCGGCCCCTTGATGTGGCCGCCGTAGCTCGCCTGGCTGTAGAAGTCCCTCGACGAGAAGATCGCGGTGAGCAACGGCTTCACTTCGTAGTCGTGTTCGCGCAGCAGGTTGCCCAACTTGCGCCGCAGTTGCGGTGACAGCTCGTCGCGCACCAGGAAGCGGTAGATCTTGCCCGCGAGGAACTCGGCGGTTACCGGCTGCTCGAAGATAATCTGCAGCACCTCGACGCCGTCGAAGTGCCCGGTCCGGCCGAGGAACGTTTTCTCGCCGCCATCGTGCTTCTGCGGGTCAACCTTGAACGTAAGGTCGTCGAAGTACCAACCCGTGAAGGCGCGCGCGCATTCCCGCACATCCCGCTCGGTGTAGTTGCCGACGCCCATGGTGAACAGTTCCATGACCTCGCGGGCGAAGTTCTCGTTTGCCGCGCCTTTGACGTTGTACTGCGCGTCAAGGAAATAGAGCATGGCGGGATTCTGGGACACCTTGATCGCCAGCTCGCGAAGGTTACCGGTGGCGCCCCGCTCGAACAGGTCAATCTGCTGCAGCATTTTGCGGTAGTCACGGACCTTGTTCTCGTGCGTGGCGAAGTGGCCATGCCACAGGAGGGCCATCTTCTGCTCGACGGGATGCGTCGTCTGCAGCATCCGGTTGGCCCACCAGTAGCCGAGCCGCCGCGTTTCGAGCATGGTCGCGCGCAGCCAGTAGAAGAAGCGGTCGGAGACGGGCTGCACCGGCCGGTTGCCCGACGGCTTGGTGGCAATGCCCATCGACGCGCCGTCACGTTCGGCGCGATTCGTGGCTTCGGGCCGGCCTTCGGGAAACCCCTTCAGCGTCGGATCCCACAGCCCCGACTCCACGAACGGCTGCATCCTCGGGTTCGGGATGCGTTCGTAGTACACGAGCGAGCGGACCGCCGCGTCGAGGCCGGCCTTTGCGAGCGCCGCGATCTCTGCCGGCGTGCCGCCGAACCCGGCGTGGGTCAGCAGGTGCGCCGCGCGATCGTAGTTCCACTCCGGTGCCGTGAGCGGCGTCAGGTCGTCTTGCCAGGCGGCCGGTCCTGGAGACCAGCCCGTTCGAGTGGCCATAGTCTCTATCTCCAGCTACACGCGGAACATCTTCAGCGTCTTGAACTGCTGTCCCAGCACGCCAGCGGCGTCGGCGCCGAGCCACCCGTCGATCATCGTGGCGTACACTTGCCGGAAGTCGACAGTGCTCTCGAGGTTGTCGCCCAGCACCAGATTGGTGAGGCTGGGGGCTTTGCCGTAGAGGCCGCCCTTCACGGCATTGCCGATCACGAAGTTCACCTGGGCCGTGCCATGGTCGGTGCCGAGGCTGGTGTTCTCGGGGACGCGCCGGCCGAACTCGCTGTAGACGTACATCACCACGTCATCGGCGCGGCCGATGCGCTCCATCTCCTGGAAGAAGCCGGCGATCGCATCCGAGCAGTATTCGAGCTGCCGAGCGTGCGGCGACGCCTGGTTCACATGCGTGTCGAACAGGCTGCCGCGCAGCGGCACGTAGTACAGCCGCGTGGGGAACTCAGCTTCGATCAGCGCAGCCACCTTGTCGAGGTCGAGCAGCCGGAGGTCGGGGTTGGCCTTGTGCTGGTACTGGCTCCACGCAGCGCGCACCACTGCCGAGGCCTGGGCCGCGCTCTTCGTCACGTCCAGCACGTAGCGATGCGCGTCGCCCAGCGGCGCCTGCGCCGCCAGCGCGTCAACCACCGCTGTTTCCTGAGAGAACAGCGCGCGCTGGAAGCGCATGGGGTCGATGAACACCAGCGGCACGTGCCTCTCGGCCTTCACCGCCAGCGTCTGGCTGTCGGAGATGTTCACGATCAGGTTGTCGCGCGAACCCGCGGGGTCGATTTCCGCTGCCGTGCGGCCAATCCAGCCGTACTCGTTGCCGCTGTTGGGCGCCGCGGTGTGCATGAACGACATTGAGGTGAAGTGCGAGAACGACGGCTGGTCGTAGCCCACGCCCTGGACGATGGCCACCTTGCCGTCGTCGTAGAGCCGTTTCATGCCCCGCATCGACCGGTGCCAGCCGAGGTGCGCGTCGATCTTGAGCAGGTCCTGTTCTTTGATGCCGATGGTCGGCCGATGCTTGTAGTACATCGGGTCGCCGTAGGGCACGATGGTGTTCAGTCCGTCGTTGCCGCCAAACCACTCGAAGACCACGAGGATGCGGCCGGAGGTCGCCGTCGCCGAGGCCCGGCTCGCCTGGGCCAGCACGAACGGCACGGGTCCCAGTCCCCCGTAGAGGCCGAGCCCGAGGCCGCCGGCGCCGATTCGCAGCAGGTCGCGGCGCGAAACGCCGCTGCCGCTCAATGGATTCCTCATGGTCATGGCACCCGCCTCGTCTTGAGCCTTTCTTCGGGCGGGGCCAAGGATACCACCGGGCTTGAGTTTGCCGATCCCGTGACGATCGATCTCGCCAACGGTACTTCTGGGGGCTTCGGTGCTTCCAGGCGCCGGCGACGCGCGGCATCGTGCGCAGGGTGGCGCATTCCGCCACGTCAGGACTCCTCCCGCCGGCGATGGAAATTCCGCAGGGGTGCCCGGAAGACCCCCTGTCGCGGCCATGGTTTTCACGGAATTCAGGCGCCGGCGTAATGGTGCGGTACTTGCTTCCCCGAAGCACGGAGGGCTGTCAGCGTGCCACAAGCATTGGGTTTTGAAGTCGAACTGCCGCTGCCCTTCGAGGCTGCCATCGCCCGGGTGAAGGACGCCCTCAAGCACGAAGGGTTCGGCGTGCTGACGGAAATCGATCTTCGGGCTGCCTTTCAGGAGAAGCTCGGGAAAGAGTTCCGGCCCTACGTCATCCTGGGCGCCTGCAACCCGCCGCTCGCGTTTGCCGCGGTCACGAAGGATCCTTCCGTCGGGTTGCTCCTCCCGTGCAACGTGACGGTGGAAGCGGCCGGCGAGTTGCGGACGATCGTGCGCCTGACCGATCCGGCCGTGCTCCTGGGGAGCGTGGCCGCGAGGCTCGGCCCGCATCTGGCGGAGATCGCCGCCGATGCCCGCGCGCGCATGGTGCGCGCGGCGGCCGCGCTGGAGCGCCCTGGCGTCAGCGTTTAGGAGGAGGAGGGGCGATCGGCGCGGCCCGGACCCAGGCCTGCTAGCCGCGCATCGCGCGTTCGTGGACCAGCTTGAGCGCCTGCCAGCCGGCCGACACCGCGCCCTCCTGCCAGTCCGGCTCGGAATGCGGCGTCACCGCCGCGGAGCCGAGCAGGATGCGGTTGTCGATCTTCGACAACTGCTGCCGGCGCGCCTCGTTGCGGCCGGTGGCGTAGCCGCCCATGTTGTAGGGGACCTTCTTCCACCACACGGCATACGCGCTCTCGAACTCGGCGCGGATCTGCGGGTGCACCTTGCTGGCATGCGTCAGCACGTGCTCGATCCGCGCCGCCACCGGCTGGTCGAGCAGGGCGCCGACCGGGCCGTTGGCATACAACCCAAGCAGCACGCCCTTCTTCGTCCAGTAGTCGTTCGACGGGTACGAGAACTCGCCGAGCGGCAGGTTCGAGTACAGGTGGCCGCCGTAAATGCCGTCGTCTTCTTCCCAGAACCGGCGCTTCATGGCCAGGCCGACCTTGGCGCTGTTGCTGTACGGCACGGCCTTGATCGCGTCCATCATCTCGCTCGACACGTTGATGTCGAGGCCGGCGACGAGGTTCAGCGGCATCGAGACGACGACGTAGTCGGCGCTGGTTTCCACCTTCTTGCCGCTCTTGGTGTCGAGGTACACCACCTTGACGCCGGTGTCGCTCTGGTGCACCGACTGGATTTGGGCGTTGAAGGTGATCCGCTTCGGCCCGATCGCGCGCTCGAAGCCCTTGGCGATTTGATCCATGCCGCCAACCGGCTGGAACATGGGCGCCGCGGTCGTGCCTTCGATGGCGGGCACCGAGCGCAGGCGGTTGCCGAACCCGGCCTGCAGCAGGTGCGCCAGTTGATAGGGATCGCCCTCGCCGCGGTTGGCGAACGCCTTGTAGCTGCGAGTGGTCGAGTCGAGGTAGCCCTGGCTCACGAGGTAGTTGGTGAGCCGCTTCTGATCTTCGGGCGTGAGCGCCAGGTCGAGCTTCTGCTGATCGATCGCCTTGACCAACAGCTCGTTGACCTGGCCGGCAAGGTCGGCCTTGACCTCGCGCAGGCGGACGCGCTTGTTCGATAACGGTCCGGCGTTGGTGCCCTCGTAGAAGAAGTAGGACGCGTCCGCCTCGTTGAGGAACACCTGCAGGGGCACGTCGAGCTCCTTGCAGTAGTTCAGCACGGCATGATGCGAGTGCGGAATGCGCCAGGGGCCGACGTTGATGTACTGGCCCTCGTCGAAGGTGCAGACCTGCTTGTCGCCGCCGGGTTCGGTGTGGCTTGCGCCCTTGCGCACCGTCCATTGCAGTCCGCCGACGCGTTCGCGCGCCTCGAGCAGTTGGAAGTCGTAGCCGAGCTTGCCCAGTTCGTAGGCGGTCACCAGGCCCGAGAGCCCGCCGCCGAGGATCAACACCTTCGCCCGGGCCGGCCGGCCACTGAGCTCGGGCTTCTGGCCCGCCGAGCCCGCCATCAGGTCCCATGAACTCATGGCGCTCATCACCAGGGACGAACCGCCGACGGCGCCCAACTGTTCGAGAAAGCGCCGCCTGGTCAGGGCCGGGAACGCGGTTCCGGAGCTCTGTTTGCTCATGCTTGTCAGCCTTTGTAACGGAAACTTATGGAATCCATCCGATAAGGGCATAAGCGTACAACAGTTATACGCGACCCGCGAAGGGCGCTTACCGCGACGAGGCCACGGTGACCCGTTGCGCGGCTCGCAGGGCGAGACCGGTCGCGCCTCGAACTCGGCGCGCGTCACAGCCCTTCATCATATCCGGGCCTGTTCACGGCGCCGTTGGGATGGTGTCGTCCAGGACCGAACGGACCTTTCGTCCGAGCGTGTCGGCGGTGAACGGCTTGGGCAGGAACGCAATGCCTGGCAGCAGCACGCCGTGCTGGACGATCGCATCCTGCGCGTAGCCCGACATGTAGATCACTTTCAGGCCGGGACGGCTGGCCTGCAACTCGCGCATGAGTTCCGGGCCGCTCGGCCCCGGCATCACCACGTCGGTCAGCATCACGTCGATCGCCGGGTGGTCGGCGAACTGCCGCTTGGCCTCGTCCGCATTCGCCGCCACCAGCACGGTATAGCCCTGCCGCTTCAGCAGCAGGCTGACCAGGCTGCGCAGTTCGTCGGCGTCTTCGACCACCAGCACCGTTTCGGTGCCGGTGAGCGAGGTCACCACCGGCGCGAGCGCCGGCGCCGCCAGCGCCGTGCTGGCCCTGGGCAGCAACACCTGGAACGCCGAGCCCTTGCCGACCACGCTGCGCACCGAGATGCTCCCGCCGCAACGTGCGATCGTGCCCTGCACGCTGGCCAGGCCCAGGCCGGTGCCACGGCCGCGCGGCTTGGTCGTGAAGAAGGGCTCGAAGATGCGGGCCACCACGTTGGGCGGCATGCCGTCGCCGGTGTCGGTGACGGTCAGCGAGACATGCGGCCCCGGCGCCAGGCCGAGGTGATCCAGCGCCGTCCGGGCATCGATCTCGACATTCGCGGTTTCAATGGTCAGCGTGCCGCCGGTGGGCATGGCGTCGCGGGCGTTGACCGCGAGGTTGATGACGATTTGCTCGATCTGGCTGCAATCGGCGGTCACCGGCGCGAGGTTGTGGCCCAGGCCGACGAGAATCTTCACGTCCTCGCGGATCAACCGGTCCAGCATGACCCGCACGTCGCTCACCACCGCGTTCAGGTCGAGCGTCGTCGGCGCGATGATCTCCTTGCGGCTGAAGGCCAGCAGCTGGCGCGTCAGCTCGGCGGCCCGCTGGCCGGCCTTCTGGATCTCGCCGATGTCGGAGCGGTGGCGGTCGTCCGGGGCCAGGTCCTCCGTGATCAGCTCGCAGTAGCCGAGGATGGCGGTGAGCAGGTTGTTGAAGTCGTGAGCGACCCCGCCGGCCAGTTCGCCGATTGCCTCCATCTTCTGCGCCTGCTGGACCTGCTGCTCCAGTTGGCGGCGTGCGGTGATGTCCTCGAGCACCACCAGCACGCCCGTAATCAGGCCGTGTTCGTCCCGATAAGGAACCTTGACGGTGTGCACCCACCGGCGCTGGCCGTTCACCTCGTAGGCCTCCTCGACGTTCTGGAGCACGCCGCTCTCCATCACCTGCCGGTCGCTGGCACTGTAGGCCTCGGCCAGTTCGCGCGGGTGCAGCGCGAAGGTGTCCTTGCCGACGACGTCGGCCACGCGCCGGCCGAGGTCGTCGGCATAGTGGCGGTTGCAGAACACGACGGCCGAGTTGCGGTCCTTGACGAGGATGCGGTGGGGCAGGTGCTCGAGCAGGTTGCGATTCAACCGCTCGCTGTCGCGCAGCGCCGACTCGGCTTGCAGGCGTTCCACGACTTCGTGTTCGAGTTCGTAGATGCGGCCCACGTGCCCGGCCAGGGCGAGGACCTGGCACTCTTCCTCGCCGGTGAAAGCCCGGCCTTCGTTGCACACCAGGCAGATCCAGCCGTAGACGCTGACCGGCGAGGTGATCGGCGCAATCAGGAAATCCCGCACCTCGGGGTGGTGTCGCGGAAACGGCCGGGGCTCCGCATCGCTCGCGCTTACCTTGCCGCGCGTCGCCTGCCGTTCGCCGACGACGGTGGCGAAGATGCCCTCCAGGGCATCGCCGGTTGTGATCCACGGCGCCAGGTCGACCCCCGAGCCGACGACGCGGCGGACCCGTCGATCGCCGGTGCCGGCGATCCCGATCGTCACGTAGCTGGCACCGAACAGGTCGTGCACGGCCTCGCACAGCCGCTGCAGCCGCCGCTCGGTGTTGCGTTGCGCCGCAAAGTCGAGGCCGATGTTGATGAGCGCGCGCAGCCGGGCGTTGGCGAGCCGCAATTCCTCGGCGGTCTCGGTCAACTCGTCGCTGAGCAGCTGGAGCTGTTCACGATCGAGCGCCGCCTCGGCCACGCTCTCGGCGGCGTCGGTGTCCAGCACACCGGCGAGCACGCGGCCGACGATTTTCAGGACCTCCGCTGGCCGCGCCGGCTTGGTCAGCACGTACGGCACGCCGCTGGCGCGTGCCAGCGCGCGCGCTTCGAGCTCCCCATAGGGCGCCGTGTAGAAGAGCACCGGGATGGCGCGGGTCGCCGGATCGAGGCGCAGCTGGCGGACGAACTCGTAGCCGTCGACCCGCGGCATCAGCACGTCGGTGATCACGAGGTCGGGCCGTTCGGCGCGCACCGCAACCAGGCCGGCGCCGCCGTCGGCGGCTTCGAGCAGCCGATGACCGCCACTGGCGAGGAGCGCGGCCAGCACGTTCCGGTTACTGGCCAGGTCGTCGACGATCAGAATAGTTGCCATACAGCCCTTCGCACGCAGCGTAATGAACGGGGGCGACAGACGCGGGACGAGCAGGTCGGCGGGAAACGGGAGTACTAAGGGCGGTCGGCGCGCGACCGTGCAGGTAGGACTCGGCGACTAGGGCGGCCTTCAGTCTATCGCAGAAGGGTCTGACTGGTCAGGGCACGGTCCAGCTGGCGCCGCGCCTCGGATCAGGGCGCGGCGGGCGCGCCAGAAGCTATCGGCGACCACCGCCACCGCCTCGTCCAGTTTCACTACCTTCTTCACGCCCGGCATCGCGTCCGCCCTTAGGCGGACCGTTCGCTCGACACATAATGAACCCATGCAGACCCAACGTTTCCTGATTACCGGCGGCAGCCAGGGCATTGGCGCCGCCATCGTCACCGCGGCCCGCGAGGCGGGACACCAGGTGGTGTTTACCGGCCGCAAGGACGCGGAGATCGCCGCCGTCGCCAAGGCGACCGGGGCGCATGGCCTCAAGGCCGACGTGGCCGTGGACGCCGACAACGCGCGAACGGTCGAGACCGCCGTCAGCATGATGGGCGGCATCGACGTGCTGATCAACAACGCCGGCATTGGCTACAACGCGGAGATCGGCGAGCTCGACATCAACGCCATGCGGCAGTTGTTCGCCATCAACGTGTTCGGCCTGGTCGACCTGACCAACCGCGTTGTGCCGCTGATGAAGGCCCAGGGCAGCGGCGACGTCGTCAACATCGCCTCGACCTCGGGCACGAAGGGCGCCAAGGGCGGCACCGCGTACTCGGGCAGCAAGTGGGCCGTGCGCGGCATCAGCCAATGCTGGCAGGCCGAACTGCGGCCGCACGGCATTCGCGTGGTGTGCGTGCTGCCGTCGGAAGTGCAGACCAACTGGATGGGCAAGACCGGCCGCAACAACCCGAACAAGCTCTACGCCGGCGACATTGCTGCGACCATCCTGGCCGGGCTGAACCTGCCGCGGCGCGTGCTGTGGCCCGAAGTCGCGGTGTTCGCGAACAACCCCTGGAAGGAAGACTAGGACAGCGCCCGTCCTGTGCAATCCGGGACAGCGCCGATTACGGCCGGGCTGGCATGCTCGGACCGACATGCCGGACCGGATCAGGACCCTGCCGCTACTGCGGAACGCCTCCGGTGACGCCAGACCTCTGACAGCGGGGTCCGGCGCGCCCAGGGGCTGCTGAAGGCGGGCGCCCTCCAGAGCGCGATCTTCGACAGCGCCAACTTCTCGAGTATCGCCACTGATGCGCGCGGCGTCATCCAGATCTTCAACGTCGGTGCCGAGAAGATGCTCGGCTATACCGCGGGGGATGTCGTCAACCGGATCTCTAGCTCCGGCGTCAGTTCAGCTCCAGAGTGTTGAGATCGGTGCCGCCACAATGCGGTCGGAGAGCGCGAACGCGCGGGGACCGGTATGCAAGACGACGCCGGCCACGAACTCCTGATCGAACCGATCGCGCAGAGTGACCAGATGGCGCGCCGCCGCCGCGGTCGGCGCCGCGTCGGCCTTCACTTCAATGGCAATGAGCCGGCCGCCGCCGAGTTCCACCAGGAGGTCGACCTCGAGCCGGCCCTCCTGCTGCCGCACATGGTACAGCCGCGGCCGCGTCTCGCTGACGGGCACCTCGGCGCGGATCTGTGCCACCACGAACGTCTCGAGCAGCCGGCCGAACAGATCGCCCTGCCGGAGGGCGCCGTTGGTGTCGAGCCTCAGCGCCGCGCCGGCAATGGCCGGGTCGACTACATGGCGCTTGGGACCCTGCACGAGTCGCTTGAGGCGGTTCGATGTCCAGGCGGGCAGGTTTTCGGTCACGAACAGGTTGCTCAAGAGCCGGTCGTACGCCGCCGCGGTTTTCCGGTTGATCCCGGCGGCATCAAACAGCGTCCGTTCATCCGCCACACCGGCCGTGTTGAGCGAATACGCTTCCACGTACCGGCGCAGTCGCACCGGATCGCGGCCGGCGTCGACGAGTTCAACGTCGCGCGTGAGCAGGTGCTCGAGGTAGCTGTCCAGCCAGCGCTGTCGAGCCGCGCCGGTCAGGCGCAGCGCCGGCTCCGGGAATCCGCTTTGAAAAATGAGGTCGACGTAGCCGCGAAGGTCGGGCGTGTGCCGAGCCGGCTCGAGCGGTGTCCCCGAGGCGACGCGGTCGACGAACGATGGCCCTCGGATGGCGCCCACCTGCTCGCGAATGGTCATGCCGAACATCGGCAGCCGCGTCACGCGACCGGTGCCAGGCCACCATTCGCCGTCCAGTTCAGCGCGAACCGAACCCGTGATGATGAAGCGGCCCGGGTCAGGCCTGGCGTCCACGGCGCGCTTGATGGCGCCGAGCACCCCGGGCACCATCTGCCACTCGTCGATCAGCACAGGCTCCTGAAGCCCGCGCAAGGCGGCGTCTGGATCGGCCCTGAAAGCCTGAGCCTCGCCGTCGATGTCCAGTCGGACGATTGATGCTGCGTGCCGGGCCGCCGTTGTCGTCTTTCCCGAAGCCCGCGGGCCGACCAGCAGCAATGCCGGCAACTGCTTGAACAGCAATTCGATGGCACCATCGAGCGTGCGGGGTGAATAGATCGCCATGCTCTATAATGCCATTATTACACATGTGTTAATACCACAATAACACACTAATAAATACCGCTTTTACACAGTTAAGAGGTCAATAGTTTTCAGTTTTCGCCGCGTCAAGAGAGACTAGCCGCCGAGAAACTGCCGCATCCGGGCGAGCTCCGCCTCCAGCTCGCGCTTGAAGGCGCGTTCACGTGGCGGCCGGCCCGCGACATAGCCGAGCGTGGCGTGCAAGCGTCCGTCCTTCAGCGAGACGTTGGCCCAGCCCACCACGCGGTCGCGCCACTGCAGCGGCAGCGCGTAATACCCCAGCTTGCGCTTGGGCTCAGGCGTGTACGCCTCGAACCGATACGCCCAATCCCACAGCAGCTCGAATCGCCGGCGATCCCACACCACTGGATCGAACGGCGCAAGCAACCGCACCATCTCTGGTGCTTCGTCGTTCGGAATCGCTTCGTCCGCCGGCCAGTACCACGTCTGCCCATCGACCAGCGCTTGCGACAGGCGCTGGCGGGCCCTCGCCTGGGCGTCACGTATCTCCGCGCGCCAATGCGGCACCGCGTAGCGCAGGCGCGCGATCACCTGCGACAGGCTGGCCGCCGGCAGCGGCGCGTACTTGTTGACGACGATGTCCACCAGGGTGTCGAGTCGCTCTCGACGGGCCTGGGCGCCGGTGACGCCGGCGCCGGTCTCCCGCGCCGCGTACAGGCGAACGCCGGCCTCGCGCCCGGCCACGCGCAGGGCGCCCTTGTAGTGCAGGGCCTCGAGCATGTGCGTGGTGGCGCTCGACGAGCCGCCCCAGTAGTTGGTCACCCGGCCATGCGCGAAGTGCGCGTCGACATCGCGCGGGTGAACCGTGCCGCGCTCGCGCACGAACGCCAGTAATGCCGCGGCTTTCCGGTTCGAGGCGGTCGGCGAGAGTCCCGCCCTCGGATGCATCAGCCCGTGCAGCGTCCGGGTGACGAACCCGTAGTTGATGAAGACGTCTTCCTCGATTGGCAGGCGCGGGTAGTGCCGCTCGAGGTCGCCGGCGCGATAGCCCCTGACGCGTGGCCGCAGCGTCAGGTCTTGCGCGCGCGCCGGAGCGCGAATCGGGTCGGCCTGCACGAACCCCAGCGTGTCGATCGCCCGGGCCAGGGTGGTCGGCCCAAACAGGCTGCGCGTGACGGCAAACCGCCTCAGGTCGTCGCGCGTCGTCATGGTTTCGCGCGCACGGCGATGCGGCCGACGATGCGGATCCAGGTGACGGTGCCGTCGGCGGCGCGAATGAACTCAATGGACTGACCGCGGTCGGGGCCATCGGTGACCACGGCGCGATCGGTGCCGAAGAACGCGATCGGCATCGCCGGCCGCGGCTCGCCGGTGTTGGGCAGCTCCTGCACCGACAACTTCGCGTCGTCGGCGCTGACCAGGACCGCGTTCGAGGGCCGCAGGAAGCGCCCGACGTACGGTGCCGGATCCGGCTGCACCGCCAGGGGAGTGGCTGTCGGCAGCGTTTCCACCAGTCCGCGGTGGGCAATGGCCTGGTTCGGCGCGAAGGTCGCCTGCTGGTACGACTGCAGCGCGGCGCGCTCCACGTCCTGGATCAATCGCCAGCCGTTCTGGGCGTTGGTCAGGATGGCGATGGCGAAGTTGCGCTCGGGCGCAATCTCCAGCAGCAGGATGTGGCCGGCCAGCGTGCCGCCATGCGACGCGACTTTCAATCCGCCGACCGTGCGCAGGTGCCACGCCATCCCGATGTCATCGTCGGTGCCCTGCTTGTGCAGCTGGGGCTCGCGCATGCGCTCGAGCGAGGCCTGGCTCAGCACCCGCTCGCCGCTGGCGGCCGTGCCGTTGCCCATGTGGAACTGCGCGTAGGCCAGCAGGTCGGTGAGGCACAGGCCGATGCCACCGGCGGTGACGCTGACCGACGGCGAAAACGGCCGCTGGAGCGTGGGCGCGGCGTCGCCGCGATTGGCGTGCCCGGCGGCAAAGCGATTGACGATGAAGTCGCCAGCGGTGGTGCCGGCATGGGCCAGGCCGAGCGGCGCGAACACCAGGTCGCGCATGGCGCGGTTGATGGCGGTGCCGGTAACGGCCTCGATCACGCGGCCGGCGACGCTGAACCCGGCGTTGTTGTAGCTCCACGCCGCCGCACGGGGGGCGAGTTGCATCAAGTCCGCGATCGAGCTGACGAAGTTGCGCAACGTGTCTTCACCGCGCTCCGGTCCCGATACCTGTCCTTCCCAGCCGCTGGTGTGTGTCAGGAGATTCCAGACCGTGACGTCGCGGCTGACGGCCGGGTCCTGGACCTTGAACTCGGGAAGATAGGTGCGCACCGGCGCCTGCAGGTCGATCTTGCCCTGTTCCACCAGCCGCATTATCGCGGTGGCGGCAAACGTCTTCGAGATCGACGCGATGGGGAACACGGTGTGCGCGGTCACCGCGAGCGGATCTTCGACGTTGGTTACACCCAGGCCGCGGGTGCGCACGACGCCGTTGTCGATGATGCCGATGGCCATGCCGGGCACGCGGTGTTCGGCCATCTTCGCCTCGGCCACGGCGACCAGCGCGTCGAAGCGCGCAGTGCGGCTGTCTTGGGCCGACAGCGGCGATGTATTGATGAGGTTGAGCGCGACGGCGACGGCCACGGCGCGAGCGGTTGATGTCATGGGTGCACAGATTGTATCGAAGGCCGGCGGGTCGGTGGACGCCCGGGTGCTACACTGAACGTCATCCCCCCGGAAAGGCGGACGAGGTGTTTCCGCTGAGCAAGGTCGTCATCCACGTGTGGAGCGACGGCACGTGTAGCTTACTGACAGTTCCGTTGGCCTGGCGCCCCGGTCAAGCCCTGCCTGATGACGTGCCCGACGAGCGTTACGACACGCCCGCGCACGCCATGCGCGCATTGGCCGAAGCGGGCCGGGCGCAGGCGCCCACTCTCAGCTGGCACCGCGATCCGGGCAAGCGCATGCCGTTCGCGCCGGCCCAGGCCGAGCCATCGTCCCTGACCAGCTAGAGCTTCTCGATCTTGCTGTAGAAGCCGCTGGTCTTCAGCGTGATCGTGACCGGCTCCCACGTCAGGTTCTGCCAGAACCAGCCGTGGCGGCCGTCGAACGGCGCGTGGAACGTGCCGTTGAGGCCCGCCGCCTCTTCCCCTTTGGCGTAGCTGGCCTCGCCGCCCGAGCCATCGGTGTGTTCGCCGTGCATGTCGAACTCCACCGTGCCGCCCGCGACCGCCCAACTGAACACGTAGCTGCCGCCGCGCACCATGGTCGCCTTGATCTCGGCGCCTTCGCCCGGCTTCAGCGTCAACGTCATCTCGTCGCTGCGAAACGCCACGTCGGATGGCGTGACGGTGGCCGCGGCTTCGGGCGTGACCGGGATCGCCATGTCGATGGCCGAGGCCGGCGGGCGCAGCAGGCCGGCGGCCTCGCCGATGCCGGTGGGGTCGATGCCGTACTCGGCGGGCAGCACCGCCGTGACCAGCATGATCGCGGCCACCAGCATGGCAATGCCAATCGCGCGCACTAGCTGGGACACAGAAGGCAGCGGTTCTGATGTCATCGGCGTCATCTCGTCATCTGCGTCATCTGTGTCATCTGTGTCGCGAATCCCACCAGCTGATAGCCGGCGAGGATGAAGCCGCAGGTCATCACGACCACGTTGGCGGCAAAAGCGTGTTGGTGAAAGCCGGCCGAGCGGCGCCAGAAGCCCATGGCGATCAGGATGGCGCTCAACCCCAGCACCTGGCCCAGCTCGACGCCGACGTTGAAGGCGAGGATGTTCGGCACCAGGCCCTCGGCCGACAGCGAGAAGTCCTGCAGCTTGGTGCCGAGTCCCAGGCCGTGGAACAGGCCGAAAATCCAGACCGCGAGCTTGGTGTTGGGCTGGAAGCCCAGCAGCCGCGTGAAGGCGCCCAGGTTGTCGAGTGCCTTGTAAACCACCGACAACCCGATGATGGCGTCGATGATGAACGGGTTGACGTGGGTGCCGCTCATCACCGCGTAGAGCAGCGTGATGCTGTGGCCGACGGCAAACAGCGTGACGTAGAGCGCCACTTCCTTGAGGCGATACAGGAAGAAGATGACGCCGAACAGGAACAGCAGGTGGTCGTAGCCGGTGACCATGTGCTTGGCGCCCAGGTAGAGGAACACGGCGAGTTGCCGGCCCTGCGTGATCAGGTCCTTGTCGCTGGCGGCCACGCCGTGGGCGAGCACGCTGTCGGCAAAAGGCGTCGCCACGAGGAACGCCAGCACGAGGTAGAGACGGGACGTCAACGTCCAGAATTCTACCCGTAACGCGGCTCTGGTATAGTCGGAACTGTCGTGATCGTCCGGCCCACCGCACATCTCGTCGTCCTCGTGATGCTCCTGGCGTCGGGCCGGCTGCTGGCGTGCGGGTGGGAATGTGCGGACGAGCTGGCCGCGCCCGCCGAAGCCTCCTGCCACCAGGAATCGGCGCCGGCGACGGCGATCAACACCGAGAGCATGCATGCGTGCCTGCCCGACATCGCCGAACCGCGCGTGACAGTGGCCAAGACGGCGACCGCGCACCTGCTGGTCTCGGCGCCGATCGCCACGCCGCACGTCACGTTCCCCCAGCCGCCCGTTGAGCCGCGCCTCGCCCCGTCGGCCCTCACGCGGATCGAATCGCCGCATCCGCCCGCTCCTTCCGTTCTTCGCGTCTGATTCCCCAATCGCTCCGGCAGTGTCGGCGGCGCTAGAGCGCCGCCCTTCTGGCATGGGAACGAGGACGCATCAGATGATCAATCGTCGTACGTTTGTTAAGGGACTGGCCGTGGGCGGCGCTGCCGCCGGCCTGGGCATGTGGCCGTCACGCGGATTCGCGCAGGCCGCCGCGCGCACGAGCCAGGCCACCTTGACCGGCACCGAGTTCGACCTGCGCATTGCCGAGACGCCGGTCAACTTCACCGGCGCCACCCGCATGGGCATTACCGTCAACGGCTCCATCCCGGCGCCGCTCGTGCGCTGGCGCGAGGGCGACACGGTAACCATGCGCGTGGCCAACGCGCTGGACGAGGACACCTCCATCCACTGGCACGGCATGATCCTGCCGTCCAACATGGACGGCGTGCCCGGGCTGAGTTTCCACGGCATCCACCCCGGCGAGACCTACACCTACAAGTTCACCGTGCGCCAGGGCGGCACCTACTGGTACCACAGCCACTCGGGGTTCCAGGAACAGCGCGGCCTCTACGGCCCGCTCGTGATCGACCCGCGCGAGCCCGCGCCGTTCCGCTATGACCGCGAGCACGTGGTGCTGCTCACCGACTGGACCGACGAGAACCCCAAGCGGGTGTTCGGCAAGCTGAAGAAGCAGTCGGACTACTACAACCGCAACCGGCGCAACTTCGGCGATTTCCTGAAGGACGTGCGCGAGCAGGGCTTCAAGGCCACGGTGGCCGACCGCCGCGCCTGGGGCAACATGCGCATGTCGCCGACCGACCTGGCCGACGTGTCGGGCTCCACCTACACGCACCTGGTGAACGGCATCACGCCGTCGGGCAACTGGACCGGCCTGTTCAAGCCGGGCGAGCGCGTGCGGCTGCGCTTCATCAACGGCTCGGCCATGACTTACTTCGACGTCCGCATCCCCGGCCTGAAGATGACCGTGGTGGCCGCCGACGGCCAGTATGTGCATCCCGTGACGGTCGACGAGTTCCGGATTGCGACGGCCGAGACCTTTGACGTGATCGTCGAGCCGTCGGGCCAGGACGCGTTCACGATGTTCGCGCAGGCCATGGACCGTACCGCGTACGCCGCCGGCACGCTCGCGGTGCGCGACGGGCTTCGGGCGCCGGTACCCGCGCTCGATCCACGACCGCTGCTGACCATGGCCGACATGGGCCACGGCGGCCCCGGGCACGACATGGCGGCGATGGCCACCGCGGCGCCGGCGGCGGCCGATGCCCACGCCGGGCACAACATGCCGGCCGCGCCCGATCCGCACGCGGGGCACGTGATGCCCGCCGAACCCGCTGCACCTGCCGCACCCGATCCCCACGCCGGCCACAACATGTCGGGTGCCGGCGGCGGTGCCCAGGCCCACCCGGCCACCGAGCGCGGCAATCCGCTGGTCGACATGCAGACCATGGCGCCGACGGCGCGGCTCAACGACCCCGGCATCGGGTTGCGCAACAACGGCCGCCGCGTGCTGACCTACGCCGACCTGAAGAGCCTGTTTGCCGATCCCGATGGGCGCGATCCCGGGCGCACGGTGGAACTGCACCTGACCGGCCACATGGAGCGTTTCGCCTGGTCCTTCGACGGCGTGAAGTTCGCGGATGCCGAACCGCTGCGGCTCACGTACGGCGAGCGTCTGCGCGTGGTGCTCGTCAACGACACCATGATGACGCACCCCATCCACCTGCACGGGATGTGGAGCGACCTCGAAGACGAGGCGGGCAACTTCCAGGTGCGCAAGCACACCATCGACATGCCGCCGGGCACCAAGCGCGCGTATCGCGTCCGGGCCGACGCGCTGGGGCGGTGGGCCTACCATTGCCACCTCCTGTTCCACATGGAAGCGGGCATGTTCCGCGAAGTGCGGGTGGCGGAATAATGGTCGTCCTCACTCGCTTCCGTCTCGCCCTGGTGTGGCTTGCGTGCGTCATCGCGACCACCGCGAGCGCGCAGGTCACGCCGGTGCCGGCCCCGACCGACGAGGACCGCAAGGCCGCGTTTCCGCCTGCCCTCCAGGGGCACGCCGTGCACGACTCCGGCGTGCACTTCATGGTGTTGTTCGACCAGATGGAAGGACAGGCGTCGGACACCGGCCTGGGCGGGATCTGGGACGCCAAGGCCTGGGTCGGCGGCGACATCAACCGCATCTGGGTCCGCACCGAAGCCGATCACCAGGAAGGCAAATTCGAGGATGCCGAAGGGCACTTGCTGCTGGGCCGCAACTTCTCGCGCTGGTGGACGGTGGTCGGCGGCGTGCGCCAGGACTTTGCCCCGGGCGTCGGCCGCACCTGGATGGCGGTGGGCCTCCAGGGCCTCGCGCCGCAGTGGTTCGACGTCGAGACCACGGTCTACCTTGGCGAATCGGCGCGGACCGCGGCCCGCGTCGAAGTCGAGTACGACCTGCTGTTCACGGACCGGCTGATCATGCAGCCGTTGCTGGAGCTGAACCTCTACGGCAAGTCGGACCCCGAGCGCGGCGTCGGCGCCGGCCTCAGCACCATCGAATTCGGGGCGCGGTTTCGCTACGAGATACGCCGTGAGCTGGCGCCTTACGCCGGCCTGGTCTGGCACCGCAAGGTGTTTGAAACCGGCCACCTCGCCCGCGAAGCCGGCGACGACGTCGGCGGCTGGCACTTTGTCACCGGGGTAAGGGTTTGGTTCTAACGCCGATGCGGGCCGCAGATGACACAGATGACGCAGAGACTTAGAATGCGTGCATTACATGCCTAAGCTCCTATTTGTCGCACTGCTCCTGGCCGGCATGACGGCCAGTGTGACGGCCCACGAGAAGTTCAAGATCGTCGGGGCCATCGTCAAGGTGCAGGCGACGCAGCTTGACGTGAAGGCCGTGGACGGCGCGACCTACGAGATCGACATGAACGAGGGCACGCAGGTCATGCGCGGGCTGAAGAAGCTGCCGCAGTCGGAGTTGCGGCCCGGGCTGAAAGTGACGGTCGATGCCCTGGGGCACGACATGTTTGATTTGGAAGCGGTGCTTGTCACACTGACGGAATAACGCCGAGAACCACGAAGGCCACGAAGGCCACGACGGCCACGAAGCAAACTAAAGGAAGAGAGGCTTCGTGTTCTCCGTGAGCTTCGTGGTTAGGCTTTACATTCGCGCGCGCGGTCGAGCAGCAGCTCGCGCTGGCGGGCGTTGCGGGTCAGGGTGGCGGCTAACGCCGCCGTGGGGCAGGATCCCCCAAGAGGCCGCCGGTAGGCGGCCGACCCCACGAGGGCGCGAAGCGCCGAGCCCTACGATGGCGCGCAAGCGCCGAGCCCCACGCCGCCGCTTACTTGGCGAGCAGCGTGAACTTCTGCACGCGGCGCCCCGTCGAGGCCTCGCCGACGAACAGGTTGCCCCGCGAGTCGATGCTCATGCCGTGGGGGCGCAGCATCTGGCCCACCTGGCGTCCGCCGCGGCCGAACTCGCCGACCACTTCCATGGTCGACCGCCGCAGGATCCAGATCTTGTGATTGGTGCCGTCGGCCAGGTACAGCCACTGCTGCTGGGCGTCGGGCGACAGCACGATGACGAACGCCGAGCCCGATGACAGGGTGGCGGGCGCGATGACCTTCTCCGACAGGAACTTGCCCTGCTGGTCGAAGATCTGGATGCGGTTACCCCGGCGATCGGCGACGTAAATCCTGCCGTCCTTCGACCCGGTGATGCCGTGCGGGGTCGAGAACTGCTTCGGCAGCGCCCCGCTCATCATCGTCTTGGCGTCGAACTTCTCGGTGTCGTCCGGCACGTTGCCGTACGCGCCCCAGTGCCGCAGGTACTTGCCGGTGGCGCCGTCCACCACGATGACGCGGCGGTTGCGATAGCCGTCCGAGATAAACGCTTCGTTGGTCTTGGGGTCGACCCAGACGCCCGAGGGGCCGCCGAGCAGCTTGGTGTCGGCGCTGCCGCCCGTCTTCTCATATTCGCCGATTGTGAGCACATGTTTGCCCTCGCGGGTGAATTTCATCACGCGGTGACGGTTGTAGCTGCCCACCCACACGAAGTCGTTGTGGTCGACAAAGATGCCGTGCGGCTCGCGCGGCCAGTCGGTGAAGTCGGTCATCGAGCCCTGGCCCCAGCCCTGCACGAGCTTGCCCTTCTCGTCGAATTCCAGCACCGGCGGGGCGGCCTTGCAGCACGTGCCCATGGGCGGTTTCTGTTCCTCGTAGAGTTCCTCCTCGGTCAGCGTCTCAGGCAGGTGGGCGACCCACACGTGGTTCTTGGCGTCAACGAAGACGCCGGTGACCGCGCCCATGACCCAGTGGTTGGGCATGTCGAGCGGCCAGGACGGGTCCACCTGGAAGCGGGGAACGGCGGCCGGCGCCTGGGCGCTGGCGACCTCATGCTGGGCGGCGATACCGCCGACCAGTACCGTGACGAGGACGATGAGTGCAAAGTGCCATTTCGTTCGCATGGCGAGACGATAGCATGGCCCGTAGAGCTCAGCTGTATCGGGGTGTCACCGGCAAGGGAGTTTCTGGACAATACCGCGCGACCCCCCCAGCGTTCGTGGCACGTCGGTTGCACCGACTGTGCTGATGGCCCTCCCGAAACCCCGCTCCTGGACGCCCGCCGTCCGCCTCCTGATGGCGGCGGTTGCCGTGGCGATCGCTGCTTTCGCGTGGGTTGTCTACGTGCTGGTCTCGGAAATGCCGGGCCGCGACGACCTGCGCGCCTTCCGCCTCATGCCGAGCGCCACCGTCCTGTACGACGTGGCCGACCGTGCAGTTTTTGCCATCGCCCGGGAGCATCGCATCGAGGTGCCGCTGGCCGAGGTGTCGCCTAACCTGATCAAGGCGGTGATTGCCATCGAAGACCGGCGCTTCTTCGACCACGACGGCTTCGACCCCATCCGCATTGCCGGCTCCGCCCTGGCCGACCTGCGGGCCGGCGAAGCCGCCCAGGGCGGCAGCACCATCACCCAGCAACTGGCGCGCCAGTCGGTGGGGCGGGAGAAGACGCTGCGCCGGAAGATCAGGGAACTGCTCTTCGCCGCGCAGCTCGAACGTTATTTCACCAAGAACGAGATTCTCGAGCTGTACCTGAACAAGGTGTACTTCGGCGACGGTCTCTACGGCGCCGAGGCGGCCGCGCGCGGGTACTTCGGCAAGCACGCCGCGGAGTTGTCGCTGCCCGAGGCGGCGCTGCTGGCCGGCCTGCTGAAAGCGCCCTCGAACTACGCGCCAACGGTCAGTACCGAGAAGGCCCAGGCGCGGCAGGGTGTCGTGCTGAAGGCCATGCGTGATGTCAAGGCGATCACGGCGGCGGAGTACACGCAGGCGCTCGCCACCGACGTCGACATCCGCGATGGCCTTCGCGCGCCCGAAGCCTTTGGCCAGTACTTCAAGGCCGAGGTGCGGCGACAGCTGGTGGAGCGCTTTGGCGCGGTGCGCGTCTCCGAGGGCGGCCTCCAGGTTTACACGACCATCGATCCCGCCATGCAGCGCGCGGCCGAAGCGGCCGTCGCCGCCAGCCTGGCCGAGATCGATCGCACCCTGGCCAAGGGTCGCGCCGATGGCGCGCCGCTGCAGGCGGCGCTGATTGCCATCGATCCCGTCACCGGCGGCGTGCGGGCCCTGGTCGGCGGCCGCGACTTCACCGCCAGCTCGTACAACCGGGCCATGCTCGCGCGCCGCCAACCCGGGTCGGCGTTCAAGCCGTTCATCTATGCGGCGGCCGTCGAGTCGGGTTACGGCCCCGACGACACCATCGACGACCTGGCCGAGCCCGTCCTGGCCAACGCCGCGTGGGACCCAGACGATGAGCACTTGACCGAGGAGTCGGTGACGCTGCGCGACGGGTTGCGGCTGTCGAGCAATCGCGCCGCCGTGCGGCTGCTGGGCCAGGTGGGCCTCGGCAAGACCTTGCGCGCCGCCCGCGCGTTCGGCTTCGACGACCTGCCCAACGTGCCGTCGGTGGCGCTCGGGTCGGGCGAAGTCACGCTGGCGGCCATCACGTCGGCCTACGGCGCGTTCGCCAACGGCGGCGCCCTCACGCCGCCCTCGCTGATTCGCCGGGTCGTGGACGCCGACGGCGTCGTGCTGTTCGAGTCGGCAGAGACGCCGCGGCAGGTGGTCAAGCCAATCACCGCCTACCTGATGGCCGACATGCTGCGCGGCGTCATCGATGCCGGCACCGGCTCCGCGGCGCGACGGTATGGCTTCACGCTGCCCGCGGGCGGCAAGACCGGCACGACCAACGACTACAAGGACGCGTGGTTCGTGGGCTTCACCCCATCCGTGGCGGCCGGCGTGTGGATTGGCTTCGATCAGCCGCGCACCATCCGGCGGGGCGGCTACGCCTCGGAGCTGGCCGTGCCGCTGTGGGGGCGATTCATGAAGGCCGCCACCGCGGGCCAGAAGGCGGCGTGGGTGCGCCGGCCGTCCGGCGCCGGTCGCGACGCCCGCCTGGCGCGCCGCGAGGGCGCGCGCGACCAGGATGACGTGGTCGCAGCGGTGGACGCCGCCGTGGGCGAGTCCGAGCCGCCGAAGAAGAAGCGCGGCTTCTGGTCGCGGATCTTCGGCGGGGGCGGGGACAAGAAGGACCAGCCGAAGCACGAGCGCTGACCGCTTGCCTCATCGCCGCCGACTTCGATAGCGTGCTGCGGCATCTGGCCCGACCGCTTCGCCGTGGACGTGTTGACAGGGCGTTGTTCGGCAACGGATCATTCCCGCCTGCCATGCCCTCGCATTCACTCGTCGTGGCTGCCGCCGTCGCCTGGTTGATCGAGCTGGGTGCCCTGGTGCTGCCGCCGGTGGCCCTGTTGGGGCTGGCAGGTTGTGGGGGCTTGCCCGGCCAGCCCATGCCTGTTGCTGACCCATGGTTCACCGACCAGGCCGAGGCGAGCGGACTCGACTTCACGCATTTCAATGGCGCGTCGGGCAGGTTCTACTATCCTGAAATCCTGCCGCCTGGTGTCGCCCTCCTGGACTACGACAACGACGGCGACCTCGACGCCTACCTCGTCCAGGGACGGATGCTCGGCGCGAACCAGCCGCGCGAGCAGGCGTCGATCGCCCCGCATCCCCAGTTACCGCTCAAGGGTCGCTTGTTCCGCAACGACCTGCAGGTGGCGGCCGACGGCACGCGCGTTCTGCACTTCACCGACGTGACCGAGCGGAGCGGCATCAGCGCCCAGGGATATGGAATGGGTGTTGCGACGGGGGACGTCGACAACGACGGCTGGGTTGATCTGTACCTCACGAATTTCGGACCGGGCCAGTTGTTTCGCAACCAGGGCGACGGGACGTTCGCCGAGGTATCGCGGCAGAGCGGCATCGATGACCCGGATGGCTTCGGCGTGTCGGCCTCGTTTCTTGATTTCGACCGCGACGGCTGGCTTGATTTGTATGTGGGCAACAACGTCACGTATGCGATCGAAAACGAGACCCCGTGTCCCAACATGGCGGGCGAACGCGACTACTGCCCGCCCCAGGTGTATGGCGGCCAGCGCGATCGGCTGTATCGCAACCGCGGAGGAGGCCGGTTCGAGGACGTCACTGCCCGGGCGCTGGTCGGCGGTAAGTTTGGGCCGGCACTCGGCGTGTCGGCCGCCGATTTCAACGGTGATGGCTGGGTCGACATCTATGTCGCCAACGATGGCACCGAGAACCTGCTGTGGATCAACCAGCAGGATGGCACGTTCAAGGACACGGCCCTGCCGGCCGGCGCCGCGGTGAATGAAGTCGGTCGGCCCGAGGCCAGCATGGGCGTCGATGCCGGGGATTTCGACAACGACGGTGACGAAGATCTGTTCATGACGCACCTGACGGGCGAGGGCAACAACCTTTACGTCAACGACGGGCCCGGGCGATTCGTGGACCGAAGCGCACCTTCGGGGCTCGGCCCGCTCAGCCTTTCCTATACGGGTTGGGGAACCGCCTGGATCGATTTCGACAACGACGGCTGGCTCGACCTGTTTACGGTCAATGGCACAATCGTGAAGGTGCACGGGCGCGCGCGCCAGCCCTTTCCCTACGATCAAAAGAAGCTGCTCTTTCGCAATCGCGGCGATGGGCGATTCGAGGACGTCACGAGTCGCGCGGGCGCGGCGTTCGAGCTGTCGGAAGCCGGACGGGGCGCCGCCTGTGGCGACGTCGACAACGATGGCGACATCGACGTACTCGTTGGCAACAACAGCGGTCGCGCCCGGCTGCTCATCAACGGCGTCGGCAACCGTCACCATTGGCTGGGATTGCGGTTGGTGGGGAAGGATCGGCCGCGGGATCTGGTCGGGGCCGTCGTCACTGTCACCCGGCCAGGCGCGCCGGCCATCCGTCGGCGCGTGCGGGCCGACGGCAGCTACGCGTCAGCCCACGATCCACGCGTGCTCGTGGGACTCGGCGCCTCAGCAGAGGCGCCGTCCCTCCGCGTGCGCTGGCCGGATGGGCGCGTCGAAACCTGGTCTGGGGTCAACCCCGATCGATGGACGACGATCACCGAAGGCAGCGGTACTCGCCAATGAAGAGGCGGGCGTCAATCGGGCTGATTACCGCCGGGTTTGGCTTGCTGGCCCTGTTGGGATCAGGTTGCACCTCTCGCGACGAGACCTCGACTCCAGGCGGAGCGGCGGCCAAGGTTCCAGGGCAACCGGTGGTGCTGCCCGATCTCTCCGGGCTGACAGAGGCGACCCGGGCGCAGATCACCGCGCAGCACTCGACCCTGCGACAGCGGATGCTGGCGCCAAATCCGCAACCAGGTGAACTGAGCGAGGCCTATGGAGAGATGGGACGGCTGCTGATGGCCGCCGGCTATCACGAGGCCGCCGAGCCCTGCTTTCTGAACGCGCAGGCGCTCATGCCCGGCGAGTTCCGTTGGGTGTACTACCTGGGTCACGTCTACCGGGACCGGGGCGATGCCCCGAAGGCAATGGCGTGGTTCGGCCAGGCATTGATGCTGCGTCCGGACGATCTGGCCGCGCTTGTGTGGCTTGGGGATCTGGAGTTGGCGCAAGGGCGCCCGGATGACGCGGAGCCGCGGTTCGCCAGAGCCCTGGCGCTTCAGCCGGGTTCACTCTCGGCCCGGTTTGGCCTTGGGCGCACCGCGCTGGCGAAACAGGACTACGCTTTGGCGGTGAAGTATCTCGAAGGGATCCTGGCGGCAGACCGTGAGGCCGCCGCGGCTCATTACCCGCTGGCGATGGCCTATCGGGGACTGGGCCGGACGGATCTCGCCGATCGACATTTCCGCCAGAGGGAGGATCACGAGATTCTTCCGGCCGATCCGCTGATGGTCGAACTGCAGGAACTAATCGAGAGCCCGCAGGCCTACGAGGCGCGAGGGATCAGGGCCTTGGACCGGAAGGCCTGGCCCGAAGCCGCGGCGCTGTTCCGCAAGGGGCTGGAACTGGCGCCCACCAACCCGGCCCTGCGCCAGCGGCTGGGATCGACGCTCTATCAGATGGGGGACGCACGCGGCGCCCGCGCGGCGTTCGAGGAGGTCGTGCGAGTGACTCCCGGTCACGCTCTGGCGCAGTACAGTCTGGGCGTGCTGCTGCAGGCCGACGGTCGCCACGCTGACGCCATCGAGCGATTCAGAGCGGCCCTGCAGTCGCGGCCGGGCCACGTGGATTCCCACCTCAGGCTGGCCGCCAGTCTGCGCCGACTTGGGCGGGCGGAGGCGTCGCTCCCCCACTACGAACAGGTCATGTCTCTGAACCCCGACCTCGTCGAGGCACGATTCGGTCAGGCAGTCGCTCTCGTCCAGATCCGGCGGTATGCCGAAGCCCGAGACCGGTTGGTCGACGCCGCGAAGGCGTATCCCGATCAGCCCGTCTTCGCCCATGGGTTGGCCCGCCTGCTGGCATCGGCCGACGATGACCGTGTCCGTGATGGCTCGCGGGCGCTGGCGCTGGTGCAGGAACTGCTCAAGCACGGAAGGACGCTCGACTTGGGAGCCACGCTGGCGATGGCGCTGGCGGCGTCCGGGGAGTTTGCGCGCGCAGCGGCGGTGCAGCGAGATCTCATCACCGCCGCGGAAAAGGCGGGGCTCACGACCCTGCGGGCCAGCCTGGCCGCCAATCTTGTATTGTACGAACGGGGCGAACCCTGCCGAACACCCTGGACTGCGGACGAGATGCCATGAAGTTACGCCAGAGGCCGCTCATTAGAGGGGCGCACCGGCTGGGCTGGGCGTTGGGCTGGTGGCTGGCCCTGGCCACCGGCCGACCGGCCGCGTACCAGCCGACCCCGCCCCCTGCGCCACCGCTCGTTGTGACCGGCGCGGTGGCCGATGTCAACGGCCTCACGATCACCGGTCGTCACTTTGGATCCAGCCCCTTCGTGACGCTGGATCTCGTGCCGCTGGCCGTGCGGCGCGCTTCTGACACACAACTTGCCGTGGAGGCACCCGTCAGCGTGATGCCGGCCGGCGACTACCTCCTCACGGTCAGCCGCGGGCCGTCGCCAACCGACACTGGTTCGTTCCAGTTGGCTCTCGGAGCTGCCGAGCGGCCCCGTGGCGGGGCCGTCCGCGCGACGCCGGTTCCCGCCGGCGCCGCGCAACTTGTCTCGCCGAATGCCGGCGACGCGACCGCCGCGCAGGTCGGCGACCGCCGCATCGGCCTGGCTGAGGTCGATCGCGAGTGGCTGCGCTCCGATCCGGCCAGCTACATCGGCCTGAGTCGTCAGCTCTACGACATCCGCCGCGGGATCGTGGACCGGCTGGTGACCGCCGAGCTGCTGGCTCGCGAGGCGGCGGCGCGAGGGCTCACGCCGGAGGCCTTGCTCCGCGAGGAGATTCCCAAGCGCACGATTCCCCTGCCGGACACCGCCGTGCTCGCGCTCTATCAGGGTTTAGGCGACAGCGCCCGGGGAGCCTCGCTGGAACAAATGCGGCCGGCGCTGCGGGCGTGGTTGGAGAAGATCACGCAGCCTGAGTTGGCGAAGATGACCTACGTGGAGGAACTGATGAAGGTGTCCACGCGGGCGGAGCGCTTCCTCGTTGCGCCGCGCGTGCAGGTGGCGCGGGCGGCGCAAGACGCGCGAGTGGGACCCGCCACGGCCCCAATCGAGCTGGTCGCATTCGGCGACTTTCAAAGCCCTGAGTACGCGCGGCTGGCCCAGGCATTCGGCCGCGTGCGCGAGACGTTCGGTGATCGGCTCCGCCTCGTCGTGAAGCAGTTGCCGCTTCTCGGCGCCGAGTCGGTCGCCGCGGCGGAAGCGGGGCTGTGCGCGCTGGCGCAAGCGCGGTTCTGGGCGTTCCACGACGCGCTCGTGTCGGAGCCGGGCGCCGCCGGTCCCCTCCGGCGGCGCGAGTTGGCGACCGTCGCGGGCCTCGATCGGGACAGGTTCGATGCGTGCGTCGACGCGGGGGAGTTTCGCGGCGTCATCCGCGAGGCCCTCGAGGAAGCGCGGCGCTACGGCTTGACGACGAGCCCGAGTGTCCTGATTAACGGCCGGCTCGCGCCCGATTCGCCGCCGTTTCTTCCGGCGTTCGACTACCTCAAGCGGCTCATCGAGGAAGAGCTGGGCGAGCAGGCGCGGGCTGCGGCGCGGCCGGGCGGGTGACCTGGAGCCCGCGCGCTTCGTCGATGACAATCGTTTGATTTGGTGGCACGGCGGTGAAGGCCTGGGTCTTTCCCGATGGCCACTGGACGGCAAGGGCGGGCGGG
>CAYGMD010000014.1:22602-49292 GCA_964350785.1 uncultured Acidobacterium sp. | reverse complement strand
GCAGTAGCACCCTCCCGACCGGTAGCACCCTCCCGACCAGTAGTGCCCTCCCGACCAGTAGTGCCCTCCCGTCGGGAGCAGTGGCGCACTCCCGCCAACCTTCCGGGAGGCCAGCCCATCCAACCGACGGGAGAGTGCGCGATGTGGGATGGGCTCAGGCAAGATGTCATCGGCGGCGTACGGGGCCTCATCAAGAGCCCCGGCTTTGCCGCCGCCTCGCTGATCACCCTCGCCCTGGGGATTGGCGCGACCTCGGCCATCTTCAGCGTCGTCAAGGCCGTGCTCGTCACGCCGCTGCCCTATGCCGAGCCTGACCGCCGCGTGCAGATCTTCGCCCGCTGGATCAGCTTCGACAAGACGTGGCTGTCCAATCAGGAGGTGGTCGACTTCCGGAACATGGCGACCACCCTCACGGGCGTCGCGGGTTGGAACTCGGGACAGCAGAACCTCACCGGCGATGGCGAGCCACTGCGCGTGGGGGTTGGCTTCGTCACCGCCAATACGTTCGACGTGCTCGGCTCGCGCCCGCTGCTGGGCCGCGTCATCAGCGCCGAGGATGATGCCCCGAATGGGCCGCAGGTGGCCGTGCTGGGCTACCCGCTGTGGCAGGCCCGCTACAACGGCGATCCTTCCGTGATCGGTCGCACCCTGATGATCAACGACGTCCCGGTGGAGGTGATTGGCGTCATGCCCGACGGGTTCCGCCTGCCCACCGACTTCACCGCGGAGGCCGCGGAGCCGACGCAGTTGTGGCGCCCGATCCAGTGGGATCCCGCCAACCTGGTTCGCGGCAGCCATGGCTACTATGCGGCCGCCGTGCTGGCGCCCGGCCAAACGGCGGCGACGGCAAGCGCGGAACTGGCGGCCATTGCAGCCCGCCTGACCGAACAAGGCGCCTACCCGCAGGAGATGAAGTTCACGGCCTTCGCCGTGCCGCTCGACGACGAGATTCGCGGCGGCGTGCGGCCGGCCATGTGGCTGCTGATGGGCGCCGTCGGGTTCCTGTTGCTGATCTCGTGCGCAAACGTCGCGAATCTTCTGCTGGTACGCGGCGACGCGCGCGTCCGCGAGATGGCCCTGCGCACCGCGATCGGCGCGGCGCCGGATCGCCTGGTCCGCCAACTGCTCACCGAAAGCGTCGTGCTGGCGGTGCTGGGCGCGGTGCTGGGCCTGGGCCTCGCGGCGCTTGGCCTGCGCGCGTTGATCGCCCTCGATCCCACCAGCCTGCCGCCGTTGGCCCCCGTGAAGCTCGACCTCTCGGTGGTGCTGTTCACGCTCGTGCTGGGCGTCGTGACCACGATCGTCTTCGGACTGGCGCCGGCGCTGCGCACGCTGCGGATGAACCTGGTGGACTCGCTGCGCGAAGGCACCCAGCAGGCGACGGTCAGCGGATCGCGCCAGCGGCTGCGCAGCGTGCTGGTGGTGGCGGAAGTCGCGCTGGCCGTGATCCTGGTGGTCGGCGCGGGCCTGATGATCCGCAGCCTGTCGGCGCTCGGCCGCATCGACCTCGGCTTCAATCCCGAGCACATGCTGACCATGCGGCTCTCCATTCCCGCCGCCCGCTACGACACGCCGGAGAAGGTGGTCGACTTCTACCGCACCCTGATGGAGCGGGTGCGCGCCGTGCCCGGCGTGCAGTCCGCCGGCGCCGTCCGCGTGCTGCCGCTGGCGACCTCGATTGGCGACTACGGGCTCGACGTCGAGGGCTACCAGGAGGGGCCCGGCCGCAACGCCAAGGGCGACTGGCAGATCGTCACCGACGGGGCGTTCGAAGCGATGGGTGCCCGCCTGCTGCGCGGCCGGTGGTTCGACGCGCGCGACCTCACCTCGTCGCAGCCGGTCGCGGTCGTGAACGAAACGCTGGCCCGCACCTACTGGAAGGACATCAACGAGGTGGTCGGCGGCCGGATCCGGATCGGCGGCCGCATGAGCACTCCCATGGCCACCGTCGTCGGCATCGTCGCCGACGAGCGCCACAACGGCGTGACGGGGATCGTGAAAGAGAAGTTCTTCATCCCCCACAGCCAGTGGCACGTGGTCACCGGCGGCAACCTCGTTCGCAACGCGTTTTTCGTGGCCCGGACGACGGGCGACCCGCTGGCGGTGGCGGCGGCCGTGCGCAACGAGGTGCGGAACCTCGACCCGAACATTCCGGTGGCCAACATTCGTCCAATGACCCAGGTGGTGGCGACGGCGCTGGCGACCTCGCGGCTGACCGGCTTCCTGATGGGCGTGTTCGCGGCGATCGCGCTCACGCTGGCGGCGGTGGGCATCTACGGCGTCTTGTCGTACCTGGTGGCGCGCCGAACGCAGGAAATCGGCATCCGCCTGGCGATTGGCGCCGACCGCGTGCAGGTGATGGCGATGATCTTGAAGCAGGGGATGATGCTCGCGGGCACCGGCATCGCCGTGGGTGTCGGGGCCGCGTTCCTGCTGTCGCGGCTGATGCAGTCGCTGCTCTACGAGGTGAAGCCGGGCGACCCGGGCACGTTCGTGGTCGTGCCGCTGGTGCTGGCGGGGGTTGCGCTGCTGGCCAGCCTGTTGCCGGCGTTCCGGGCGACCCGGGTCAGTCCGTTAATCGCGTTGCGCTCCGAGTAGGAATCGTCACAGGAGGTAAAGAGATCAAGAGAATTGTTTCTCGTGATCTTCTGAACTCCTGTAAAACTCCTGGCCTCCTGTAAAGGCTCACCATGCTGATCGACGATCTCAAGTTCGGGTGGCGGCAACTGCTCAAATCGCCCGGATTCTCGCTCACGGCGATCCTGACCTTGGGTCTCGCCATCGGCGCCAACACGGCGGTGTTCTCGCTGGTGGACGCCGTCCTGCTGCGGCCGCTGCCGTATCCGCAGCCGGAGCGGCTGGCGGTGGTGTCGTATCTCTTCTCGCGCAACGGCGTAGTCTTCGACGAAGGCGCCGGTGGTCTGACCGGCGCCGCGTGGCTGGCCATCAAGGACGGCGTTTCGTCGCTCGATGCCGCGGTGTCGACGAGCCTGTCAGCGCGGATTAGCCTGGTCGCCGGCGGTCGCGCCGTCACCGTGGCGCCGCAACGGGTGAGTGCCGGCTTCTTCCGCGTGATGGGCGTACCGCCGGCGATCGGCCGCGAGTTTGCCGTCGACGAGGATGTCGCGGGCGGGGCGCCGGTGGCCGTGTTGAGTGATCGCTTGTGGCGCGCGGCGTTTGACGGCGATGCCGCAATTGTCGGGCGAACGATTCTGCTGAAGGGCGAGCCACACACCGTGGTCGGCGTCATGCCGGCATCGTTTCGCACGAGCGTCGAGGCTGACCTGTGGACGCCGGTGAGGCCGTCCACCCAGGGTGAGGGCAGTGGCGGCAACTACAGCGTGGTCGCCAGGCTGCGCGACGGCGTGGGGTGGGCGCAAGCGAACGCCGCCGTCGCCGCGGCCGCCGATGCCACGCTGACGCGCCGCACGTCCGCGTCTGGCGTCACCGTGAGTCACAGTCTCATGCCGCTTCAGGCCGAGATGACGTCCGATGTGCGCACGCCGTTACTGCTGCTGGCGGCGGCCGTGGGCGTGGTGCTCCTCGTCGGTTGCGTCAATCTTGCCGGACTGCTGCTGGCGCGGGGTGGACAACGGACGCGCGAGATTGCCACTCGGCTTGCGCTCGGCGGCGACCGCCGGACCGTGGTGCGCCAGTTGCTGATGGAAAGCCTCGTGCTCTCGGCAATCGGCGGCGTGGCCGGCGTCGGGCTGGGGCAGATCGCCGTGCGCATGCTCAACGAGTCGGCGAGCGACCTGCTGCTGACGCCGTGGGGCCGCGTTGGCCTCGACGCGCGGGTCCTCGGCGTCGCGATTGGCTTGACGGTGCTGACGACGATCCTGTTCGGGCTGGTGCCGGCGCTCCACGCCACCCGCGTGGATGTGCAGGCGGCGTTGGCGGCGGGCGGCACGCGATCGGTCGCCGGCGGCGCGCGCGGCTGGCCGCGGCGCTTGCTGGTGACGGCTGAAGTGGCGCTCGGCGTCGTGCTGCTCGTCGCCGCGGGCCTGCTGATCCGCACGTTCGTCCACCTCCAGACGCAGGCCCCCGGCTTTGAGCCGCGCCACCTGATCGCCGCATCGGCCTCGCTCGAGGATGCGCGCTACGAGGAGCACGGCCGCATCGCGCGCCTGTTCGACGACACCCTCGAGCGGCTGCGGCGCACGCCAGGCATTGAATCCGCAGCCGTGTCGCTGGGGTTGCCGTACGAGCGCATCCTGAACATGGGCGCGCAGGTCGTGGGCGGCGACGGTCAGGCAGGCGAGTACCGGTTCACGACGGTGACGTATGTGTCGCCCGGCTATTTCGAAACCCTGCGGCTGCCACTGCGGCGCGGCCGGTCGTTCACCGAACGCGACACCGACACCGCAGCGCCCGCGGTCATCATCAACGAATCGCTGGCCCGGCGGTATTTCCCGGACCGCGACCCGATTGGCCAGCAGTTGCGGATTGCCGACGTGGTGCGCGAGGTCGTCGGGGTGGCGGAGAACGTCCAGCAGCGCGGCGGGTTCAATGGCTACGGACCGCTCGACGCCCTGCCGGCGTCCTACCTGCCGTTCTCGCAGTTCCCGAGGACCGGGTTGCGCGTGTATCACGGCTGGTTCTCGACCGCGTGGATCGTGCGCGCCGTTGCGGGAACGCAGGTGGAGCAGGGGATCCGCGCGGCCATGGCCGGCGTCGACCCGCAGCTCGCCATCTCCGCGGTGCGCCCGGTCGACGACGTCCGCAGCGCGGCGCTTGGCCGCCAGCGGATGCTGATGTCCCTGGTCGGGCTGTTGGGTGGCGTCGCGCTGCTGCTCGCGGCCATCGGCATCCACGGCTTGATCGCCAGCGGCGTGGCAGAGCGGACGCGCGAACTCGGCATCCGCATGGCGCTTGGCGCCAGCGTCGGCCAGACTGTCCGTGACGCCGCGCTGCCGGGGATCGTGATGGCGGTCGGAGGCCTGGTCGTCGGTTGCGGAGTGGCTGTCGGCGTTTCGGGCTTGCTGCAGAACCTGCTGTGGGGCGTGAAGGCCAACGACCCGCTGACGTTCGCGGCCGTGGTGCTGACGCTGCTGGCCGTGGCGGTGGCTGCCAGCGTGCTGCCGGCGCTGCGGGTCCGGCGGCTCGACCCGGTATCGCTGCTACGTTCTGAATAGCAACCACGAAGAGCACGAAGGTCACGAACGCAAATCCAATAGGAGTGCTTCGTGACCTCCGCGTGCTTCGTGGTTATCGGCCGGATGTGTCACCATCGGCGAGTGTCCGCGACCCCTGCCATCCACTTCCTGCGCGCCAGGAAGGTGCCGTTTACCGAACATCCGTACCGTTACGAAGAGCGCGGCGGCACGGCCGTGTCGTCGCGGGAACTCGGCGTCGACGAGCACATCGTCATCAAGACGCTGGTGATGGAAGACGAGGACCAGCATCCGCTGATCGTCCTGATGCACGGCGACCGTGACGTGTCGACCAAGAACCTGGCGCGTCAGATTGGGAAGAAGGGCGTGGCGCCCTGCGCCCCGGACGTCGCGCAGAAACACTCCGGCTACCTCGTGGGTGGCACGTCTCCGTTCGGCACGCGCAAGGCGATGCCGGTCTACATGGAGCGGACGATTGCGGATCTCGAACGCATCTACATCAACGGGGGGCGGCGCGGTTTCTTGATCGCGCTCGCGCCCGCAGACCTGATTCGCGCCCTGGCCCCGACGCTGGTGGACGCGGCCCTGGAGACGTAGCCGGGGCATCGGCCCCTTCGAACTCGCGTTTCAGCGACGCGAACTTCTCTTCGTCGCGGCGAATCCAGCGGTCCATCCGCAGGAGAAACACCACCGCCGCCAGCGACATGAACGCCAGCCAGCCCCAGGAAAACCGCTCGGCGAACGTCGTGGGCCCCCGCGAGCCGGTGTAGAGCATATTCCAGATCCACACCGAGAAGACGGCGACTTCCGCAACCAGCACCACCCAGCCGATGCGCCACGCCTGGCGCATGCGGCGCAGCCGTTCAGCCGACACCGCGACGTACTCGGCCGTGGTCTTCGCCGAGGCCAACAGCGAGCCCCGCCAGTTCCACCAGCCCACGCTCACCGCCGTGATCGTGATGACGGCCAGCAACGCCATCGCCCACCGCTCGACGACGGCCGTCGCCATCCAGCCCATATACGCGAGCACCGGCAGCGCCACCGCGGCCACGGCGAACTCGCCCAGGATCCACGTCCACATGAACCGGCCGCGCCCTTGCGCATAGAGCCGAATGGCCTCGGCGGAGTCTTCCTCGCTGCCGCCGGTTTGCCAATCGGCGGTCCAGGCTTTCAGTTCCGGATCGTTATCCATGACGTCGCTGCCTTTCGCCCGCGCCGAGCAGGTGGCTCAGTTCGGCGCGCGCCCTCGTCATGCGCACGGCCACGTTGTTCTCGCTGATGCCGACGATGTCGGCGACTTCGGCGTTGCTCAGTCCTTCCAGCGTCAGGACCACGACCTGGCGGAGGCTGAGCGGCAACGCCTGCACGGCGGCCTGCAAGCGCTCGCGCCGTTGTTGCTGCGACAGCGCGTGCTCGGGATCGTCGCCCGCGGCGGCGAACGGCGCGTCGTCGTCGAGCGGATCGGTGCGGCGCCGATGCCAATGCGCGATGTGACTGACCGCACGGTTGTGCGCGATGCGGAAGACGAACGTGCGTTCCGAGCAGTCGTCACGAAACCGCGGCAGCGCCTGCCAGACGGCCAGCCAGATGTCCTGGACGAGGTCCTGCCGCCGCGACGGATCGCGTTCGTAGCTGGCGGCCAGGCGGCGGATGGCGCCATCGTGCTCGGTCAGCATCCGCACGCACCGATCGTCGCGGTGTTCGCCCCGCGAGGTACCGGTGATCACCCCTTGGCTCGACTCGGAGAAGGCTGGCGCATGTGCTGATAGTCGGCTGAGACGGGAATACCTTACAGCACCGCCCACCCCCCGCCGTGTAAGGAATCGTCCGGCTGCCGGACTATCCGGACAGACCACGGAGGATGGGCGATGTTCACGTTGGGACGGGACGCACTCAGGCTGGTAAGGTTCCGGCCGGGATTCTGCTTCGCCATTGCCGGTATCACCGCAATCAGCGTCGGCGCCGGCACGGCCATCTTCAGCATAGTCATGGCCGTGCTCTTCCCGCGCTGGCCCTATGCCGAGCCGGATCACCTGGCAATCGTCTGGCACAGCCAGGGCGATGCGCCCGGCGTGGTCGGCATGTCGCCGGGCGATTTCGCCGCGTATCGCGACACCACGCAGTCGTTTGACCAGGTCGCCGCCATCAGCACGCGCGGTTACAACCTTGGCGGCGCGGCGGAGCCGGCGCGCGTCACCTGTGGGCGGGCGACGCCGGAACTCCTGCCGATGCTGGCGGTGGCTCCCCGGGTGGGACGCTGGTTTACCCGCGAAGACGACGAGGCTGCGAATCGCGTCGTCGTCGTGAGCGATCGGTTGTGGCGCACGCACCTGGGAAGCGACACCGGCGCGGTGGGACGGAGCGTGATGCTCAATGCCACCCCTTACACGGTGATCGGCGTGATGCCGGCGCCGTTTAGTTTTCCGCCGGCCGGGATCCAGGGCGCCTCCGGCGCCGACTGCTGGTTGCCCGCCAGCTTCTCCGCGGTGGAACTGGCGACGCCCGCATTTGATTTCATCGTGATGGGCAGGCTGAAGCCAGGCGTGACCGCTGCTCGAGCCGCGGCCGACGTCGGCGCCGCGACTCGCCGAATCTGGGAGTCGTACCCCGCGGCGGTGCAGGCGCAAGTGCAGCTGCGATCCCGCGTCGTCCCGTTGACCGATCAGGTGGTGGCGGCCAGCCGGACGCCGCTCGTGATCCTGGCGGGGGCCGTCTTGCTGCTGGTGCTGATCGGATGCGCCAACGTCTCGAGCCTGATGCTGACCAGGTTCGCGACGCGGCAGCGGGAGATGGCGATCAGGACCGCGCTCGGCGCCACCCGCTGGGCCCTCGTTCGGCAGCTGCTGGTCGAGTCGGTGATGCTGTCGGCGGCTGGCGGATTGGCCGGCGTGCTCCTCGCCCAGGGCCTTGTCACCGCTACCGTGGCGCTCGGTGCGGGTGCGTTTCCGCGGCTCGAACAGACGACCGTGGATGGCGCCGCGCTGTCGTTCGCGCTGGCCTGCTCGTTGTTGGCGGGTGTGCTGGGAGGGATGGCGCCCGCCGTGCGATCGCGCGCTGCCGTGGCCGCCGAGATGGCGGGCGGAGAGCGCACGGTGGCCGGCGGCGTTCGCCACGACCGCCTGCGCCCGGCGCTCGTGATCGGCGAGATCGCCATGGCCGTTGTCATTCTGGCTGCGGCCGGCCTCCTCGTCCGCAGCGTGATCAACCTGAATCGCGTGGATGCCGGCTTCAACCCGCGCAACACGCTCACGTTCTCAGTGGCGTTGCCGGCCGGTGTCTATCCGCGCGCCGACAGCGTCGAGCAGTTCGCCCGCGCCACGCTCGAGCAACTCGCGCACATCCCGGCGGTGAGTGTCGCGGCGGCCGGTTCAGGCTTGCCGATGGGCCGCACCGACGTGGCGGTGGTGTCGGTCCCCGGTGCGCCCGCAGGCGCACCTGAATACCGGCCTGCGGCGCTGCAAACGATCACGCCAGGTTACGAAGCGGCCCTCGGCATGACGATGTTCGAGGGGCGAGCGTTCACGGCCAACGACTCGATGACGGCGCCGCCGGTCGCCGTGGTGAGCGCCGGCATGGCCCGGGCGTTTTGGGCCGACGGCAACGTGATTGGCAAGACCGTCGTGCGCCTGGGCGACCCGCGTCCCCTCACCGTGGTTGGCGTGGTGGGCGACGTGCGTCAAGCGGGTCTCGATCGTTCGCCGCCCCCGACCCTTTATGTGCCGCTGGCGCAGGCGCTTCAGCCGGTGCGGACGGTGACCTTCGTGGCCCGCACGAGTGGAGCGCCCACTCGGGTGGCAGCCGACGTGCGCCGGGCGCTCGCCAGCGTGGATGGCAGCCTGCCGTTGTTTGCGGTCCGCACCGGCGACGAGGTGCTGGCCGCCTCCACGGTGTCGCAACGCTTCAACATGTTCGTGGTGGTGATCTTCGCCGCCTTCGCTGTCTGCCTGGCGGTGACAGGCCTTTACGCCCTAATGGCCTATACGGTGGCGCAATCGTCGCGGGAGTATGGGGTCCGAATGGCCATGGGCGCGGCGGGGACGCGCATCGGCCGCCTGGTCCTGGGCCGGGCGCTGACGCTGCTCGTGCCCGGGGTGTTGGTGGGGGCGGTCGTCGCGGCGGGGCTGGCACGGTACGTCGAGTCGCTGCTGTTTGGAATCAAGTCAAACGACCTTGCCACCATCGGGCTGATGGCGCTGCTCCTGCTTGCCGTGGCGAGCGCCGCCGCCGCGGTCCCCGCAATTCGCGCTGCCCGCGTTGATCCGCTCACTTGCCTCCGCCACGAATAGGCGGCAGGCCCTACAGGCGGAAGCGCATCATGGGTTCGTTGGTCACGACGTACCCCAACTGTTCGTACAGCGGCCGGCCGAACGCGCTGGTGTTGAGGACGACGCGCTCGATGCCTTCGGCCCGACACCAGTCGTGCATCGTGGTCATGAGCCGGTGAGCGAGACCCTGCTTGCGATGCGCCGGGTCGGTGTAGACGTTGAAGATGAACCCGCACCGTGGATCCATGGTCATGGGACCGGGTGGCCACGGAATGACGACGAGTCCGCTGCCGGCGGCCACTTCGCCCGCCTCGGTGACCGCCAGCCAGGCGAGGTAGCTCTTCGCGGGGATGGCCATGCGCAGCCAGGTCTCGGTCGCCCTCGCCATCGCCTCGAACTCCGCCGGGATGCCCATGTCGCGGAACATCTGCTCGCGGTGGGCCACAACGTGGGGAACGTCCTCGACCCCGGCCGGACGAATGCGATAGGTCATTGAACCACACGGCTCCTTTCGCTCCGAGCGTAGCGCAGAAGTTGCGATGTCGGGTGTCACCCGCATGTGCAGGTGTAAGATCCCCTCATGCGCGACGATGGACGGTTACCGCGGCTCATGGAATTGGGCGCCGGTCAGGCGCTGCAGCTCGAGACGCCGCTGCTGCCCGGCTTTGCCTTGTCGATCGACCACCTGTTCGCGCCCGTCTGATTGTCGCCATGACCTTTGCCCATCAGTACCGCGCCGGACAGTCCGTGGAAGACCATTGCCGGTCGTGCCACGAGGACCGCACCCACACGGTGGTCGTCGTCGACGGCAACGCCCAGCCGTTGCGCGTGTCGTGCGACTTCTGCCGCAGCGAGCACAACTATCGCGGCGGTCCTCGATCAGGCAACCCTAAAGGGTTGCCTCCACCGGTGGCCCCAGGCCCCAAGGCCCATGTCCCAAGCCCACCTCTTCCCTTGGTCAGCGAACGCGAGAGAACGGCGCCTCCCATGACACACCACTCAGATTCCGCCGACCTCGAACTGCTCATCCGCCGCATCATCCGCGAAGAGACCGGCCTGACCCCGGTCACGCCGGCCGAGAAGTGGCGCGGTGGTGAACTGGTGCTGAAGCCGGGCAAGCCGGGCGTGCAGGAGAAGAGCTGGCCGATCGACTCGTTCTTCCACAAGGTGGTGATGTTGCGGAACCGCCTGCGGACGCTCGAACAGCAGGTGAACGCGTCGGACCTGCCTGACGACCAGAAGGTCAAGATCCAGGGCTACATCACCGGCTGCTACGGCTCGCTGACCAGCTTCAACGTGCTGTTTGCCGACGACGAGGATCGCTTTGTCGGCGCGGCGGGGCAGGAATAACCGGCATTGCGTAGGGCCCCCTTCATGGGGGGCTACGGCTTGAAGCTGTCCTTGAGCGACACCGTGCGGTTGAACACCGGCGTACCGTGGCGGCTGTCGGGGTCGGCGGCAAAGTAGCCCAGGCGCTCGAACTGATAGCGCGCACCCTCGGCCGGGGCGCCCAGCATCGGCTCCACCTTGCATCCCTTCACCACGTCCAGCGACGCCGGGTTAAGCAGCGACGTCAGTTCGGCGTTGGCCCTGGTGGCCGCGTTCTCGGGATCGTCGACCGTGAACAGCCGATCGTAGAGGCGCACTTCGGCGTCAACGGCGTGCTGAGCCGAGACCCAGTGCAACGTGGCCTTGACCTTGCGGCCATCGGGGGCGTCGCCGCCGCGCGTGGCCGGGTCGTAGGTGCCGCGCAGTTCGACGACGTGGCCGTCGGCGTCCTTGATCGCGTGCGTGCACGTGATCAGGTAGGCGTTGCGCAGGCGCACCTCGCGCCCGGGCGCCAGGCGGAAGAACTTCTTCGGCGGATCCAGCATGAAGTCGTCGCGCTCGATGTAGATCTCGCGCGAAAACGGCACGCGGCGCGTGCCCGCGTCGGGCTGATCCGGATGGTTGACGATGTCCATCTCCTCGGACTGGCCCTCGGGGTAGTTGGTCAACACCAGCTTGAGCGGTCGCAGCACCGCCATGGCGCGCGGGGCGCGGCGGTTCAGGTCTTCGCGCACGCAGTGCTCCAGCAGGCCGACGTCGATCACGTTTTCCTTCTTGGCGACGCCGACCCGGGCGCAGAAGTCGCGAATGGCTTCAGGCGTGAAGCCGCGCCGGCGCAGGCCCGAGATGGTGGGCATGCGCGGGTCGTCCCAGCCCCCGACGTGCTGCTGCTCGACCAGTTGCAGCAGCTTGCGCTTGCTCATGATCGTGTAGTTCAGGTTGAGCCGGGCGAACTCGTACTGCCGCGGGACGCTCGCGGTCTCGCAGTGCTCGATGGCCCAGTCATAGAGCGGCCGGTGGTCGGTGTACTCGAGCGTGCAGAACGAATGCGTGATGCCCTCGATCGCGTCCGACAGTGGGTGCGCGAAGTCGTACATCGGGTAGATGCACCAGGTGCGGCCGGTGCGGTGATGGTCGGCGTGGCGAATGCGGTACAGCGCCGGGTCGCGCATGGTGATGTTCGGCGACCGCATGTCGATCTTGGCGCGCAGCACGTGCGCGCCGTCGGGGAACTCGCCGGCGCGCATCCGTCGGAACAAGTCGAGGTTCTCGTCGACGCTGCGTGTGCGGTATGGCGAGTCCGTGCCGGGCTCGGTCAAGGTGCCACGGTACTCGCGCATCTGGTCGGCGCTCAGCGAATCGACGTACGCGAAGCCCTTCTGGATCAGGCGTTCGGCGAAGCCGTATAACTGCTCGTAGTAGTCGGACGCGTAGTACTCGCGGTCGTGCCAGTGGAACCCCAGCCACTCGACGTCGGCCTTGATCGAGTCCACGTACTCGACGTCTTCCTTCACCGGGTTGGTGTCGTCGAAGCGCAGGTTGCAGTAGCCGCCAAACTCGGCGGCGACGCCGAAGTCGAGGCAAATGGCCTTGGCGTGGCCAATGTGCAGGTAGCCGTTCGGCTCCGGCGGGAAGCGGGTGACGACCTTGCCGCCGTCCTTCCCGGCGGCCACGTCGGCGGCCACGATTTCGCGGATGAAGTCCCTGGATTCGGCGGCGTCGGGCGCCGCGGTTGGCGCACCGGTATTCACATCTGACATAGCTTTCAAACGATCCAATTATGTCAGTTTACGGCGCAGGGTGCGCCCGCAAGCATGGCCAGCACCACCAGGGGGTTGCGGCCGCTGCGCGACAGGCTGTACGTCGTGCCCCGCGGCACGACCGCAAACGCACCGGCCGAGACCGTGAACTCACGGTCGCCGAGTTTCAGCCGGCCTTCGCCGCCAATCACGTAGAGCATGCCGTCGGCCGACTCGTGTTGCCGGCTGTTCCAGGGCTCGCGCACCTGCCAGAGCAGCGCCTGGCCGACGCCGCTGCAGCCGACCAGGTTTTCTTTCTGCGGTTCGCGCCCGCTGATGAAATGCTTCTCGATGAACTCCGGCAACGACACCGTCTTCGGCGCGCCCGGCGGCGGCAGCGTCGGCGAGGCCGAGGGCGGCGGCGCAACGGGCGCCGGTGACGGCGGAGGCGGCGGTGGCGCCGGCGCCGGGTTCAGCGTGATCGACAGCTCGGGGGTCGCCGTACCGGCGCGCCAGCTGAACTCCTTTTCGAAGGTGATGAAGCGCTCGTGGGTGAACCGCGCGCGATAGGTGCCGGCCCGCAAGCCCTGCACGCGCGTGAACCCGCCGGCGGGACTCGTCGCCTCGCGGTCGGCAGGACCCGTGAGCGTGACCTTCACCCCCTCGATCGAGGCGCCGCCTGGATCGGTGATGAAAAACAGCGCGCTGGTGGTGGCGCCGCCGGTGGCCGCCGCCCGCGGCCTGGGGGCCTGGGTAGTGGCCACGGGGACCGGTTTGGCCGGCGCGGCTGGCGCGGCTGGAGCCTGAAGCAAGGTCAACAGTAAGAGGGCGACCATATACCTGATGGTACTACGCCGCCGGCCTGCGAGCGGCGCGCGCGCCCTCAGCTCCGGGCGAGGTGTTCTCGCAGGTGCCGGGCCACGTCGCCAATGAAGCGATGCACCGAGGCTTCGGCGATCCGGTGGCCCACCAGCGCGTCCATGGCGCCGCCGACGACGCCGAGGGGCGGATCGTAGTGGCCGAGAAAGTCCAGCTGCGTCTCGGTGGCGGTTAACGGATAGATCGTCAGCTCTGCGCTCATCAGCGGAAAGAACTGCGGATGCTTCGCGGCCTCCCACGACACCGGGATGCGCGTCAGCGGTCCGCCCAGGGGCCCGGTCTCGGCGGTGATGGCGCCGATGCTGACGATGACCTCGGCGGCCACGTCCACGCCGGCGACGGTCACGCGCAGCTCGGCCGCCACCGATCGCGCGCGATCGGCGGCCGTCCTGGTGGCGGCCCGGAAGATCCCGCTCGGGTCGGCGACCAGCGCCTCGCGCACCTTCGCGTAAGGATGGTTGACGTAGTCGTAGCTGCGAATCTCCTGGCGTGGCATGGGTCGCCCTCGAAATGGTGTGAGCGCGGGCATCATAACAGAGGCAGCGGGCGCCGGCCCGGCCGCGACTTTCGTACCGGCGCCACGGTCAGTCGAGCGAGAACGGCGGATAGGCATCCACCATCAGCAGGAGATACGCCTCCACCCGCAGGCGCCAGCGCAGCGCCCCCGTAGAGAAGTGCACCAGGCCCTGCGGGTAGGCGCCGGTGAAGAGGATCACGAACCACGCCGCGACGGTGACCACGCACCACCCCAGCATCACGGTATGACATGGCACCCGCCTGGCCTACTCAGCCATTATCGTCCCGCCGGTGACCTGCTGACCACGGCCACGCCAAACTGCCCACTTGCAACGGCTAGTAGCGCCAGGACTTCAAATCGGCCCCGGCCGGCGCGGTCTTGAGCATCCGTTCCACGCCCTTCGGGATGTACATCTGGTGATAGCGCAGGCGCGACAGCGCGTTGGGACGCGTCGGGTCGCCGTTCCAGCAGTGCTCGGCGCGATCGCCGTAGCGCACCTCGCCGTCGTAGTACGGATCCTTCGTGGACTCCAGGAACTCCTCGGCGAGATAGACCGCGTTGTTCAAATAGTAGTTGTCCATGTCGCCGACATAGATGTTCAGCTTGCCCTCGAGCTTCTTACCGAGGCCCTTGTTCCAGTCGCGCTTCAGGATGTGGACCAGGTCGAAGTTCTCGCGCCAGTACTCGGCCACCTGCCTGTCGATCACGCCGGTGCGCTTGTCGAAAATCCGTGCCGGGTAGCCGTCGGGTCCGACCGGCGAAAACACCGCTTCCCAGACGTCCCACTGCCCGCCGGACCGCGTCTTCGTGCCGAGCACCTCTTCGAGCCGGTTCTGTTCCCACACCATTGAGTCGACGTGGCCCAGGTAGTTGCGATGCGCCGGCCGCGGCGTCTTCTTCCACGTGTTGTCGAGCCAGTAGGCGTTCTTGTCCTTGTAGATATCAATCGTCGTGTAGGCACGGAAGTCGATGGGATCTGGGCAGGCGATGTAAGCGCCGTTGAAGGCGTCGGGGTACTTCACCTGCGCGGCCATGGCCTCCCAGCCGCCCGTGGAGCCGCCATACATGAAGCGCGCCCAGCCCCGGCCGAGGCCGCGATATTTTTTCTCGATGAACGGCAGCAGTTCCTGGACGATGGCGTCGCCGTAGGGGCCCATGTTGGCGGAGTTGACGGCGTAGCTGTCGTCGTAGAACGGCGTGGCGTGCTGGATCTCGATCACGATCGCGCGCGGGAAGTCGGGCCCGGTCCAGTCCTTGTAGAACTGCCACGCGTATTCCTGCTGCACCCGGTTGTAGCCGCTCATGTTGAAGCGGGCCGAGAAGTCGGGCTTGAGGTTGGGATCGGGCGGTGTGTCTCGCCAGTTGGTGAGGTCGGCGGGGAAGTGGCCGTGATAGATGAACAGCGGATACCTGGCGTCGGGTTGGGTGTCCCAGCCCTCCGGCAGCAGGACGTGCGCGCCCAGGTGCATGGGCCGCCCCCAGAACCGGCTGAGACGTTCGCTCAGGATGCGCTCGTGCTTGACGTACTTGGTGTCGGCCGGCGTGGGCAGCGGGGGAATGACCTGGTCGAGCCGAATCGCGATGGTGCCGCTCGTCTTCGGGTCGATCGTGACGGTCTGGGGCGTGCTGTAGGGGTTGCCCGGCGCGCGCGCCCACTGCTGGCCTTCGCCGCGGTCCATCGGCAGCTTTACGGTGTGGCCGTCGGCCCGCTTGAAGGTCTCGTACTTATGCACGAGCGCCTGTACCGAATACGTCCCGGCCGGGATGTCGTTGATGCTCTCGAGCGGGAAGCCGAGCGCCAAGCCATCCAGCGTCACGGTGCTGCCCGGGGCCGCGGCGTCCAGGTCCATGCCGAACACCAGCTGGCCCGTCACGCCATCGTTGATCTGGAACCGCGGTTCGCCCACCTCCGCTGAAGCTACGGTGGGCAAGCCCGCGCGCGGGTCCTTGGCGATCATGACGAGCAGGCGCCCGTCGATCGGCGCCGGGCCTTGAGGGAGGGCGATGTTGAATCGCAACGCCCCTTGCTGCGCCTGCGGCCGGGAAACCGAGCCGCCGAGAGCCACGAATGCCGCCACCACGCCCGCCACAAGAGTTGAACGCATAGCCGGAAGCATAGATCAACAGGAGTTCAGGAGTTCAGGAGCCGGAGCGAGGCGCATGCTGCCGGTCTACACTCGTGGCATGCGGTCAGTGTTCACGAGGGTGCGCTAGTCCCGCTGACCACCTTCGCCAAGGCTACGGCGGTCAAGAAGCCGGACTCCACATCAACGCAGCAGCGCCAGCAACGCCCACCCCGTGGTTGAGATGCGCTCGACGAAGCTTTCCCGTCCGGCAGGCCGCGTCGTCTCGGGCCAGCTGCCGTCGGGCCGCTGCTGCGACTCGATGAACGCCTTGCCCTTGGCGATCGCCTCCAGCAACTCTTCCGGCCGGTAGGTCGATCGCGCGATGCGCGGCTCGACGTTCAAGGCGCTCAGCGCCAGCACGGCGAGCGCCGTATCGAACACCTGCGGCGGCGTCGTCGCGTCCGGCCCCCAGCCGCCGTTCGGCGCCTGGCCGCTGCGGACCATGCCGAGGGCGGTGCGGCGCAGGCCATCGGCCATCACGTCGCCCGTGAGATCCAGCGCCAGCAACAGCGACGAAGCGTCGAACACGTTTTCGACCGTCAGCCCGCGCAGCCAGCGATCGGCCTGGACGATGGTGAAGTTGTCGGGCTGCATGCCAGACGCAATCAGCGACGTGCGCGCCGACCAGGTGGCCAGGATCGGTCCATACGTCGCGGGCGAACCGGGGCTTTGCGGCTGGTCGAGCGTCCACGAACCGTCGGCCGCCTGATCCGCGACCAGCAGCTTCGCGGCAGCTTCCAGGTCCGTGCTCGCGGCCTTGCCGTGCCGCTCGGCCACCGCGAGGGCGCTGGCCAACTGCACGCGGGCCAGCCGCTTGTCGCCGAAGCCGCTCGGCGTCTTGTCCTGGTCCCACGTCGCCGGCGTCTTCAGGAACCTCAGCGTGGCATCCAGCGAAGTGCCGACGTCATAGCCGCGCGCGGCGGCCTCGAGCAACGCGCGGATGGCATCGCCACTGCGCCATTTCTCCAGGGACGCGCGTAGAAACGCGACCCCCTTGGCGACGGCGGGAGACAACGCGGCGGGCTGTTGCGTCACCACAGGCCCGCCCTTCCGGTGACCGAAGCGATCAGCTTGACCGGGTCGTAGCCCACGCCCTCCTTGAACACGGTCTCGACCTTGCGGATGTCGGCAATTGTCGCCGCCGGGTTGCCGGCAATCACCACCAGGTCGGCCTGCTTGCCCACGGCGAGCGTGCCGATGCGGGCGTCGCGGCCCATGTACTTGGCGCCGTTGAGCGTCGCAATCGAGATGGCTTCAAGCGGCGTAAAGCCGGCGTCGACCAGCAACTCGACCTGCCGCTGGTTGGCAAAGCCGGGGATGACGCCGCCGCCGCCCGTGGGGTCGGTGCCCGCAATCAGCAGGCCGCCCGCTTTCGCAAAGGCGCGCTCGAGCGCCATGCCCTTCGGGAACAGCGTCGTGTAAATCGAGTCCTTGTTCTGCGCCGTGCGGGCATAGGTCTGCTCGAATTGCTCGCGCAACTGCGGCGTCAGCACTTCGATGCCGGGCGGCTTGGGACGGCCCGGGGTGAAGGTCTCGAACACCGTCAATGTGGACGTCAGCGCCACCTTCTTGTCGATCAGTGTCTTCACGAGCGCCTTGAACGGCGCGCCGTTTTCGTCGAGCGCGGCAATGGTCTTCTGGCCGACCCCCTGGCCGGGGCAGACATCCGGCTTCTTGTCGGCCACGAAGTCGGTGGCCGCGAAGAAGCCGTGCTCCAGGTTGTCGATGCCGAGGCCGGCGGCTTCGGCATAGGTCACCGAGCACAAGTGGCCCGTCACCTTGATGCCGCGGCGATGCGCCTCGTTGACGGCGGCCGCCAGCTCGCCGCGCGTGATCTGCATGTAGGTCTTGAGCGAGGTCGCGCCCTCGTCCGTCCAGTATTGCACCTGCCGGCGCGCGTCCTCCGGCCCCTTGAGCGTCCGCATCTGGATGAACGTGTTCGGCCCGTTCAGGTATGGCGCGGTGGCGTCGATGGCCGGCCCCGGCTTCTGGCCGGTCGCCACCAGCTTCGCCATGTTCAGGTCCATGAAGCCGTTGACGTTGCCGCCCGTGCGCATGGTCGTCACACCACCCGACAGGTAGAGCCGCGAGAAGCTCTCGCCCAACTGGCCGTAGACGCCCGGACCGTTCGGGTAATAGAGGTGCTCGTGCACCATCACCAGGCCGGGGATCACGCTCTTGCCGGTCACATCAACGGTGGTCGCGCCGCCGGGCACCGCCACCCGGGCGAAGTCGCCCAAGGCGGCGATGTTGCCGTCGCGCAGGATCAGCGTCTGGTCCTCGCGCGGCGCCGCGCCGGTGCCGTCGATCACGCGGACGTGCGTGAGCGCGATGACGGGCGCTTCGGTCTTGATGTAGGCGCGGACGGCGGCCGACAACTCGGGCCGCTGTGCCGCCGGCGTGCCGGTGACCGCGGCCGCCAGAATCATGGCGATCGCGACAGGTCGGATGGTCATGGCCGTGGATGTTACCTCGCCCTGCTTGCGGTGTGGCGCATGCGGGCGTAGCCTGTGCGTACGGGCCCCCGCCCGGACTGGAGCCGTCATGATTGCCGCCAAACTCCTCGACCTCATCGAAGTGCATGCCCCCCAGCTGACCCGGGACGTCGTGCAGGACCTCCTGACCAACGAACGCACGCGCGGCTTTCGCGTTGTCAAGAAGGAAGACCTCGAGCGACGGGTGTTCGAATTGCTGCATCACCTGGGCGACTGGCTGGGATCGCCGAAGGCGGCGCGCGTGCAGACCGAGTTTGCCGAGTGGGGGCAGCGGCGCTTTGGGCAGCAAGTGCCGATCAGCGAGATTCTGTACGCGGTGGTCATCCTGAAGCAGCACCTGCGCCGCTACATCCAGGACAACGGGCTGGTCGACGCCGCGTTTCCGCGGGTTGATCGGGATTACGTGCTGCCCATGCACCTGCACAGCCTGCAGGAACTGAACGCCACCGTGGGGACGTTCTTTGACGAGGCGATTTATCACCTCGCCCGCGGTTACGAGGCAGCGGCCAGGCCGGCCTGATCGGCGCTACCGCTGCAGCAGGTAGGTCATCTTCACCACGAGCTGGCGATCCTGCTTGCCGAAAATGTCGGCCGGCAGGCCCGTCTGCGACAGGTCGTTGTAGACGACGTAGAGGTCGCTGCCGGGACGGTGGATGAAGTTGAAGCGCACATTGTTGGTGATTTCGTGGGTGGAGGTGTTGTACTGCGTCAGGCTGCGGATGGTCATCCGCGGCGAGAACGTGTAGTCGACGCGCAGCGTCGACAGGTTGACGAGGAAATTGCCCCACGGCATCTTCACGTCGTTGCGGTTGTACTGCAGCTCGGTTGAAAACCGGCTCGACGCGCGGATGCCGGCCGCCGCCGTGATGGTGAGGCGGGTGCCGTCGTAGAACTGGTTGGGCGACACCGTGAGGCGTTCGTACAGCCGCTTGCCCGGGCTGGTGTTGTAGGTGAACATCCACTCGTTCATCTGGTAGCTCCCCGCCGGAATCACGACCGTCGGGCGGATTCGGAACGGCTGGTCGAGCACGTCGAGCGTCTGCTGGAAGATCACGTTGATGAACGAATCGTCTCGCAGCGTCGTGCCGAGCATGTAGTGGTGCTGGCGGCCGACCATGCGGCTGGCCTGATCGGTGGTGTAGGTGAGCACATACATCGGCTCGAACAGCTTGACGCCGCCCTTCGTGGGCCGCGGCGTCGGCCCGAAATAGGCCTTGGTCGTGCGGATACCCGTCCGCTGCACGAAGCCGGCCTCGGCGTTGAAGTTCTCCTGCACGTCGAGGTAGTTCAGCCACAGGTTCCACTTCGGGTCGCGGTAGGCAATGCGCCCGTAGTAGGCCATGTCGTCGCCGTCCTTGCCGGGGGTCTCGGTCTTGGCCAGGTACGAATTGATCTGCAGGTTGGCGCTCGGCGCCAGGACGGCGTCGACGCCGAACGTGCGGTTGAAGTGGCGGTTGCCATCGAGCGTGTCCTTGTTGATGAACAGCGCTCCCACGCGCGAGCGCTTGAACACGTCGCGGCTGTAGCGGCTGACGAAGAAGTTGTCGCCCGGCCGGCCGAAGTGCGAGTCGGTCTGGATGTCGAGCACGCCGATGTTGTTCTTGCCCGACTTGCCCGCCAGGCGCACGCCGCCCAGGATGGGGATGGGCATGCCCGCGTCGGACAGGCCAATGCGCCGGCTGAAGAACAGGTCGGTCTGCACCTGCGCCGAGGTGAAAGCCGACCCCGTGCCCATGGTGAAGAAGTTGGAGTTCTCCAGGAAGAAGTCGCGCTTCTCCGGGTAGAACAGCCCGAACCGCGTCAGGTTGACCTGCTGCTCGTCCACCTCCACCTGCGCGAAGTCGGTATTGATCGTGACGTCCATGTTCAGGCCGGCCGTGACGCCGTAGCGGGCATCGAGGCCCACGTCGTGGATGGCATCGAAGGTCGACAGCGTCGGCGAGGCCTTCAGGTTGCGGCCGCCGCCGACGAAGAACGGCTTCAGCCGCAGGTCGAGGCCGCGGCTGATGCCCGACAGGCCCTGCAGCTCGCCGGCCAGGCTCACCTTGGTCAGCGTGTAGGCCTTGGGGATGGGCGCCCACATCGCCGTCTCGTTCTTGCGGCGGATGTGGCGCTGGAAGTTGAGGCCCCACACCTGGGCCTCCTTCGGCACGAACCGCACCGTGCTGAACGGGATCATGATTTCCGCCGTCCAGCCATCGGGCAGGATTCTCGCAGCCGCGTCCCAGATGCCGTCCCAGTTGCGGTTGATGTTGGAGGTGGTGCCGCGCCCGCCGCCTTCGCCTTCGTCGAAAATCTGCTGCTCGAGCTTGGCGCCGAGCGGCGTGGTCAGGAACATGTAGCCGTTGCGCGAGTCGTGAAAGGTGTCGACGACGATCTGGAAGTTGTCCTCGTCGAACAGGCGATCGGCGTCGCGGCGCATTTCGGTGGCGCTGACCGGCAACGACGCGTAGGCGCGCACGCCGATGAACAGGCGGCCCTTGTCATAGAGCACCCGCACCTCGGTGCGATCCGACGCGGGCAGTCCCTCGCGCGGTTCCTGCTGGACGAACTGGTCGACGACATTCGCCGAGGCCCACACCGCCTCGTCCAGCACGCCGTCGATGGTCGGGGCCTCGGTGGCCAGCACCGCGATGACCGACGGCCGCTCACCCGTGATCGGGGCTGCTGCCGGTTGCCTGACCGCGGGATCAGCCGGCGTCGCGGGCGGGTGGACGTGTTCCTGGGCTGCCGCCACCGAGGGGAGAACTGCCAGAGCCACGAAGAGAAGACAACGCGAGACAAGCCGGAGCGCCATATGCACTCCCATTCTATCCGCGCGTCTAGTCCACCTCGGCCTTGATGTCCCCCGGCACCCGCACCGGCGTCTACGAAGTCACCGCCGGCGAAGGCGGAATGGGTCAGGTCTGGCGGGTTCGGCACTGGGCCGATCGGCCTGAAGCGGAAGTAGCGGCTCTCAAAGCAACTGGCTCAGCAAGGTTCTCGCTGGCACCACGAGCGGCCGGTGCACTTTGAAGCAATCGGCCGGCTCGTACGGCAGGTCGATCACCACCTGGAAGGCATGGGGCGCTTTCGTCTGGCCCTGGAAGTACGCGAGCGACGGGGAGAGGTGGGTGTCGGCGAGCTTGGCCTCGATCAGCAGCCATGGCTTGCGGTCGCGCACGATCAGGAAGTCCACTTCACGTTTCTGTTTGTCCCGAACGTAACGCAATTCGAAGTCGCCGAAGCCGAGGTCAGTCCAGCCTTCAACCGCCTTGAGCAGGTGGCAGGCCACAAAGGTCTCCGCCCGCGCGCCCTCGTCTGCCAGCCCGCTCCAATCGCGCAGAAACCACTTGGGTTCCTTGCGCAGGGCCTTGGCGACATTCCTGAACCACGGACGGACGAGAAACCCGTAGTGCAGGCGGGCCAGCAGATCCACCCAGCGCTTGACCGTGTCGACGGCCACCTGGATTTCCTGGGCGAGATTGGCATAGACGAGCGGCTGGGCGCTGCGTTCGGCGAGCAACTGCATCAACGTCTCCATCGTCCCCAGGTCCGCGATGTGCGCGAGGTCGCGGAGGTCTTCTCGCGCGAGTTGGTCCCGCCGCAACGACTGCCAGCGGCGGGTAAAGCGACGGTCGCGCCGCAGAAACGGTTCCGGGAATCCGCCATGCTCCCAGAGCGCCTCCCAGTCGGCCGAGGCGATTGCTCCAGGGGCGTGAATCTCTCGGGTGGGCAGGCTGGTCCGCACGCACTCGGCCACGCTCCACGGATGCATGTGGTAGAGCAGGTAGCGTCCCATCAGGCTGTCGCCACCACGGCGGAACACGTCGAGGCGCGAACTCCCGGTCACGATCAGCCGCGCCCGATCGCCGTAGGTATCGAAGAAACCCTTGAGCAGCGCCTTCCACTTGGCGTGCTTGTGCAGTTCGTCGAGGACGACCACCGGTGGTTGTGCTCGCAGCCGGTCGAGGTGCAACCGTTCAACGAGCGCAGCTGGACCGCGCAGCAGGTCGCGCCGGTCATCACCGTTGTCCCAGTTCAGGTACGCGTCGCCGAGGGCGCGGCTGACGGTGGTCTTGCCGACCTGCCGGGGGCCGGCGACCAAGACCATCTGGCGGTGCCGGTTCAGGTGATCCAGCAAAATGGCGAGATAGACGCGCGGGCGCTCCGGCACCATTGGACCATTATCGAGTATGTCGTAAAAAAGTCCAGACTATTTTACGATGTGCTTGAAATTGGTCCCAGAGCGGCTCAGGAGGGGCACCAGTGCGGTGGCTCAGCCGGTGACCGCGAACAGCGGCGGGTGCTGCACACCGCCCGGTGACCGGTCCTGCCACGCCTTCGCCAGCGCGACCAGGTCAGCCTCGCGATACAGGTGGCCGGTGAACATCACGCCGGCCGGCGAGCCATTCGACTTGAGACCGTTGGGCACGGCAATCGACGGGTGTCCGGTCAGGCTCATCACCGGGTTGAGGCTGGTGCGCGAGTCGAGCGTCAGCGTGGTGAACATCACCGCATCGACCGCGCTCATGACCCGCGCCACCTCCTGCATGATCACCGCGCGCCGCCGGTTGGCCTGCAGGTAATCGACCGCCGTCACCAGCTGGCACGCGCGCAGGTAGCGGCTCGTCCGCGGCCGCAGGCCCCTGTGTTGGCCCGAGACGGTGAAGCTGTCGAACGCCGCCGCCCGCTCCACGTACTCGATGAAGTAACTGAGATCGCCGCTCGGAAACGTCAGCGCGTGCATGCTGCAGCCCAGTTGCTTCAGCACGGCCAGCGCGCGGCTGTTGTTGGCGCGCTGGTCGGCATCGGTCTCCGCGTCCAGCATCGCCGGCACGTAGCCGATGCGTTTGGGATGGCGTCCCGGCGTGGGGTCCCACCCGACGGGAGCCTCCCGCACGGCGAGGTCGCGAGGATCTGGCCCGGCGATCACGCGCAACACGACGGCGCAGTCCTCGGCATGCCGGCACATCGGGCCAATCTTGTCGAGCGTGGTGCCCGCGGCCATCACGCCGTGGCGGCTGACGCGGCCGAACGTGGGCCGCAGGCCGACAATGCCGCACCGGACGGCCGGGGAGAGGATCGAGCCGCCCGTGTCGGTGCCAATCGAAAACCCGACGAGCCCAGCCGCTGTCGCCGCGCCCGGTCCCGCCGACGATCCGCTCGATCCCTCCGCCAGGTTCCAGGGGTTGTTGGTGCGGCCGCCCGCCCACTGATCGCCAAACGCCATCTCGCCGGTTGTCAGCTTGGCCACCAGTACCGCGCCGGCCTCGCGCAACCGCTCGACCACGGCCGCATCGTCGTCGAACGTCTGCCGTTCGAGCGGCGGCGCGCCCCAGCGGGTGGGGTAGCCCTTGGCGGCAACGATGTCTTTGACGCCGTACGGCACGCCGTGCAGCACGCCGCGATATTTGCCGGACGCGATCTCCTTGTCGGCGGCCGCGGCCTCTGCCAGCGCGCGCTCTTCGGTTAGCTGCGCGACGCAGTTCAACTGGCCGTTGTAGCGCTTCAAGCGCGCCAGGTACACCGTCGTCAACTCGACCGACGTCACTTGTCGCGACTGCAGCAGGTGGGCCAGGTGCGTCACCGGCCAGAAGGCTGCGGCCTCGAGATTCTGCGGCCGGCGCACACGCGGCACGGGGGCGAGGCGAAACGCGGCCGGCGGCACCGGCCGTGGCGCGACACCTGGCGGGGTGGGATCGAAGTGAATCGGCAGCGGCGACGCGTTGGTCAGGCTCGGCTTGTCGATACCTTCAGCGCCGCGCGCGAGACTCGACAACGAGTCCACCAGGTCCTGGCACTCCTCGTCGGTCCAGTCGAGCCCGGCCAGCCGCGCTGACTCGCGCACCATCTCGAGGGTGACCGTCTTGGTCCCCGGCTGCATCTGCGCCCACAGCACGCCCGGGAGCAGGGTGTGGCCGAGCCCCGTGGTGGCGAAGAAGGCGAGGAGGGCGCGGCGGTCGAGCATGGGGCAGATTCTAACGCGAACGCAGAGGTGCCTAAGGGTGCGTACGGTGCCTGGGGTGCCGGGGTTGGTGCCGGGTGCCGGGTGCCGACCCTTATGAGGTTTTGGCCGGTTTGGGTTTGTAGGCCGGTGGCTGCGGATCGGGCGTGGATTCGAGGAAGCGAATCAAACCGTTCGCCGCCTTCAGGGCCCGCTTCGCCGTGTGTTCTGCGTGCAGGAACTCCTCGTCGGACTGAGACCGATCCGGGGCGCAGTGTTTTCGACACTGCGTCGATGGGAACATGGCACTTTCTGCAAGCACCCGGCACCGGCACCCGGCACCGGCACCAACCCGTAGGCACCCCAGGCACCGTAGGCACCCTGGCACCCTATGTTCTATTTCCGCGGCGCTCGTGCCTTGAGCTCCTCGAACCAGTTCATCACCACATTGATTTGCACGGGCGCCGAACCTGCCGCGCCGCCCCTCGTCGCTTGCTCCGGCAGCACCACGACCAACTGCTTGCCGTCGGGCGTCACGTCGTAGTTACGCTGCGATTGAGGATGAATCGTGCCGTCGATCGGCAGCGTCACCGGCGAGCCGAACGTCAACCCCTGCGCCGCGGAGACGTCAACGACCAACAACTGGTTAGTGAAGGAGTGGTGGAAGAAGAGCTGTTTGCCATCCGGCGACCACACGGGCGCGCGCCCGCCGCCGCTCGACACCTGGTACTTGGCGCCGGTCGGTGGGAACGGTTGAATGAAGACGTCACTAGCCCCCTGACTGGAAGTGGCCATATAGGCGAGCCAACGGCCATCGGGCGAGAACGATGAGTGCTTCTCGACGGCCGCGGTATCCACGAAGGCCTTTGGTGTGGCGCCAGCGTCCATGCCGATCGTCCACACGCCCTGGTTGCCGGCGGTCCCGATGTCCATCGACAAGACCTTGCCGTCGGCGCTCCACGACTCGGGCTCGTGTGAGACCTTCGAGGCCGGTTTCGTGAGGCGTTCGGCGGGACCGCTGCCATCGGCGAGCTGTTTGAACACGGCCAGGTCGCCGTCCCGATCCGATTGAAAGGTGATGAAGCGGCCGTCACGCGTCCAGATCGGGAACAGGTTGCGCCCGCCGAACGTGAGCCGGCGCAGCGCTCCGCCCGACTTGAGGTCGTACACCCACACCACGGCCTCCGTCCCATCGTCGGTGCCGACGACCAGCTGCCGGCCGTCGGGAGACACGCGCGGGTGGACGAAAGGCCGCGCGGGCACGGCGAGCGGCTGAATCTTGCCGTCGCGTCCCGCCAAGGCGAGGGACCTGGGTTCGTTCCCGCCTCTCGATGTGCCCGGCAGGTAGGCGATGGTGCCGGTCGCGGAGACATCGTACTGAGCGACACCGCTGCCCAGTGAACTCCGGGCACGAGCGACCCCTTCCACGACCGGCACGGGTGAACCGAGGGCTTCGAGACGCGTGAGGTCGAACGGCATGGCCAGTAGCGAACTGCCCACGGCATACACCAGGTGGCCGCCCGTCCGTGCCGGCGAGCCCGGCCCGGTGGGCAGATAGCGCGCGGCGCTGCCGCCCCGCACCACTACCTGGCGTTCGCCGGAAGCCATCGACTGGACGATGATCTGCGCCTTGTCCCAACGATCGGCCCCCGGCTCCGCTGACAGCGTGAAGAGCAGCAACCGCCCCCCGTCCAGCAATTGCGGACCATAGGCCGACTCGTTTCCGCTCGTCTTCACAATCATTTCCGGTTCGCCGCCGTTGGCGGACACGCGCAGGATGCCCGTGTCCCGGTCGGTAAAGACGATGGTGTCGCCGTCCCAGCTCACGCCCCAGACCGCGCCGGCCTGGCACAGCGCCAGCGGTGCCCCACCGCTGACCGCGATCTTCAGCAGGCTATCCCGGGACTCGAATGCCACCCACTGTCCGTCCGGCGAGAAGACCGGAAAAGTGGGGTCGAGGTTGGAGCCGGGCATTGGCCTCGCCTCCACTTCTCCCATCGACCGGAGGTACAGCTGGCGGTTCGCGACATACACGATTCGCGTACCGTCAGGGGACACGGCGAGCGCGCCGTTGTTGTTCGTTGAGATTGCTTGGTCTTGCGGCAGCACGATTGGAAAACGCGTGACGACGGGCGCGGCCCCCGGCGGCGGCGTGAGACGCCACATCAGGATGCCGGTCACCGCGCCGACGATGACGGCGGTGGCGACCACCGGCAGCGCGCGCCGCCAGAGCGGTTGGAGGGCCGGGGCCTTAGCCGCGGCCGCCCGGAGCCCGGAGGCTTCAGCCTCGGCCACCGGCA
>CAYGMD010000014.1:0-22592 GCA_964350785.1 uncultured Acidobacterium sp. | reverse complement strand
ATCCTCGAGCGCGAGTCGCGCTTCGCCAATGTCGCGCAACCGCCGCTTCGGATCTTTCTCCAGGCACCGGCGCAGCAGCCGGCGAATCGGGTCCGGCAACTCCGCGGGCAACGCCTGCCAGTTCACTTCGTCCTTGATCACGCTGGCGAGCGTCACCGAGATGTCTTCGCCCTTGAATGCGCGCTGACCCGTCAGCATCTCGTAGAGCACGACGCCGAAGGCCCAGATGTCGGCGCGGCGATCAACCGCTTTGCCGCGCGCCTGCTCCGGTGCCATGTAGGCGGCGGTGCCGATAATCACGCCCATCTGCGTGGCTCGCACTGAGAGCGTGGGCGAGTTCATCGCGTCGGCGCTTGATGAGGCGGCCGGGTCGAACGCCTTGGCGAGGCCGAAGTCGAGCACTTTCACCATGCCGTCTGGCCGCACCTTCACATTGGCGGGCTTCAGATCGCGATGAATGATCCCCTGCTCGTGCGCCGCCTCCAGCGCGTCGGCGATCTGCTTCGCGATCGGCAGGGCGTCGGCGAGCGGCAACGGTCCGCGCGCGATCAGTGCCGAGAGGTCGTCGCCGTCGACCATCTCCATGACCAAGGCGCTGTCGGAGGCGGGGCCGCCCTCCACGCCGTAGATGTGTGCGATGTTCGGATGGTTGAGCGCCGCCAGCACCTGCGCCTCCCGCTCGAAGCGGGCGAGGCGGTCGGGATCGCCGGCAAAGGAGGCGGGCAGCACCTTGATGGCGACATCGCGATTGAGCTTGGTGTCGCGCGCGCGATAGACCTGGCCCATGCCGCCTTCGCCAATCTGGATGGTGACTTCGTAGACGCCGAGGCGGGAGCCGGGGGTGAGGGACACGTGCGGGGGATTATAGACGGGACCGCCAGGTGCCGCCGGGGCCATGTGTATCTGCTAGCATCCCCTGACCCGCATGCGACGACTGGCATCGCTCGACCGGCTGCGCGGCCTGATCATGGTGGTGATGGCCATCGACCATGCCAGCTTCATGGTCGGCCGCTTCCATTCGGGCGAGATGTGGGCCGGGATGTGGACGCGCTATGCCAGCCCGGTCGCGTTCCTGACGCGCTTTGTGACGCACTTCTGCGCGCCCGGCTTCTTCTTCCTCATGGGGGTCGGCCTCAGCCTGTTTGCGTCTGACCGGGCTCGCCAGGGCTGGACCGCGGGACGCGTGTCGCGCTTCATCGGCACCCGGGGCCTGTTGCTCGTGCTGGTCAGCTTCTTCCTGGAGCTGCCGGCGTGGATCATCGCCCTGCTCTCGTCACGGGTCGCCTCGCCGATGGGACCTGACGCCGTCATCCCCGGTGACGGCCCGCCGCGCTTTGTCTTCACGGTGCTGGTCGGCCTCGGTCTGTCGATGGTGCTGTCGTCGCTGTTCGTCCGCGCACGCACCATCGTGTGGGCGGGGCTGGCCGTGACCGCTCTGACCGCCAGCGTGGTGCTGACGCCGGGCCCCGAAGCGCTTCTCATCCCGCATGGCTTCCTCACCCGGTTGCTGCTGATTCCCGGGCTGACGCATCACATCTGGGTGCAGTATCCGGTGGTTCCCTGGTTCGGCATCACCGCGCTCGGCGTGCTGTTCGGCCGCTGGATTGTGCACGACCGCGCCAAGGCCTTTGCCGCGCTGCCGTGGCTCGGCCTGGCGGCGCTGGCCGCCGCCATCGCCCTGCGCGCGCTCGGTGGTGCCGGCAACATCCGCCCCCCGCGCGACACCTCGTGGATTGAGTTCCTGAACTTCATCAAGTACCCGCCCGCGCTGGTCTTCACGTTGTTCACGCTGGGCGTGAACGTCCTGGTCCTGGCGTGGATGGATCGGATGCAGGAACGGGTGGGTCGCATCGGACAGTGGCTGCAGGTGTTCGGCCAGGCGCCGCTCGCGTTCTACCTGGCGCACCTGTGGCTCTATGCGCTGATTGGCGCCGCGGCGTTTCGCGACGGCACCGGTTATGCGACCGTCTACATGGTCTGGGCCGCCAGTCTGTGGCCGTTGTACTTGGTGACCCGCCGCTACCGGGATCTCAAGCAAACAAAAGCCGCCGAGTCCTACTGGCGGATGCTCTAGACCGGCCGGCTGTTCCTACGGGGTGGCGAGGCGATAGAGCGACGTCGCCGGTCTTCCAGCGGACGTTGGTCGTTGTGCTCCAGGTGTCGGGAAGACTCGATGATTCGGCCACACCCATGCCGCCCGGTCCGCGGAACTGCGGCCACTGCTCGGCGCTTACGACGGCCCCAAGCGACAGCAGTAAGAGGGCGATCAGCTTCGGCACGTTTGCACCCCTTGGCACTCTGGCACCCTTGGCACCCTTGGCACCTTGGCACCCTTGGCACCTGGCGTTACTCCGGCAGATCCTCGCCTTTGGGCTCAGGCAGGAAGAAGCTCGTAACGAGTCCCGCCGCGTAGACGAACGCCACGGTGATCGCGGCGGCATAGGCGAGCCGCGTGGAGGCCGCGCCCCCCGGCATGTAGTTCGCCGTGGTGGTCGTCACCAGAGCAAAGCTGGTGCCGATCATGCGGCCGCCGATGTTGGCGGCAAAGCCCTCACCCGTGCCTCGCAAGTGGGTGGGATACACGCGCGGCAGGTAGTTGCCCCAGAAACTCAACTGGCCCACCGTGAACACACCGGCGGCGAACATGCCCCACTTGGTGAGCTCCAGGCTGTTGGTCGCGGCATAGTAGAACACGAACGGGATGACGATCAGGCCCGGGATCTGGAACGTGCGAATGAGCGTTCGGCGCGACAGGATCCTGAGCGCCAGGAACGCGAGCAGGAAGCGTCCCGCCAGCCCGCCGAACTCCTGATACGCCTGCACCAGGCTGGCGGTCTGTTGCTGCTGCGGCACCGCGAGCACGCGCACTTCGTCGAGGCCGGGGACGATGCGCGGCATTTGCTGGATGGCGCCAAAGGCGGCGCCGTAGGCAAAGGCAAACATCAACGTGGTGACAATGGTCGTGCGACGCAGTTCAGGCGTGAACAGCTGCGCAATCGACGGCCGCCGCAGGGTTCCCGCCTTGCGCTTTTCTTCCCAGGCGGGCGATTCGGGCAGGAACGGCCGGATCAGGATTAACGGCAGCGCCGGGAGGACGCCCGAGATTAACGTGTAGCGCCAGGGCGCGTGGCTGCCGTGAATCTCGGGGAACGACTGCGAGTACGTGACGGCAATGGCGTAGGCGCCGGTCACCATGATGCCGCCGATCGACGAGAACGCCTGCGTGTAGCCGAGCGCGGCTTCGCGCTGTTTGGCGTCGGGGAAGATCTCCGCAATCCACGCCACCGCCGCGACGAATTCGACAAACACCCCGATGTAGGTGGTCGAGCGGAAGAACAGCAGCATCCAGATGCTGGTCGACATGCCGGCCGCCATCGCCGAGAAGGCGTAGATCAGGATGCTCCACACCAGCACGCGCCGCCGGCCGAAGCGGTCGGTCAGGTAGCCGCCGATCAACCCGAAGGCCCCGCCGACCAGCGCCGGCACCCAGAAGAACATGCCGACCCAGAAGTTGAAGTCGGGCGTCCCGGGCTTGAAGCCGGTCAGCTCGCCGATGGCCGGCCCGACCACCAGGGGCGCCATCAGGATCTCGTAGATGTCGAAGGCAAAGCCAAGGGCGGCGATGCCGCAGATCAGCCACTGCAGCGGTGTTAGCGCGAGTCGGTTCGGTGTGGACATGCGTCTAAGGGTCTGAAGTCCGCGTAGTATACGAGACGGGAGCTGTTTATCGTGCGATTCGCGAGTCTCTTCCTTACGGCGCTCATGGCGTCGGTGTTGACCGCCTCGGCGCAGACCTCCGGCACGCTTTCCGGCCGGGTCGCCGACGCCAGCGGGGCCATGGTGCCAGGCGTGACAATTGCGGCCCGGCACCTCGAACGGGGCGTGGAACGCGTGGCCGTGACCGGCCCCGACGGCCGCTTCGTGCTGGCGGGCTTGCCGGTCGGCGCCTACGACGTGCGGGCCGAACTGGCCGGCTTCAAGTCGGTGGTCCGCTCCGGCGTGCCGCTGACGGTCGGCGAAGCCGTCGTCATCGACTTCGCCCTCGAGGTGGGCGCGCTGGCCGAATCGGTCAGCGTGGTCGAAGCCGCGCCGGCCGTGAACACGCGGACCGGCGAACTCAGTTACCTGGTCAGCGAGCGCGCCATCGAGCAGTTGCCGCTGAACGGCCGCAACTACACCGACCTGGCGTTCCTGCAGCCGGGCGTCACGCCGTACCCGCATCGGGATGGCGGCTCGGTCGTCGCCCACGGCCTGGGCATGGCGGTGAACGGCCAGGACCCGCGCGCCAACGTGTACCTGCTCGACGGCACGCTGCTGAACGATATGACCAACGGCCCGGCCGGCAGCGCCGCTGGGACGGCGCTTGGGACGGAAACGGTGCAGGAGTTCCGCGTCGAAACCAACGCCTACGGCGCCGAGTTTGGCCGCATGAGCGGCGGCCAGGTCAACGTCATCACCAAGGCCGGCAGCAACCGGCTGAGCGGCACGGCCTACGAGTTCCACCGCAACGACGCGCTCGACGCGAAGAACTACTTCGACGTCGCCGGCAAGCCGGCGTTTACCCGCAACCAGTTTGGCGTCACCGCCGGCGGTCCCGTGCGGCAGGACAAGCTGTTCTACTTCGTCGGCTACGAGGGCCTGCGCGAGAATCTCGGCCGCACCATCACCTCCAGCGTGCCCGACGCCAACGCGCGCCTGGGCCGGCTGCCGGATCCGGCCAACCCGGGCCAGTTCCTGAACGTCGGTGTCAACCCCGCGGTCGCGCCGTACCTCAACGCCTATCCCGCGCCGACCGGCGCGAGCTTGGGCGATGGCACCGCGCTCTACAGCTTCCAGTTCGATCAGCGCATCGACCAGAACTTCGTGCAGGGCCGCGTCGACTACAACCTGTCGCCGGGCAGCCAGTTCTTTGCCCGGTACACGCTGGATGATGCGGATCAACGGCTGCCGCTCGATTATCCGCAGTTCCCGCGCGCGTTCCTGTCGCGCAACCAGTTCTTCACCGCCGAACTAAAGCAGGCCTATTCGTCAAACCTGCTCGCCACCTATCGCGGCGGCTACAGCCGCACGCGCGTCGGGCAGGACGTCGAGGCCAACACCACGCTGCCGCCGTTCGTGCCGGGCCGCGAGTTCATCGGCAACATCGACGTCGGCGGCCTGCAGCGCTTCGGCACGCAGAGTTCGGTCGATGTCCGGTTCCTGCAGCAGGTCACCAGCCTGTCGGCCGACCTGGTGTGGACCCGAGGCCGTCACTTGATCCGCTCGGGCGCGCTCGCCGAGCACTACCAGCAGGACATGGTGAACCCGACCTTCAGTCTCGGCACCTATTCGTTCGCCAACCTGCGGGCGCTGATGGAGAATCGCGCCACCAGCTTTATCGGCCTCACCCCCTCGGCAAACTTCGAGCGCGAGTGGCCGTTCTGGCTGGCCGGTGGCTACGTGCAGGACGAGTTCCGCGCGCACGAGCGCCTCACGGTGACGGCGGGCCTGCGCTACGAGTTCATGACCATGCCGATCGACGCCGGCGGGCACGACTCGGCGCTGGTGAACTTCACCGATCGCACGGCCACGGTTGGGCAGCTCTACGAGGGCGCCGACTACGACAACTTCTCGCCGCGGCTGGGCCTGGCGTGGGACGTCACCGGCGACGGCCGCACCGCCGTGCGGGCGGGCTACGGCCTGTACTACTCGACCAACAGCTCGCAGAACCTGATCGTCACGGTCACCAACCCGCCCGACACGCCGCGCGTGGTCTACCAGGCGCCGACGTTCCCCAATCCGCCGTTCGAGCGCGCATCGGGCCTGTCGATCCGCCCGGTACAGTGGGATGCCGTCACGCCGTCGATCCACGTCTGGAATGCCAACGTGCAGCGCGAGTTGCCGGGGCAGATGGCGGTCACGCTCGGCTACGCGGGTTCGCGCGGCCACGACCTGCTGCGCAGCAACGACTTGAACACGGCGGTCCCCACCACCGGCGCCGACGGCCGCCCGTTCTTCCCGGTTGGCGGCCTGCGACAGAACACGGCGTGGACGACGATCGAAGCCAAGACCGCCGACGGCGACTCCTGGTACAAGGCCGTCATCGTCGACGTCCGGCGCCGGTATGCCGACGGCTGGTCGGTCCAGGCGTCGTACACGTGGTCGGATTCGCAAGACACCACGCAGGCGTCCACCTTCTTCTCGGATGCGACCAACGGCACGACGTCGGCGTTCCCGGAGTACATCGCCGGCTACAACCGTGGCCCCTCCGACTTCGACGTCAGGCACAACCTGGTCGCGAACGCGACGTGGGACATCCCGTGGGGCAGTGGCGCCGTGTTGGGCGGGTGGCGCCTGTCGGCGATTGGCAGCTATCGCAGCGGCTATCCGCTGACGGTGTTCGTGCAGAACAACCGCTCGCGTTCGCAGTGGCAGCCGTCGCTCGGACCGGGCATCGGCCGCGACCGCCCCAGCTACGCCCCGGGCTTCAGTGCCGAGAACGCCGTGACCGGCAACCCCGCCCAGTGGTTCAACCCGCTCGCGTTTGCGTTGCAGCCGGCCGGCACATTCGGCAACACCGGCCGCGGCGACTTCCGCGGCCCCGACCTGCGCGTCGTGGACCTGGCGCTGACCAAGGACACATCGCTCGGCGGGTCGCGCCGGCTCGAGCTGCGGCTGGAGGTGTTCAACGTTTTCAACCGCGCCAATTTCGGGGTGCCCAACCTGACGGTGTTCGCGGGCGCGGCCGACGGCGAGGCGCCGCTTGGCAGCTTCGGGCGCATTCGCAACACCGTGACTTCCGCCCGCCAGATGCAACTCGGCGTGCGGCTGCGGTTCTAACCGCCGCCGCAAAGAAACAGGAGTTCATGAGATCAGGAGTGACTCTTATTCTCCTGGTCTCTTGTTGACGTGGCAGAATCGGCGCGGCTTTAACAAGGAGAGCAGCATGTCGTGGATCACTCTGGCCCTGAGCGCGGCCATGTCGTGGGGATTGTATGGAGCGTCGCTCCACCGGGGACAGACCGAGCTGGGTAATCCGATGCGCGCGATGCTGTGCGTCGGCGTGGCCTACTTTCTGATTGCCGTGCTCGTGCCCGCGGCGGCCCTGACGCAGCAGGGCGAGTGGCGCAATTTCACGGTGTCCGGGACCGCCACCGCCACCATCGCCGGCGCGCTCGGCGCGCTCGGCGCCGTGTGCATCACCTACGCCTTCCGCAACGGCGGCTCGCCCACCATCGTCATGCCGCTGGTGTTCGGCGGCGCGCCCCTGATCAACGTGATCTCGACCATGATCATGCATCCGCCCAGGACCGCGCCCAGCCCGATGTTCTATGTCGGCGTGCTGATGGCCGCCGCCGGCGCCGGCATGGTGCTGTACTACCGGCCAGCGCCATAGGCCACGGATGACAATGACGCCACAGATTAAACACAGATTAAGCACTGATTTTTCTATGGTTCGGCCAAGCCGTCTTCTGTGTCTAATCGGTGTTTCATCTGTGGCTGTTTTCTCCGAGAAATCCATGGCCGAGGTCTTATGAGAAACGTGTTCGGCTTGGGCTTGGTGGCGGCCCTGGTGGTCGGCGGCAGCACGGCTGGCCTGGCGCAGCACTGGCCGCACTGGCGCGGCCCGTCGTTCGACGGCGTCAGCACCGAGACCGGCCTGCCCACGACGTGGAGCGCGACCTGCGCCCACGTGCGCACCAGCGGCGACGGCGGGCCTGGCGGTCCCTCGGCCGCCGACGAGCCTGAAGGCCAGCGCGGCGGCCAGCGTTTCGGCGGCGGCAATTTCGAAGGCCGGCCCATCGTCCCCACCGTCTGCGCCAACATCGAAACCAGGAACGTGGCGTGGAAGCTGCCGCTGCCGGCCTACAGCGGCTCGACCCCCATCATCTGGGGCGACACCATCTTCCTGAACGTCGCCACCGCCACCAACACCGGCGTGCTCGAGCTGTGGTCGGTCGATCGCAAGAAGCAGACCGTCAACTGGAAGCGCCTGATCACCGACTCCAATCACATGGAGCGCAAGCAGAACATGTCGTCGCCCTCGCCGGTGACCGACGGCAAGTTCGTGTGGGTGATGACGGGCCTCGGCGTGCTCAAGGCTTTCGACTTCGGCGGCAAGGAAATCTGGGCGCGCAACATCCAGGCCGACTACGGCAAGTTCGGGCTCAACTGGGGCTATGCCTCGTCGCCGCTGCTGAAGGGGGATGCGCTCTACGTTCCCGTCCTGCACGGCATGAAGACGGACGATCCGTCCTACCTCCTCAAGATCGACAAGCTGACCGGCAAGACCGTGTGGCGGGTCGAGCGGCCGAACCCGGCCGTGCGCGAATCGCCCGACGCCTACATCACGCCGGCGTGGATCGAGGCCAATGGCCGCGCCGAGTTGATCATCACCGGCGGTGACGTGGTGTCGGGCCACGACCCGGCCACCGGCAGGGAATATTGGCGCGCCGACGTGCTCAATCCCGATCGCAACGGCGCCTACCGCATCGTCGCGTCGCCGACCATCGTCAACGACCTGATCATCGCGCCCAGCCGCGTCAGCCCGCTGGTGGCCATCCGGCCCGGCGGCACCGGCGATGTGGCGAAGACCCACGTGGCGTGGACGTTCATGCAGGGCCCCGACGTGCCGACGCCCGTCAGCGACGGCAAGTTGCTGTACGTGGTGCGCGACACCGGCGTGGCGTTCGCGTTGGATGTGAAGACCGGCGCCACCGTTTACGGCCCGGTACGGTTGCCGTCAGGCACGTACAGCGCGTCGCCGATTCTCGCCGACGGCAAGATCTACGTGACCACCGAAGAGGAGGGGCTGACGACGGTCTATCGGGCCGGTCCGAAGTTCGAGATCCTGTCGTCGAACCGCCTGCTGAACGACTGTGCGCCGTACTGCCTTAGCACCGTCGCGGTGTCGGACGGGCAGTTGTTCATGCGCACCTCGTCCTACCTGTGGGCGATCGGTGACCGTTCGACTCGCCAACGGCCGTAGGCCGTCGGCTCGCTCACGGCAGGCCGCGCGTTAGAAGCTCCAGGCGATTAGCTTGTCGACGTCCTTGACGATGATGGTCCGGCCCACGAAGGCGGGATGGGCCCACATCGCCGAGTCGGCGACCGTGTAGCGCTTCACTTCCTCGAACCGCGCCGGGTTGGCCCGGGCCACGATCAGCTCGCTGTTGGTGGTGCCGATCAACAGGTACTCGCCGGCCCGGACCATCGAGGCGTTCTCGGCCTCGCGGCCGCGGGTCAGCCACAGCGTCTTGCCCGACGCGGCGTCGATGGCGAAGAACTGGCCGCGGTTCTTCGTGGAGAGGCCGTAGATGGCCGTGCCCGACACGGCGGGCGAGCTCATGTACATCGCCACATCCTCGTTCCGCCACGCGGGCGCCGTCGTCCACCGGGTGCCGGTCTTGGTGACGCGCAACGCGACAGTGGGGTTCTCGAGTCCCGCGTAGAGCACCAGGCCGCCGAGCACCATCGGCGTGACCGAGTTCTGTTCGTACGGCGTCTTGAGCGCGACTTCCCACAGCAGTTGGCCGCCGGTGGCGGCGACGCCCACGAGCTTGTTTTGCGATTGCGTGATCACCTGGCGCGTATCGGCAATGGTCGTGAGAATGGGGGAGGCATACCCTGGGCCATCGCCGGTCCATCGCCACTTCTCGGCGCCGGTCGCGGCGTCCATCGCCGTGAGCGCGCCGCCGCGGGACCTCCGAGGAACACGATCACCGTGTTGCCGTCCACGACCGGCGAGGTCGCCGTACCGAATTCAGGCGGTGCGGGCGGTGCGTTCTTGCGCCACAGCAGCTTGCCGGTGGCGAGGTCGTGCGCCGAGAAGATGCCGCTGATGCCCAGCGTGAAGACGCGGCCATCGGCAATCGTGGGCGTTGACTTGGGGCCGGGCCCGTGCCCCGTGGCCGCGGAGTTCATGGTGTACGGCGCATCCACGCCGTCCTGCCAAAGCTGCTTGCCCGATTGCAGATCATAGGCCGCAATCACCTCGCGGTTGGCCACGCGCGAGTGGAGCACGACGCGGTTGCCCGCGACGACCGGTGAGGCGTGTCCGAGACCGACGGTGGCCTGCCAGCGCCTGGTCAGTTGGGCCGGCCAGGCGGCGGGCACGGTGAACGTGGACGCAACCCCGTCGCGCGCGGGGCCGCGCCACTGTGGCCATGAGGGCGCCGGCGCTTGCGCGAATGCCTTCACGGACATCGCGGCCAGGAGCAAGCAAACCATCATTCGCGTCATGTTTACGTTCTACCGCATCTCCGGCGGCACTAAAGTGCCGCCCTTCTGGCGTCGCCTACTCCGACTTGATCGCCTGGACCACCGGCGTGGCCGACGCCAACCGCACGGCGAACAGGGAAGAAGCCACGCCGGTCGCCACGACTGCCGCCAGCAGTGCGAACAGGCCGCCCAGCGGCACGGCCTGGGCCCGTTCCTGCATGGCCGGCCACACCGCCACCAGCGCGCAAAATGCGCCGAGCAGCGTGCCCCCGACGACCAGTGCCAGTCCTTCCGACAGCACCATGCCGCGAATGTTGGCCGGCGTGAAGCCGATGGCGCTCAACAGTCCGAGGTCTCGCCGCCGCTCGAGCACGTTGCGCGCGAGCACCGCGCCGAGGCCGACGGTGCCCAGCAGCAGGCCGAGCGATCCCAGGGCCTGGAACGTGGCCAGGTAGGTGTTTTCCACCTGGTGGTACGACGCCCAGCGCGTCACGGTGCTGGTGGTGTCCAACCCGTAGTCCGACAGCCGGTCCTCGAGATGAGACGTGACCGCCGCCGCGTTGGCCGGGGCGGTGTCGATCATCCACACGCGGTAGCCCTCGTGGCGCGGGAACAGGCGCACGAAGGCGGCCTCGCCGATGATCAGTTCCGATTGCAGCACGCTGTCGGCGAGCACGCCGACAATGCGCAGGCGCACCGGCGGCTGGCCTTCGGGCGTGAACTCGAAGTCGTCGCCGATGCCGAGGTGCAGCACGTACATCAACGTGGTTTGATCGGCCACGGCCGCAACCGCGCCGTCATCGAAGGTGCGGTCCAGCAGCGTCCACGGGTTGGCGGTTTCCCCGGGCGTGGCGGCCATCGACGCGGCGAACGTGAAGCGCGCGTCGCCGGAGAAACCGGGGCCGGGGGCGATGATGCGCGGGTTGGTCGGCCGATACAGCGTGAGGCAGCTGGTTTCGTCGCCCGGACGGAGGCGGAAGCGCGTGACCCTCGCGCCCGCGAGGATCGGGTCGTGGCGGTCCAGGCCCAGGCCGTCGCGGCCGTCGGGCGTGTTGGGGTCGTGCATCAGCGGCGCGACCGACTCGGCCATCAACGTGAACCCGCCGGTGCCCGAGGCCTTGTCGCCGCCGCTGGTGGGTTCCTTGCGGAAGGCGCCGACGCTGACCAGCACGAAACAGGCAAAGGCGATCAACGCCAGGCTGAGCACCGATCGGCTGGGCCGCACCGCGGTGTGGCGGAAGCCCAGTTGCGACATGCCGGTCAAGCCGCGCGTCAGCGGGCGCGATGTCCGGCGGCGCCGCAGCCAGGCCGAAGCACCGCTCAGGCCGGCCACGAGCCAGGCCCCGCCGGCGCCAAAGAAGCCGGCGGTCGCGTTAATCGCGCCGGATGATGAGGCGGCGATCAGGGCGAGACCGAGCAGGGCGCCGCCCATTGCGAGCGCGCGGGCGCGCGTGGCCGGGCCCGTGGTGGCGGCCTCAGCATCGCCCTTCAGCAACGATCGGGCCGAGCGGTGGCTCATCTTGCGCACGCCCAGCCAGATGGCCAGTATGCCGGCGGCCAGGGCGCCCACGGCGCCGGCCGCGAGCCAGGCCGGCGCGACGTGCAGCGCCAGGCGGGTAGTGCCGACCGCGCCGACCCACCAGGTGCGCAGGCCATACATGATGAGGGCGGCGTAGCCGACGGCGGCGGCGATCCCGATGATCGCGCCGATGCCGGCGAGCACGGCGCCTTCGCGGACGAAGACGCGCCGGATCGCCGACGGCGCGAAGCCGACGGTCGCCAGCAGTCCCACTTCACGCGTGCGTTGTTCCAGGCCGACGGCGAAGAACAGGTAGGCGAGCAGCAGCGCCGAGACGACGAGGAAGAAGCTGAAGTAGAGGAAGTACTCGCCGAAGTCGGTGGTGCCTTGAGCGGCGGTCAGCGCGTCGCCGCGCACCGCACGGGCCGTGAACCCGGCCGACGCGGGAGAGATGTCCTGCGCCAGGACCGGGGCCCTGCCGGACAGGCGAATCGACGAGACCTTTCCGTAACGCGAGCCCCAGAGCCGCTGGCCTTCGGCGAGCGGGATGATCGCCTTGGGCGCCGCGCGGTACTGATCCCAGTAGTCTTCATCCTGCGGGCGGACGCGCTTGAGCTCCACGGGGAAGGGGGGATCCCATGAGGTCATGTCGGCGGCGTCGCTGATGCCGGGGTAGTCGGGCGTCAGCGTCGGATCGCCGCCGATGCCGGTCATCGGGGCAATCCCGACGAGCGTAAATTTCGCGCTCGACGCCGCGAGCCCGTCGGCATCGGACCACAGGAAATACTCGAGCGTCACCTCCTCGCCAACACGCGCGCCCAGGTCGTTGACGGCCCACTCATTCAGCCAAATCGGCGCGTGGCCCTGAAAAAGGGGTCGGGGATCTTTTCCGGTCCCAGGTTGCGAAAAATCAACAGAAATAGGCCGGATCCTCGGTTCGGGCTCGGGCTTTTCGCCAAGGTTTCTCCCATAAAGATCCCCGACCCCTTTTTCGGGGCCGACCACGCCGGCGAGGCGGTTGTAGGCGTCGAGATCGATCGCCGAAACCGTGGAATACGGAATCTCGCGGTCGCCGACGCGGATGGTGTTGGCGACATACGTGAGGGCCGGGACCACCGCGCGCCCGTCGCGCGCGGCGAGGTCCTCGATGGTGTCGACGAGGTCGTCGGTGAGCAGCCCCGCCCGCGTCTCCACCAGCGTGGTCCCGGTCCTGGTGGCCCTGACGCGCAGGCCGAGATCGTCGAGCGCCGCCACCGGCGTGATCAACTCGCGCACCAGCCTGGCGGGATCGATCGCCGCCGCGTCGTTCAGGGCCAGCAGCATGGTGTTGGCGCGATCGCCAAGCCCCAGGTCACGCTGCAGGCGGCCCATCGGGACGTAGATCGCCAACACCGGCCCTTGTGCCGGCGCCAGCGAAAACTCACCCAGCGACGCGTCGTCCAGCACGCGCATCACCGTCAGGCGAATGCGCTCGCCGGTGGTCTCGCGCCGGCCCTGCAGCGTGGAGAGCGGAATATCGGTCGGCTTCGCGACCCGCAGCGTGAGGGTGTCGCCGGCCGTCGCGCCCACCTCCTGTGCCAGGGCGGCGCTGATGAGCGCGTCGCGGCCCGACACCGCGACGCCGTCCACGCCGTGGAAGCGGCCGAACCGCTCGTCGATGCCGTAGACCATGACCTGCCCGGCCGCGCGCTTCGATTCGTCGTGGACGACCGCGCCGCCGACGACCACGAGGGGCGCGGTGGCGCGGAGGACGCGATAGGCATCCACACGCGTGCCGAGCGGCGTTTGCTGCGGCTGCGACGAACGGGTGAGCAGGCTGTCGGCCAGCGCGGTGCGGAAGAACGTTGGCGAGGTGACAATGGCGTCGGTGGCGCCGAGGCGGCCGAGCGCAATCTGCTCGAGGCTTGCGCGGACGGATGCGCCGACCAGCAGCGCGCCGGCGAGCACGGCCACCGCGACCGCCACCCCGAGCACCACCATGACATGCGTGGCGGCGTAGAAGCGCAGGCTCGCACGGGTCAACATGGCTACACCGTCAGGACGCCGCGGTTCATCGACCACCGCCGGGCGAAGCGCGCGGCGAGCGGTTCGCTGTGCGTGACCACCAGGAGCATGGTGTGTTGCTGTGCGTGGAGGCGCAGGATCAGGTCGGCCACCACCTGCGCGGTCTCGGCGTCGAGGTTCCCGGTGGGTTCGTCGCACAGCACCAGCCGCGGCTCCCGCACCAGCGCGCGGGCGATGGCCGCCCGCTGTTTCTCGCCGCCCGACAGCGCCGAGGGAAGGTGATCCATCCGGTCGGCGAGCCCGACCTGCGACAGCAGCGTGCGCGCCCGTTCGGGCGCGTCCTGGTCGGCCTTGCCCACCAGCGTCGGCACGAGCACGTTCTCGAGCACCGTGCACTGGGGCAACAGGCAGTGATCCTGCAGGACGAAGCCGATCTCGCGATTGCGGAACGCGGCGAGCCCCTCGGGCCTGAGCTGGTAGGGGTTGGTGGCATCCAGGCGCACTGTCCCCGTGGTCGGCGGCTCGAGGCCGCCCAGGATGTAGAGCAGCGTGCTCTTGCCGGATCCGGAGGGCCCCATCACGCACGCCGAATCGCCGGGCGACAACGACAGCGACACGTCGCGCAGCACGACCAGGTCGCCGGCAGGCGAGGGATACGACTTCGAGAGGTTAATGGCTTCGAGCATGTTCGTAGGCCGCCAGCACCGCGCGCGCCATGTGATCGGTGGTGTAGTGCGCGCGCACGCCGGCCGCGCCGTGGCGCCCCAACTGCGCGGCGCGGTCCGGGTCGCGCCACAAATCGTACAGCGCCCTGGCGATGTCGGCGCCTGATTCCGACGCGGCGAGCACGCCGCCGCCGGTGCGGGCGATCATCTCCGGAAAGGCGCCGTGGTTCGGCTGCACCACGGGCACGCCGCAGGCCATGGCTTCGAGCAGGTAGAGGCCTTTCGGCTCGTGATAGCCGCTTGGCACCGACAGCACGTCGATGTCGTGGAGAAACGCCACCTTGTGGGCGCGGTCGACCGTGCCGCGATAGACGAACTCGTCGCCCAGCCCGGCGGCGGCCAGCCGCGCGCCAATGCCTTCCAGGTACGACCGATGTTCGGGCGGCAGGTAACCGGCCGCGACCAGCCGAGACGGTGGCAGACCCCGCTCGGTCCGCAGGATGCGATAGGCGTCGGCGAGGTTGTGCAGGCCCTTCTCGGGCGCGATGCGCGCGAAGTAGCCAATGGTGAACGGATCCGTGCGGGTGCGCGTGGCCGGCGTCAGGTCGTCGGTGTTCACGCCCAGTGGCGCCACCGTCATCTTGTGCGCGGGGATGCCGAGGTAGTCCTGCATGTAGCGCGCGTAGTACTCGCTGACGGCGATGAACAGGCCCACGTCGGCCACCTGCGCCCGCACCAGCGCGAGCGCCTCGGCGCGGTACGGCTCCGGCAACGCGTCCAGGAACAGGTCCTCGCCCTGCAGCGTGACCACGATCGGACAGCCCAGCGCGCGCTTGAGCGGCGCCGCCAGGCTGATCAGCAGCGCGTAGGGGATGTTGGCGACACCAAACCGGGGTTCGTCGCGCAGGAACTCCAGCAGCTTGTCGATCTCCTGCTTCTGGTGCCCGCGTTCGCCGCGCAAGGTCGACACCGTGAGCGCGCCCAGCTGCTTGGGATCGACGGAAATCGAGCCGCTGGTGAAGGCCTTGATCACGCCCGGCGCATCGAGCAGGCGGCCGACAAACCGCGGCGCCTTGCGGAACAGCGCCGAGTGCTGCTCGAGATACACGCTGATCCCGCCGAAGAACACCTGCTGGCGCCGGCTGACGTTCTCTTCGTCGGTCAGCGTCGGCGTGTAGAAGGGCAGCAGCGTGACGTCGTGCCCCAGCTTGATCAGCCGGGCCGCCAGCGCGTTGTCGCGCAGGCAGCTGCCGCAATACATCGAGGCGGCGCCGGCCGTGAGGGAGAGGATGCGCACGTCGCCTCTGACTTTACCAGACCTATACTGGGGGCCAGATGACACTCATGCTTGCCGTCCTGTCAGCCGCGTCACTTCTCGCCCTCGCTCCGTCCGCGGAGCAAAACGTCCCGCAGCCCGTCCCCCAGGCCGTCAACGGCTGGCGCGAGTATCCGCTGCGCGACGGCGTGATCTCGATCCAGCCGGCGAAGTGGCGAACCGACAGGATTGCCGTGCCGGTTCCGGCTGGCAAGGGCCTCGAATACAAGCTGACGATGAAGAAGGGCGAGGGCCTCGTCTACAACATCAGCTACGGCGTACTGGCCGATCCAAAGCTGATGCTGACCGAGTTCCATGGCCACACCGAGCAGCTGAATGGCGTTGGCGACCTGATGTTCTATTCGAAGACCGGCGGTTCACCCGAGAGCGGCGTGTTCACCGCCCCGTGGGACGGCATCCACGGCTGGTATCTCAAGAACGACAGCGGGACAGATGTCGTCGTGACGCTGGAGCTGGCCGGCTTCTACGCACTGGCCAGGTAGAATCCGCCTTCAGGCGGATTGACATCGCCCGGCCTACGCCAGGCGCTGGATCGCGCGGCGCGCGTAGAGGTGTTCGAACAGGTTGCCTTCGTGCGGCTGGTCCCACCCGATCTGCGTCGTCGACAGCGGCCCGAAGTTCAGGCGATCGACGTGCGGCGAGGCGACGAAGCGCGCCCGGAAGGCCGGGTCGTTCGAGATGCAGGTGACGACGAGTGACGGTCCCAGGCACTCGGGCAGGTCGGCGGCCGGCACTTCCACGACGCTGGCAAACGGGAACAGGAACTCGCGGTTGGCCAACGGATGGGACGCGCCGCAGCGGATGACCGTCGGCAGCAGGTAGGTGCCGCCATGCGCCGAAGCCACTCGGCCTCCTTCGCCAAGGCTACGGAGCCCAGGGTGCGCATCGCGCACCGTCGCCGAGACGTCGCGGGCCGTGCCGCTTTCGCCGGCCATGTCGGCATCGATCATCGCCGAGATGCGCCGGGCGGTGTCTGGGTCGGCGAACGGCGCCAGTACGGCCTCCGGATCGTCGGCCTTGCGCGGGATCACCTGCGCCAGGCGCCTGGCCAGCGCGTCGGCGATGCGATCGCCGTGCCTGGTGACCCACACGCCCGACGCGTTCACGCAGGAGCGGCCGCCGTTATTGGCAATCGACTCGGCGATCACCTCGATGTATTGCTCCCACTGGTCCGCGACGTCGGGCCCAATCACCACCTTGCTGTAGCCGGGGCCGTGCACTTCGACGCGGCCTTCGGCCTTCCAGCGCCTGGTGGACGCGACGTCGCCGAACACCATGCCGCGGCCGGTCGAGCGCAGGATCTCGTTGCCGCCGGCGTGATCGGTCGGGTAGTACCCAAACACCCCGGCCGGCACGCCCGCCTTGACCCAGGCGTAGATCATGCGGAGCGGGGTCCACGGCTCGGCGCTGCCCGGCTTGAGCACCAGCGGCATCTTCAGCACGGTCGCCGGCGCCCACAGCGAGTGTACGCCGGGCGAATTGCTCGGCAGCACCACGCCCATGGCATCGCCCCGCGCGAAGAAGCTGAGCATCTGGCCGTTGACGACGCCGTAGCCCTGGTCGAGCACGCTCAGATCGAGGCCGCGCGTGAGGCCGGCAAGGACCTCGGTGACCTTGCTCAACACGCCGTGCACCTTCAGCATGTTGCGCTTCACGTTGCTGTAGGGCGCGCCGGTGGTGGCCGACACCTGCTCGACGTAGTCCTGCGGCGTCTGCATGGTGCCGCTGTCCGGGTCGAGGGGCAGCGTGTCGTTCAGGAAGTGTTCGGCGGCCCGGCCGGCCATGGCCACCAATTCCGCGTAGGGGATGTGGTGCAGCGTCGCCCGCGCTTCGGCCTGCCGCAGCAGGTCGCGCCGGATCAACCCGACGTTGGCCTGGCTCATCGACACGAACGGCTCGCGCGTGCAGAAGTGCGGCGTGACCACCTGGTTCACGCTGCGGTAGGGCACGCCCCATCGCAAGATTGGTAGATGCAACATCAGGTTGTGCCAGAAGGGCGCCTCTTTAGAGGCGCCTAGTAGACACCCTCCACGACTGATTTCTGGAAGCGCGAGAACGGCCGCACGTTCCTGACGCCGTCCCAGGGATATTGTTCGCATGGCGCTTCGCGCTCGCACTCGTCGCGCTCGAGGAAGCGCGGCATGAAGAACTCCTTGGTCAGCGTGGTCAACCGGACCCGGCCGGTCTTGCCGTACTCCACCAGCTGCGTCGGATTGTCGGGATCGACCACCTCGATCATCGCGCGCGGCGCCGGCGGGTAGTAGATGATCGCCCAGTTGTCGTCCTGGGTCGGCGGCTTGTGCGGGCCGAGGCCCATCAGCGTGTTGCCGTAGGTGGGCGCGAAGTGCGCGCCTTCCATCAGCTCCTCGACCGCGAAGCGATGGAACTGCGGCGTCATCTCGGTGCCGCCGCAGAACACGCCGGTGATGCCGGCCTTCTTGAGCGAGATGCGCTCGCACAGCGCTTCGAGCAGCTTGGGCGTGGTGAACAGGCACTTGATGCCGTCGTGAGCCTTGAGCAGCGTGAGCGCCTGGTCGATGACGTGGCGCTTGTAGAGCTCCATCATCTCCATCTCGCCCATCTTGATCAGCTTGATGACCCAGCGCGGGTCGAGGTCGACCATGAAGCAGATGCCGCCGCGATGCTGGGCAAGGTGTTCAATGGCCAGGCGCAGACGGCGCGGGCCGCTCGGGCCGATGTGCAGCCAGTCGGCGCCTTTCGGGAACTTGTCGTCGGGCAGGGTCTTGCTGAACTGCTCGTAGTCGATGCGGAAGTCCTCGATGTTGATGCGGGACTTCGGCACGCCGGTGCTGCCGCCGGTCTCAAAGGTGTAGATCGGTTTGTTCTGATACGCCTTCGGCACCCACCGCCGCACGGGGCCGCCGCGCAGCCACTCGTCCTGGAACTCCCCGAACTTGTCGAGATCGTGGTACGACGAGATTTCCTGGCGGGGATCCCAGCCCGCCTTTCTGGCCCAGTCGAGCCAGAAGGTGCAGCCGGTGTCGGGGGAGAAGTGCCATTGCATCAGCTCGCGGACCCACGCGTCGAGCGTGGTGCGAGCCTGGTCGAGTTCAGCGGCGGGGACGGCCATCCGAGGATTGTATGCCAGCGGCCTTCTTCACCGGGAAGGGGTAGCCGCGCTGCAGTGCCGCGTCCAGCGCCTTGTCGTGGCCGTAGATGTCGTCGACGAAGAACACGACCTGTTCGGAGTTGACGTGGACGGTGTCGTAAAACACGACCACGGCCAGTTTTTCCTTCAGGTTGACCTGGATGGTCTTGTCGCCCTGCATGGCCGCGTCGATGCGCTCGCGGGTCCACGAGGGATCCAGACGCAACACCCATTCCGCGAACTTGGCCGGGTCCTCGACACGGATGCAGCCGTGGCTGAAGTCGCGGCGCGTGCGCGAGAACAGCTGCTGCGCCGGCGTGCCGTGCATGTAGACGTTCTCGGAGTTCGGAAAGATGAACTTCGCGAGGCCCAGCGAGTTCGACGGCCCGGGCCGCTGGCGCACGAACAGCCGGCCCGCGGCGATCTTGGCGAGGGTGTCCTCGGTCACCGGCAGCGGCGGGGCGTCGACGGCACCGCTGGCCACGATCTCCATGTGCTGGCGATCGAGATACGACGGGTCTTTCCGCAGCGCCGGGAGGATCTCGCCGGTGATGATGCTGGGGGGCGGGTTCCAGTAGGGGCGGAACACCACGTATTCCATCTGGTCGACGAAGATCGGCGTCTGCGTGTTGAGCGCCTTGCCGACGACCACGTTCATGCGCAGCGGCTCCTCGCCGCTTTTGGGATCCGTCGCCCACATGCGGAACAGCGCGACGTTGACGAACACGTTGGGACGGTCGCTGTTGTCCGGCAGCCAGCGTCCGCGTTCCATGGCCAGCTCGATTTGGCGGGCGCGCTTGGCGAGCGGCACGTTCAGCGCCTTGATCGTCGCCGCGCCGATCACGCCATCGGCGTCAAGGCCGTGACGTGCCTGGAAGCCCTTGACGCCGTCCACCACCGCGCCGTCGTAGAGGGGGGCGGTTGCAGCGGGTGCAGCGGGTGCAGCGGGTGCAGCAGGTGCGACAGGTGCCGTCAGGGTCGCCGCCGACTCGGCTGGCAGGTCGCCCAGGGCCGTCAATCGCGCCGCGAGCTGGGGCACGCCCGCCCAGGGTTTGCCTGGGACGATCTTGGTTTGGCCCCTGGCCAATGCCGGCACCGCAGGCGGTTCGCCCTTGAGGGCCGTCGCCTTGTAGACCGCGAGCTTCTGCTTGGCGCGCTGGTAGTGGGCGAACTTCGGTTCCAGCGAATCCAGCACGGCACCCAGGTCGTCGCTGATGCTGGCGCGCCGCAGCGCTCCGGCGAGGTCGGTGGCCTTGGCGGCGGCCGCGTAATTCCAGTTCATGGTCGCCGGATCGACGCGGCCGGCATGGACGGCCCTGGCCATCCGCATGGCGGCGACGCTGACCGTCAGGTCGAACGCGGCGCGGTCGGGCGCAGAGGCCGTTCCGGACTTGACGGCCGGCCATTGAGCCGCGAGCCGCTCCGCGTCGTAGTCGGCCGGGTCGAGCCCGTAGTCCCCGGCGCGGGCAATTGCGGCCAGCGCGGGTTCCAATTTGGCCATCGGGGTCGTCACGTCAAACCACACCAGCCGGTCGGCCTGTTCGGGATAAAGGGCCCGCAGGTCGGCGATCACGTCGTCCAGGCGGCTCCACCTGGCCGCTTCGAGCTGGCCGGCGGCCAGGGCCCGATCAACGGCCGCGATTACCTCGGCGTCTGGCGCGTCATCGCCCCGGGCAGCCTGCTGGCCCGGCGACGTTGCCTGCTGGACCCGTTCTGCCGGCACCAGGGCGGCGCCGTCGTCGCACGCGACGCAGGTGAAGACGGATAACAAGAGGACAGGGAAGAGGCGGCATGACATGACGCCCCTTCCTCTGCAATTTCGACGCCAGCTCGGCGTCTTACTTGGGCATCAGCACGGTGTCGATGACGTGGATCACGCCGTTCGACGCCGCGATGTCGGTGGTCACCACGTTCGAGTTGTCGATGGTCACCTTGCCGCCCGTCACCTTCACCGCCACGGCACCGCCCTGGACAGTCTTGGCGCTGGTCACCTTGACGACGTCGGCCGCCATCACCTTGCCGGCGACCACGTGGTAGGTCAGGATGGCCGTGAGCTTGGCCTTGTTCTCGGGCTTGAGCAGCATCTCGACCGTGCCGGCCGGGAGCTTCGCAAACGCCGCGTCGGTCGGCGCGAACACCGTGAACGGGCCCTTGCCCTTGAGCGTCTCCACCAGGCCGGCCGCCTGCAGCGCCGCCGCCAGGGTCTTGAACTGGCCCGCGCCCACGGCGGTGTCGACAATGTCCTTGCCCTGCGCGCGGGCGGTGCTGCCCATCGATACGACCAGGGCCGCCACGGCGGCGCCCGCCATCAGCTTCTTTGCAAACGCGTTCATCGATCTCTCCTTCACATTCCGTTTCGAATTGTCAGCCGCGGCTACTCGAACTCCGCGTGACATCCCATACGACGGGGGCCCGGCGCCTGGCGGTTCGCGGCGGCGCAAGGTGGTTTGAGCCGTTGTTCCTGTTGCGACAGTGTGTTTAACTGTCAATCAAATGATGTCCGCCACCTTGAGCCGCGGCCTGCGCGAGTACGGCGTCGGCCCCAAGCTGCGCGCGCTGCGGCTGAAGAAGAAGATGGGCCTGGTCGAGCTGGGCCGCCACACCGGCCTGTCGGCGGCGATGATCTCCAAGGTCGAGCGCGGGGTGCTGTTTCCCACCCTGCCCACGCTGCTGCGGATTGCGCTGGTGTTCGGCGTCGGCCTCGATCATTTCTTCACCGCCTCGGCCACCCGCAAGGCATCCGGCATTGTCCGGCGCGCCGAACGGACGCGGTTCAGCGAGCGGCTCGGCGGCCGCGACGTGGCGTGGGAGTTCGAGTGCCTGGACTTCACCGCGACCGAGCGCAAGCTGAACGCCTACTGGGTGAAGTTCGCGCCGATGGCCCGGCCGCGCAGCCACGAGCACCCGGGCGCCGAGTTCATTCACGTGCTCAAGGGTGCGCTCAGGCTTCGGCTGGGCGATGACGAACACGAGCTGGACGAGGGTGACTCCATGTACTTCGATTCCGCCCAGCCGCACTCGTACTCGCGCCTGGGGGCCCGCCCCTGCGAGGCGCTCGTCGTCACGACGGGCGGGTAGGGGCGCCGCCTTCCACCTTCGCGCCCTCGGCGCTACGGCGGAGAGGTCCGCGGCGCTGGGGCTCGTGGCCTTCCACCTCCGCGCCGGAGCGCTACGGCGGACAAGTCGGCCACTCGTGGGGGTCGCCGCCTTCGGCGGCTCCTGGGGCTCGGCGCTCACGCGCCTCGTGGGGCTCGGGCCTTCGGCCCTCGTGGGGGAACGCGGATTGCTTCACTGGGGCCATGATGAAACACCACACCCTGATTGCGTGGCAACGCGCGGATGACCTCTTCATCGAAATTCACCGGCTCACGCAGGAATCCCTGCCACGGGAAGAGAGGTACGAACTATCTGCGCAGCTCCGCCGAGCGGCGTACTCTGTTCCTGCGAACATTGTGGAGGGATATGCGCGGCAGTTCCGAAAAGAGAAGTTCCACTTCCTGAGCATCGCGTCCGCGTCACTCGCGGAGGTCGGGTATGGACTACACGCCGCCCAGCGCCTTGGGTATATCTCACCCGAGCGCTATGACGAGTTGGAACTGCAAGTGAGGCAAGTCGCCGCGCCGCTCAACGGCCTGTTGGACCGGTACAGGAGTGGCGATCCTGTGGAAGGTGTGTCGAGTCGGTGAGCCCCAGGAGGGGCGAAGCCCCGACCCCCACGAGCGCCGGAGGCGCGAGCCCGACGAAGGCGCGAAGCGCCGA
>CAYGMD010000013.1:0-49588 GCA_964350785.1 uncultured Acidobacterium sp. | reverse complement strand
GGTGCATTTGGCGCACTCGCCGCACCGGCCGCACCTGTTGCACTCGCTGCACTTGGTTCTTTTTCATCAGTCACGGTCACAACTCCCTTGTCGGCTTCGATGCGGGGCCACAGGGCGCCCGCGTTTAGAATCTGCTTCTCGCCCGACGCGCGCCAGGCCGTGTCCTTGTCCAGCCGGCGTTCGGACGCCGGCGCGGAATCGCCCACGCGGCGCAGGATCTCGGTCGCCGACGCCGGCATCACCGGCGACAACAACACCGCGGCAATGCGCACCGCTTCGGCGGTGTCGGCGAGCACGCCGTTCAAGCGATCAGCATTGGCCGGGTCCTTGGCCAGCGCCCACGGTTGCGTCTCGGCAATGTAGTTGTTGGCGGCGCTCACCAGGCGGAAGGCCGCCGCGGCGCCGTCGTGCAGGGCGTGCACGTCCATCGCCGCCTTGTACGCGGCAACGTTCTCCGCCGCCACGGCCGCGAGCGAACCGCCACCGGCGGCACGAATGGCGCCCTGCTGGTAGCGCTCGGTCATCGAGGCGATGCGGTTCACCAGGTTGCCCAGGTTATTGGCCAGGTCGGCGTTGTACTTCTCCTCGAAGCGCTCCCACGTGAAGTCGCCGTCACCGCCGTACGGAATCTCCTTGGCGAGATACAGGCGCAGCGGGTCGGGGCCGAAGCGCGATGCCGCATCCAGCGGATCGACGATGTTCCCCATCGTCTTGCTCATGCGTTCGCCCTTGAAGTACACCCAGCCGTGACCGAAGACCTGTTTCGGCAGCGCGACGCCGGCGCTCATCAGCATCGCCGGCCAGATCACGCAGTGGAAGCGCGTGATGTCCTTGCCGACAATGTGCAGGCTGGCAGGCCACCATGCCTTGAACCGTTCTTCGTCCCAGCCATAGCCGACGGCGGCCGCGTAGTTGATCAGGGCGTCGAACCACACGTAGACCACGCTGGTGGGATCGAACGGCACGGGGATGCCCCACGACTGGCCGGCCCGGGTCATCGAGATGTCTTCCAACCCGCCCTCCACCAGCCGCAGGATTTCGTTGCGGCGAATATCGGGCTCGATGAAGCTCGGGTTCTCGTCGTAGTGCTTCAGCAGCAGCTGCTGGTACTTCGACAGCCGGAAGAACCAGTTCTTCTCCTTGATCCACTGCGGCTTGGTGTTGTGGATCGGGCAGTTGCCCTCGACCAGGTCCTTCTCCTGCTTGAAGGCCTCGCAGCCGACGCAATAGAAACCCTCGTAGGCGCCTTCATAGATGTCGCCGTTGTCGAGACACGCCTGCGCCATCTTCTGCACGGCCGGAAAGTGGCGCTTCTTGTCGCTGGTGCGGATGAAGTCGTCGAACGACACGTCGAGCCGCTGCCACACCTCGCGGAACACGCCTTCCATCTCGTCGCAGTAGGCGAGCGGGTCTTTGCTCTGCTCCACCGCCTTGCGATAGACGTTCTGCGAGTGCTCGTCGTTGCCCATCAGGAAATGGGTATCGAACCCCGCCAGGCGCCGATACCGCGCGATGATGTCGGCCGTGACCTTCTCGTACGCCGTGCCCAGGTGGGGCCGGCTGTTCACGAAGTCGATTGCGGTCGTCAGGAAATACTTCATCGCTCCAACCATGCCTTTTGCGCCAACGCCTGGATCTCCTTGATTGGGATGCTCCGCTCGGCCGCCAGTTTCGCCAGGTCCTCGAACTCAGGCTGCGCGTTCATAATCTGGCCATGACGGCGCGCGACCTTGAACCGCACCGGGCCGACCGTCGTGGCGACCGTCACCATTTCGCGGTCCAGGCAGTCACGCGACATTTCCTGGTACCGCACGCCGATCGTGGTCGACTCGCGGAAGACGATCTCGCTCAGCGCCTCGCGATCGCCGGGCCGGGCCACGATCGTCATCAGCGTCCCGGGACGATTCTTCTTCATTTGCACCGCCGAGTAGAAGACCTCCAGTGCGCCGGCCGCGTAGAGCCGGTCCATCAGGTGGCCGAAGATCTGCGGGTTCATGTCGTCGATCTCGCACTCGAGGACGACCACACTCATGGCATGTGGCGACACACCTTTAGGCGTGTCGAGCGCCGACAAACCTGAAGGTTTGTCGCCACCTGTGGCCTCGCCCACCAGGACGCGCACCACATTCGGCGTCTCGGCCAGGTCACGGTCGCCCGCGCCGTAGCCCACGCGATGCACCCGCATGGCCGGCATCGGGCCGAACGCCGAGGCGTACTCGGTCAGGATGAGCGCGCCGGTGGGCGTCAGCAGTTCCGCCTGGATACCCGACGAGTAGACCGGCGCATCCTTCAGCAGCGCCACCGTGGCGGGCGCCGGCACGGGGAACACGCCGTGGGCCGACCGCACCATGCCGCCGCCCACGTTCAACGGCGACACGACGATGCGGTCGGCCTTGAACCACTCGAGCGCGAACACCGCGCCGACGATGTCGATGATCGAGTCGATGGCGCCGACCTCGTGCAGGTGGACCTGATCGACCGGCATGCCGTGAATGGCCGCTTCAGCTGCCGCCAGGCGGTGGAACATGGTGATGGCCCTGGCCTTGCCCGCCGCCGACAGCTCGGACCGGCCGATCGCCGCCTCGATCTCCGTCAGGGTGTGATGGCCGTGCGACGGTGAGTGGGTGTGGGTGTGGCTCGCCGCGCCGGAGCCGCCATGACTGTGGGGCGCGGTCCGGCCAACCACCTTCGCCGAGGCTTCGGTGGTCGAGAAGCTGGACGCCACATCACCGGACGCCACACGGGACTGCTCGTTGACGCGGAACTTGGTGGCCGTGACGCCGGCCTTGATCACCCGATCGACCGACACGTCCCAGCCATCGACGGCCAGGCTGCCGAGTGCGCGCTGCAACTCGTCGAACGGCAGGCCGGCATCGACCAGCGCCCCCAGAATCATGTCGCCCGCCGCCCCGGCGAAGCAGTCGAAGTAGAGAATCGTCACCGTCTAGACTCTTCCTTGAAGCTGAAGTACGCGCCGTCGCCCAGGATGATGTGGTCGGCCAACTCGATTCCCAACATCTCGCCGGCCTCGTACAGTCGCCGAGTCAACAAGCGATCCAGCGTGCTCGGCGAGGGGTCGCCGGACGGATGGTTGTGAAACACCACCACCGTTGCCGCCGAGGCCGTCACCGCGATCCGAAACACATCCCGCGGGTGCGCCAGCGTCGCATCGACCGTGCCGGTGGACACGATGGTGGTCCGCATCAACCGATGCTTCTGGTCCAGTAACATCACGCCCATCCGTTCCACCACGTAGCTCCCAAACCGTGGCATCAGGTAATTGGCGACGTCGGCCGGCGTCACGAACCGCGGGCGGTCCGGACTCTCGCGGGTCAGGGTGCGCCGCCCCAGTTCGATCGCGGCCAGGACCCGCGCCGCGCGCGAGGCGCCAATGCCCGGCACCCGCGTCAGCTCGTCCATCCCCAGCCGGGTCAACCCGGACAGGCCCTCGGCGGCGGCAATCACGTCCTGCGCCACCGTCAGCGCGCCTCTCGCGCGGGTCCCGGCGCCAATCACCAGCGCCAGCAATTCGTTGTCGCCCAACGCATCGGCGCCGGTCCGCGCCAGCTTCTCGCGCGGACGATCGTCCACGGGCACCATCGCCATCGGGCCCGACCCATCATGGTAGCTGATCGAGACGCGTTCTGCCGCCAACCCGCGGCGGCGGCGGCGCGACGCTGTCGTATACTCGTCAGACATGGTTCGTGCTGCTCGCCGCCTGGCGTTGGTCATCCTCGCCCTCCTCACCGCCGCCTGCTCCGAGCCCCCCAACAAGGAAATGAACCTGGCCCAGGGCGCCATCGAAGCTGCGCGCGCCGCCGGCGCCGACCGCTTCGCCGCCGGCGAACTCAAGGCCGCCGTGGACGCGCTCCAGCGATCGAACGAAGCCGCCGCGGCCGATGACTATCGTCAGGCCTTGAGCCACGCCCTCGACAGTTTCGAGCGCGCCCAGAACGCGGCGAAGCTGGCGGTGGAAGGCCGCGCGAATGCGCGCGGCGAGGCCGAACGCACCGTCACCCAGGTCGCCACGCTGCTCGCCACGGCAGAGACCCAATTGAAGGCCTCGCCCCTGCCAGCGCGCAGCCTGCGAGAGCCGCAACAAACCATCCACTCGGCGGAGAGGGCGTTGCAAAAGGCGCGCTCAGCACTGGAGAAGGAAGACTACCTGGCGGTGGCGCCCGCCCTGGACGGCATCGCCGCGGCACTTCAGGCGGCATTGGCGCAGATCGATGCGCCGAACACCGCCGCGCCGGCGCGCCGCAAGCGCTAGGGCGCCTGCCAGACGGCGCAGATTTTGCGCTTCCCGCCGGCCTCGGGTGCGGCTATTTCTGCCCGGCCAGGTCGGCGACCGCCGGCACCCAGTGCCCCTCGACCACCACCTCGGCCCAGCCCGTCAGGAAGATGCCGTCGCCGGTCCACTCGACGCGCTGCGTGCCGCCCGGCGCGATCACCTGGATGTCGCGGTTCGCGCCGCCGTGGGCGATGGCGGCAATCGCCGACGCGCACGCGCCGGTGCCCGAGGCATGCGTCGGTCCCACGCCCCGCTCCCAGATCAAAATGCGGACCCGGTCGGGCGCCTCGATCACGGCAAACTCGACGTTGGTCCCTTCAGCAAATCGCGGATGCGTGGCCAGCGCGGGGCCCAGGCGATGAAAGCGCGCGAGGTCCGGCAGCTCGTTCACCAGCACAACGCACTGTGGATTGCCGATGGCCAAGGTCGAGACGCGCAGGGTTTCCCCGCCGGCTTCGAGCGTCTCTTCGGCCACGCGTTCGGGATGCCCGAGGGCAGCGCGAAAGGTGTACCGGCCGCCGGCGCGGCCGACGAGCGACAGCGTCTTCCACCCGGCATCGGTGTCGACCCGCACGGTGCCCAGCGGTGGCAGGCCTGCACCCTCGCGCTGGTGCAGGACCAGCGCGGCCAGGCAGCGCAGCCCGTTGCCCGACAGTTCCGAGGGGCTGCCGTCGGTGTTGATCAGCCTCATGCGCGCCGTGCCGTCGGGCGCCACGGTGTAGTAGATGACGCCGTCGCCCCCCACTCCGGAGTGGCGATCGCACACCCGCCGCGACAGTTCGTCGAGCCGCAGCCCTTCGGCCTGCTCGGCCGGCACGAACAAGAAGTCGTTCCCGTACGCGTGCGCCTTCGCGACTGACAGCATCACGGCACCTTGAACGCGTTGAACACCCAGGTCAGCCCGCCGGTCAGGCCGATTTCCGGATCGTAGGAGGTCAGCCCGAGCAGGAGGCCGCCGTCGAGGCGCACGCCGCCCTTGGTATAGCGAGCGCCAAACCGCAGCAGGCCGCGATCCTCCGCCCCCGGCGTGACGAGGTTCGCGAAGTTGGCGCGGCCCACGAACTCGCCGACCACTTCCGCGCTGGCACTGACCGCGCGCGCCACCGACAGGCCGTAGATCAACAGGTCGTCCTGCGCGACCGCTTCGGTCGGCCGGCCGATCATCAACACGCCGATGTTGGCGACCACGCGCACGGATTGCACCGTCTTGCCAATGGTCAGAGCCGACGAAAAATCCTGGACGTCCTTGCCGAGGCCGGATTCATTGCCCGCGTTCGGCAAGCGCGTGGAGAACCAGCTGCCGATGGCGGGCCGGCGCGCGGTCTCGGACAGCAGCCGCACCTTCGCGCCGATGTGGATGTCGCCAAAGTCATCCGTGCTGTCGCCGTCGACCTGCAGCAGGGGCGCGAGCGGCGCGCCCGCGACCCGTTTCGTGACACTGAGCTTCTGATAGATGCCCCAATCGAATTGGATCTCGGCGATCGAACTCACCCCAAGGCTGACGCCAAACGCGGGCATCGTGACGTGGTTGCCGCGCAAGCCCGAGACCGGGAGGAAGACGTCACGCCGGTAATCGATTCCCGCTTCGACCAGCGCGCGGCCGGAGCCGATCGTCTCCGGATCTTCGGTTTGCAGCGGCCGCTGCTGCGCCAGGGCCGGGCGGGCGGCGGCCACCAGGGCGGCCGCAAGAATCAATGTCGTCAGTATGCGCATCATCGGATTAAAAGTGTTTTCTGCTGTCGAGAAGGATGGTCACGGGGCCGTCATTGACCAGCGACACCTGCATCATCGCCTGGAACTCGCCGGTCGCGACGTGCAGGCCACTGGCCGTCAATTCTCGCACGACCTCTTCGTAGAGCGCGCGGGCAATCGCCGGCGGCGCGGCCGACGCGAAGGACGGCCGCCGGCCGTTGCGGGCATCACCCGACAGCGTGAACTGCGACACCACGAGCACGCCGCCGTGGATATCGAGCACCGACCGATTCATCTTGCCGGCATCGTCCGCGAAGATGCGCAGGTCGCGTACCTTTGAGGCGATGTACTGCAGGTCGCTGGGACCGTCGCCCTGCTCGACGCCCAACAGCACGAGCAGGCCCTGGCCGATCTCGCCGGTAACCCGCTCGGCAACGGTGACTTTCGCGGACGTCACGCGCTGGACGACGGCTCTCACGGTTTGACGGGGGCGGTGGGCTTGCCCACCGGAGCCTTGGCGAAGGTGGGCCGGGACATCATCAAGGGGATCAGCGGCACATCCGCCGGCACGTCATCGCCCTCCTCCGCCGAGGCCACGGCGGGCACGAACTCTTCGAGCCGGGTGGCGACCGCCTGTCGCACCTCGCCCGGCGGGTTGAGGCGGCGGTCGAGCAGCCAGCGCGGCATGACGTTCGCCAGCGCCTTGATCATCGAGTTCTTCACGGCGGGATGCTCGCGCTCGAGCTCCATGATCAGCCGCTTCACGCGCTGGCGCTGCAGGCTGAGATCGCCACACGCCGGGCAACAGCAGCCGATGATCGGCAGTTCGCGCTCCTTGCAGTACGCGCTCGCTTCCGCCTCGGTCACATACACCAGCGGGCGAATGACGACGTGCTTGCCGCTGTCGGACGTCAGCCGGGCCGGCATGGCCTTCAGGGCGCCGGCGAAGAACAGGTTTAGCAGCGCCGTCTCGATGAAGTCGTCGAGGTGGTGGCCGAGCGCGATCTTGGTCGCGCCGGTCTCGCTGGCCATGCGGTACAACACGCCGCGCCGCAGCCGCGCGCACAGGGAGCACGGCGTATCGTCGCTATCCAGCTTGTCGTCGATCACGGCGCCGATGTTGGTGTGTTCGCTGTAGAACTCCCACCCGCGCTCGCGGCACGCCTCACTCACCTGCTTGTGCTGGTAGCCCTCGTACCCCGAGTCGACGTTGACGGCCACGAGGGAGAACGTGATCGGCGCGCGCCGTCGCAGCTCGTCCAGGATCTGAATCAGCGCCCAACTGTCCTTGCCGCCGGACAGCCCGACCATGACGCGATCGCCGTCCTCAATCAGGTTGAAGTCGGCAATCGCCTTGGTGGTCTTCTTGGCGAGTCGCGTCTCGAGCGGCGAACGGTACCCCATGGCCCCATCAGCGTAACAGAGGGCGGGTTAGAATGGAGCCCTGTGACACACAAGATTGGGCGGGCCGGGCGGTGCGTGGCGGGAGCCATCCTCCTGGCCGTGCTCGGTGGCGGCCCGGCCGACGCGCAGCCGGAAGTGCCGCTCGACCGCCGCCAGGGCGACGGCGTCACCGCCGTGCAATCGGCGCGGACCGTCAGCTACGACATCGACGTGACGCTCGACCCGGCATCCCGCTCGCTTACCGGCCACGAGACCATCACCTGGCGCAACACCGGCGCCATCGCTGCTTATTCGATTCGGCTCCACTTGTTCTGGAACGCCTTCCGCAACACCGACTCGACCTGGATGCGGCAGCGGCGCCTGTCGGGCGACCGCGCGTTCGGCCTGCGCCCCGAGCAGGATTTCGGCTTCACCGAGATCACCGGCCTCGAGGTCCTGGGGCCGGGCGGCCAGGCCACCGAGAACCTGCTGCCGGCCTTCCGTTACATTTCCCCCAGCGATCAGAACAACCGCGATCGCTCGCTGGCGGCCGCCCAGCTGACCACCGCGATTCAGCCGGGTGAGACACTGCGCCTGGCGGTCCGCTGGCGCGCGAGATTTCCGAAGAACTTCGATCGCACCGGCGCCATTGGCAACTTCTTCCTCGCCGCACAGTGGTTTCCGAAGCTGGGCGTATTCGAACCCGGCGGCTGGACTTCTCACCAGTTCTTTGCCAACGGCGGCCCCCATGCGGAGTTCGGCCGCTACGACGTCCGCATCACGGTCCCCTCGGGGTGGATGGTTGGCGCCACGGGCACGCAACAGTCCACCGAGTCCGCGGCGACCAACACCACACACCGCTTCGTCCAGGACGACGTGAACGATTTTGCATGGACGACGAGTCCGGATTTCGTCGAGCGGCGGCAGCGATTCGAGCATCCCGGCATTCCCGGCGTGGAGATGCGGTTGCTGCTGCAACCGGAGCACGCCGGCCAGGCCGAGCGTCATTTCGCCGCCACCGCCGCGGCCCTTCGCTACTACGGTGAATGGTTTGGCCGCTACCCGTACGGTCACATCACCATCGTCGATCCGCCGTTCCAGAGCGCATCGGAGGGGCGAGCCTATCCGACGCTGTTCACGACCGGCAGCCACTGGCTCGAGCCCGCGCGAGGCGGCCTCGAAGCGCGAGTCATCGCCGGGGCCGGCCGGCAATTCTGGTCGTCGCTCGTGGCGGCCAATGCCGTCGATCATGACTGGTTGGTCGCGGGTTTGAACCGGTACGCGCAGTCACGCGTGCAATCGGTGGCGTTCGACGACCACGACCTGGTGCAGTGGTTCCTCGGCCGCCTGTGGCCGTGGCGGTACGCTGACATCCCATTGCGGCGCGCGACCGACCTCAACGGCATGGAGGGCTATCGGCGCGACGGCGATCGCGATGCCCTGGGCACGCCGAGCCGCCTCATGTGGCCCGGCACCGACCAGGCCATGGCCGCCGACAAGGCCGCCCTCATGCTCCACACCCTGGAGCGGAAGCTCGGCTGGGAGACCATGCGCCGCGTGATGGCCACCTATTTCGATCGCTGGCGGTTCCGGCATCCGTGGCCCGAGGATTTCATCGCGGTGGCCACCGAGGTGTCCGGCCAGGACCTCACCGGGTTCTTCGACCAGGTGTATCGCAGCTCCAATCGCTTCGACTACGCCATCGAGCGCTTCGAGAGTGAACCTCTCAGTTCCCGCGGCCTCGTCGACGGCCCCGGGGGCCTCACCTTTGGCGAGCAGGCGGAGGCCGGCGTCTACCGCACGACGGTCGTGGCGCGGCGGCTCGAGGCCGGTCAGTTCCCCGTCGACATCCTGGTGACCTTCGCCAACGGCGAGCAGGTGCGCGAGGCCTGGGACGGCCTGGCGCGCTGGCAGGCCTTCCACTTCGACCGGCCCGTGCCGGCCGTCTCGGTGGCGGTGGATCCGGAGCGCGTGCTCCTGCTCGACACCAACTACACGAACAACAGCCGCCTGCTGGAGCCGGCCACGGGCCCGGCCGCCCGGAAGTGGTCCTTGCGGTGGATGGTCTGGCTGCAGGACCTGCTGATGACCTACGCCTTCTTCGTCTAAAGCAGCAGTCTCTGGATCGCGCCCGACCAGGTCATGCCGGTGGCCAGGGTCCGTCCCGCCTCGCCCAGGCGAATCGCCAGGTTGCGATCGTCGATCAGGCGGCGCATGGCCACGGCCAGCGCCTCGGGCGTCGGCGCCGTGACGAATCCGTTTTCGCTGTCCCGCACGAGCTCGGCCGGCCCGCCGCTGTCGGTGCAGGTAATCACCGGCTTGCCGCACATGAAGGCTTCGACGGTGACGAAGCCGTAGTCCTCGTTGAACGGGGGGAAGATCACCGCGCGGCAGCGCGCCAGGTGCTCGATCAGGCCGGCCTCGTCCAGGCGGCCGGCAAACGTCACGCGGCCGTCGAGGTCGAGGTGGCTGCGCAGTCGCTTCAACGACTCGATCTCGGCGCCCTCGCCGGCAATCACGCACCTGATGCTGGCGGCCGTGGGTTCGGCCAGCGCGCGCAAGACCAGGTCGAACCGCTTGAGCGGCGACAGGCGCGACACGCCGAACAGGTAATCACCGTAAGTGTCGTGACGGTAGTCGCGCTTGGGCGGCGGCGGATACAGCACGTCGGACGAGATACCGCCGAACTGCCGGAGCCGCGTTTGCACGGTGCCTGAAATTACGAAGCGCCGCTGCATCTTGTTGAACAGGTGCTTGTCCACGCGGTGGATGATCGCGCGCCGCGTCCGTTCCTTGATCTTGCCCTTCCACGACAGGTGCGAGCTGAACTGCTCCCACAGGTCGTAGTACTCGCGCATGCGGTGGTTGAGCCATAGCACGTGGTTGGGATGCTGCACCGCGAAGCCGGGGAACCGCAGGCTGATCACCTGATCAACTTTCTGGTCTTCGTGCGCCAGCTGGACGTCGGTGCACCAGGCCGCCAAGTACGCACTGCCCTGCCGACCGAACCGGTTCTGCGGCGTCACCACCAGCCCGGCCTCGTGCCCCTCCTCCTCGAGCGCGCGCACCAGCTCGCGCGCCATCACCAGGTGCCCCCCTTCGGCAAACGGCGGACTCGACGTGACCACGGCAATCGTGGCCATTACGGCGCGCCCCCGTACGACGGAATCAGGCGGACCATCACGCCCAGAAAACGGCTGTCGCCCGAGCCAATCTCGAACATGGGCACAAAGCCGGTGGCCGAGGAAATCGCCACGCTGTACACGTAGTTCGTCGGGTAGGCGGGATGGTACTTGTAGGGCACGCCCCGTGGCATCTCGACCTCGAAGACGTGCTGGGAGCTGGCGGCCATGTCAACGACGCGCGCACCGGTGCCCGCGTTGACCGTGACGCGGTTCGGGCGCGGGCCGGTCTCGAGAATGACGGTCAGCTTCTCGATGCGCAGCGATCGTGCCTCCGGCACGCCGGCAGCCTGGCTTTCGGGCGCAATCGGGGCGCGCAGCAGGAGATCGGCCGTCGATTCTCCCTTCACCCAGAAGGCATCGCGCTCGCGGTTGTAGATGTTGTCGTCGATGAAATAGGCCAACACGGGCGGCGTGCCACCCAGCGGCTGCCGCGTGCGATCGGGCTGCACATTGACCGGCAGGTCGTTGACCATCGTCAACTCGATCGGCAGGTAGCGAAACAGGCCCGACTTGCTGTGCTCGGCCGGATGGGTCGACGCATAGAACGGATTCGACACGATCCGCATGACGAACAGGCCGCTGATGGCCAGCGTCACCAGGCCCGCCACCGCCGTTTGCAGCGGCGGCACCAGGAACAGGAAGACGCCGTAGGTGCCGAGGAAGTAGCGGTTGCCGACCGGCCCGCCGCCCCCGGACCAGGTGTACGGCATGTACAACAGCAGCGCGACCGCCGTGCCCACGCCCCCGGCCAGCGTCAACCATTGCCACATGGCCCGATCGCGCGTCGCCAGCAGGAACAGGATGAGCGCCATCATGCCGGGGAAGAAGTAAACGGCGAAGCCCGTGTGACGGCCGGTCACGAAGTAGCCGAGGTTGCGCCGGAACACTTCGACCAGGGCGTCGCGCGTGAACAGCACGGCGAACGAGCCGCCGCCGACGCGGCCGAGACCCACCGAGTCGAAGTCCTTGGCGTCGTCCTGGTACGGAAACCCGCCCTTGAAGTCGGCGCCATCGCGGCTGTAGAACGTCTTCCGCTCCCCGCCCTGGTAGTTCCACTCGCCCGTCACGCCGACGTTCAGGGCGAACAATGCGGTGACAACGACGCCGAAGGCCACGCTGATCCGGGCTGCCCGCTGCCATTGGCTCCGCAACAGGCTCGAGACCAGCAACGGCGCGATCAACAGGACATTGGTCGGCTTGGCGAACGTGCCGATGCCCAGCAGTACTGCCGCCACCACGTCCGACCGCGGGGCCAGCAGCCAGCGCGTGCGCCACGAGGTCAGCTGGCTCTCGGCGATCGGCGCGGCCACCTCCTTGTAGCACCAGAAGTAGTAGCCCTGCAGGACGATCGCGAAGATGAAGAAATCGGGCGCCAGTTGCACCAGGTAGATGGGCACCAGCGAGACGAAGAGGAACGCGCAGGCAAACACGAGCGCACCCACGGGATGACTGCGCGCGCAGAGGAACGAATAGGCGCACAGAAAACACAGCGTCATGAGGATCGCGTGCAGCACCAGGAACCCGTTGGTGCCGAAGACCCGGATAAACGGCGACGCGACCAGCGGGTAGATGTAGGCCTTGGCGTAGAACAACCGGCCGTCGGCCGCGCGCTTGAGGAAGATGCCCTCGGGCCCGGTCGGATACTCCTTCCACACCCGCGCCAGATCGTCGCGGCGGAACTCGAAGTCGAGATCGGTCGCCAGGCTGTGGCCGAGCGTGTAATAGGTGGCCGCATCCCCGAAGAAGCCCCCGTTCGAGGCCTTCGCGAAATCCACCGACAGCGCCCACGTCAGCAACACGACGCCGATCGCGGCCGTGGTGCTGGCGCCGAGGCGCCAGGCCGGGCTTCGTCCCTCCAGCCGGGTGGCGACGCCGTTGTCGAGCGTCATCGGTCGTTGCTCCGGCTGAGGCCGGACGCCACATTGACGGCGGTCATCGTTCAGTGGCCAGGAAACTCAAGTCGGCTTGCAGGATACCCGCTCGGCCGGTCGCGCGCGAGGTCTCGTGCAGCATTACGTAGAGCCGCTCCATCTTTCGGACGAACGCGGCAATATCATAACGGGCGCCGGTCTTGCGGGCTTCGGCGCCGAGCGCCGCCGCGAGCTCGGGATGCTCCACCACCCGGCAAATCGCCTCGGCCAGGCGCTCGGCGTTGGCCTTGGGCACGACCAGGGCGTCGCGGCCGTCGGTCAGGACGTCCAGCAACCCGTCGGCATCGGTCGCGACAATGGGCTTGCCCATCGCCAGGGCCTCGAACATCGTCAGCGGCGTGCCCTCCCAGAGCGAGGGAAACACGACGATGTCGAACGCCGAGAGCGCCGCCGCCACGTCGCGGGTGAAACCGGCGAACACGAGTTTGTCACCCAGCCCCAGCGCCTTCGCCTGGGCTTCCAGGTCCGGCTGCAGTTCACCTTCGCCGACGATAAACACGCGCGCGGTGGGATGCCTGGCCAGCACCTTCGGCGCCGCCTCGATCAGATACTGGTTACCCTTGGCCGGCATCAGCCGCGTGATGGTGCCGAGGGCAATGGTCCCTGGCGCAATGCCCAGGTTCTGCTTCGCGGCGGCGACCTCATCGGCGCTGCGGGTGCGCGCGAACTCGTCGAGGGGCGCGCCCAGGTACACCACTTTCGTCCGCTCGGCCGGCATCAGCCGGGCGCGGGTCGTGAACTCGGCCGTCGACTCGGACACGGCAATCGCCAGGTCCGTGTGCGGGGCGAGAATCTTGTCGGCGATCTTCTGGAACCACGGGGTGTCGCCGTGGTTGGCGTGCTCGTGCAGGATGGCGGGAATCCCCATCCGCCACGCGCACAACCGCCCGAACGTCGTCGCACCGTACCCGTGCAGGTGCACGAGATCGGCCTGCTTGTCGCGCAACACCTTCAGCAAGGCGGTGAACGTCGCCGGATCGAACTTATGCCGCGCCATGTAGGTGACGTCGATGCCGAATTCTTCGAGCGTGTCGGCCGACAGGTCCTTCTGGCGCAGGCTGATCAGCGACACGGTGAAGCGCGACGCGTCGAACCGCGGAATCATCCACGCGAACAGCCGCTTCACGCCGTGCATGCGCGACCCCTCCCAGCCAAGGTGATCGCAGATGTGGACCACATTGAGCCGCCGGGAACCGGGCTTGCCCGCCATAGCCTCGGCGAAGGCGGGAGTCGGGAGTCGGGAGTCGGGGTTCATAGCAACCCCTCACTCCGATACCAGGCTGCCGTCCGATGAATGCCTTCATCGAGATCCACTTTCGGCGCGAAGCCCAACTCGGTTTTCGCTCGTGTCGTGTCAAACGCGCGGCTCTTCGTGTAGAAGTCCACGCGCCGGCGGAAGATGGGCGGCTCGATGCGCAGGGGCACGCACACCATCTCGCACAGCAGGCCGGCCGTCCAGAACGGCCACACCGGCCAGTGCCGCGCGGGCGGCGCCACGTTGAGGTCCTTGGCCACCATGGCCACCAGCGTCTCGAGCGTCGTGTGGCGCGGGCCGGCCAGGATGTAGGTGCGGCCCGCCGCGCCCGGTACCGTGCCGCACAACCGGAACCCTTCGACCAGGTCTTCGACAAAGGTGAGGTGGTAGAACACCTGGCCGTCGCCGATCATCGGAAACGTGCCGCGCGCGAGGCCGCGGAACATCTTGAGGAAACGCATGTCGCCCGGGCCGTAGATGCCAATCGGCCGCGCCACCACGACCTCGAAGCCGGTCTTCACGCCGAACTCGCGGGCCAGCGTCTCGGCCTCGAGCTTGGTCTGCTGATAGACGTCCCCGGGATTGAACGGCGCGTCCTCGTTCGCCGGCGGGTTCGCGATGTGGCCGTGCACGCCGCCGGTGCTGCAGTGCACGACGCGGCGCGCGCCGGCCGCCCGGGCGGCTTCGAGCACGTTGCGCGTGCCATCCACGTTGATGGCGCGATACGCCGAGTCGGGCTGGCCGGCCTCCCGGTAGGTGGCCGCGATGTGGTACACGACCTCGACGCCTTCGCTGGCGCGGCGCATGGCGGCCGCGTTGGTGAGATCGCCTTCGGCCGCCTGCACGCCCGCGGCCGCCAGCGGCGACCGATCGAAACGGGCGCGGCTCTTGGGCCGCACCAACGCGCGCACGTCGTCGCCGCGCGCCGCGAGCAGCCGGGCGAGGTAGCCGCCAGTGAACCCGGTGGCGCCGGTCACAAGCACTTTCACGGGCGGGCCAGCTCCCCCGGCGACAGGCCCATGGCCTTGTCGCCGCCGAGGCGCTCGTAGGCTTGCGCCGTGCGGCGCACGTACGATTCGCGGCTGTACTTGTCGTGCGCCACGACCTGGGCCGCGGCCGACAAGCGGGCCCGCTGTTCGGGGTGATCAATCAAGTCGAGCATGGCCTCCGCGAATGGCCCGGCCTCGGGTGCCACGAGCCGCGCAATCTCGGGTGTCAGCACCTGGGTGTGGGTCAGCAGGTTAGTGGCGACGATCGGCTTGCCCGAGCGCAGGTACGAATAGATTTTCAAGGGCGTGTTGGTGCCGCGGATGCGCGGCGACACCAGCACATCGGACGCCTGCACGAAGCCGGGGATCTCCCTCGCGGGCTGCTGCCCCGTGAAGATCATTGCCACCGCGGCGCCGCGTGCTTCGGCCTTGGCCCTGGCAGCCGCCACCTGCGCCGGCTCGCCGCCGACCACCAGCACCCGGGCGTCGGGACGGCGGGCGGCCACGATGGCGGACGCGTCAATCAACATGTCGACGCCCTGATAGGCCTCGAAGGTTCCGGTATAGAGGGCCAGGGGCGCGGTGGGCGCAATGCCCCAGAACTCGCGCACTTCAGCCGGCGTCCGGCTGGGGGCCTCCTCCACGTCGCCACCCATGACGTTTTCAATCAGCAGCGACCGCTCACCCACGCCCATCTCGGTGACGGTGTCCTGCAGTTCCTGGCAGATGGTGATGACCACCTTCGACTTGTGCACCATCTGGCCTTCGGCCCAGGTGAACACTTTCCTGAGCGCGCCAGATTGGCTGTACTTGAAGTTGCTGAGCTGCTGGGGCAGGCTCGAGTGCATGTCATACAGGTGTGGGATGCCGAGCCAGCGGGCCAGCCACACACCCAGCAGGCCCATTTCCTCGTGGGAATGGATCGCGTCGTAACGCTCGACCATCACGCGCCGCAGTGCGGTCAACACCATCAGCGCGTCGAGCAGCAGCTTGGTGGGCGACGGTCCGATCCGAACCTTGGTCACAAAGGGCGGCCGCAGCGAACGGAAGATCCGCAGGTTCGGCAACTCGACATTGCGGCCAATCGGGTACGCAACCAAATCGATGTGATGGCCGAGCTCCCCCAGGGTCTTGATGCGGTGGTACTCGCTGAACGGGGTCCCGCGCGGCTCGAAAAACGGCTCGGGCGCGAGCATTAGGATGCGCACGAGTCATTATATCTAACTGAGCCTAATGCAGTTAGGGTAGAATCAGAGCTTCCCCTTGCTGAAGATTCTCGTTCGTCTCGCCGTGAGCGCTGCGTTGCTGTACTTCGTGCTGCGCTCGATCGATCTTGCTGCGCTTTGGCAACGCGTGCAGGGCATGAGACCCGGCTGGATTTTGCTGGCCATGGCCTCATACGTGTTCATGCAAGTCGTGACGGTGTGGCGGTGGCGTCGCCTGCTGCGGGCGCAGCACGTCGACGTGGCGACCGGCACGCTGCGCGAATCGGTGTGGGTCAGCCTGTTCTTCAACAACTTCCTGCCGAGCAACATCGGCGGAGATGTCATGCGCATTGCCGACACCGCGTCGGCGGCCGGGTCAAAGACGCTGGCGACAACGGTCGTCCTCGTCGATCGCGTGCTTGGCGTCACCGCCATGGTCCTCGTCGCCTGTTTCGGCGCCTTCGCCGCCTCGCTGATGGGCATCCACGTCCCCGGCGCGCGTTGGCTGTGGGTCGTCGCCGCGGCCGGGGCGCTCCTGGCGATTCCTGTAATCGCGCTGCCAACATTGACAGCGCACCTGCTGCACCCCTTGCGGCTGTTGAAGCGGCCGTGGGTGGACGAGCGCGTCCGACGCCTTGAAGATGCCATCAATCGCTTCAGAGAAACGCCGTCTGCTCTGGTGGGGGCGTTCGCCGGGGCGCTGGTCGTTCAGCTCACGGTGGTGGCCTTCTATTTGCTCACGGCTCAAGGTCTGGCCGTCCCGCTTCCCATCCTCCTGGGCGCCGTGCTCATTCCGGTGAGCCTGGCGGTCCAGATGGCGCCGCTGTCCATCAATGGATTCGGCGTGCGCGAGGCTGTGTTTGCGTTCTTTTTTCGGCGGTTCGGGCTTCCGATCGATGCTGCAGTGGCACTCTCCCTCGTGTCCACGGGCTTGGTCATGGGCCTGTCGTTGGTCGGTGGATTCATGTTCCTGCGGCGGCGCTGGGCCTAGGCCGCAACGGGACGCCAGGTATGCCGCGGTGTAAAGCCGCGGGAAGTTTCGCCCGATACGTCAAGCTGAGGGAAACCCACAGGATGTCGAGACTCTACGCCTTCAGAGGGCTGATTGCCCTTGTGGCTACACTTGGCCTTGGTGCCTGCGAGGCTGCCAAGAGCGCCAATCCCACCGCCCCGTCCGTGGCGGGACCCATTCCGGGCGTGTCGATTACCGCCCCCAAGCCGCTTGAACCAGGCGCGGGCTCGACCTTGACCTTTGGGGCCGAGCCGCCGAGCTTGCTCATTGAAAACGCCGGCTCGAACGGCGTCCGCACCCTGTGGTTGCAGGTGGATGTCAGCACCGATAGCGGGTTCCAGCAAATCGTCCACACCGCCGATCGGATCGCGCCTGGCGAAGGCGGCCGAACGACCTATCGCCTGCCCGAGCCACTCGGCGCGGGCTACACGTATTACTGGCGGTCACGCGCGCTCGACGGCGCCAATACCGGTCCGTACTCCGCCGTGTCGAGCTTCACCGTGGTCCCCCCCGTGGTCATCGATGCCCCCACGGCCGTAGCGCCGAGCGGCACGCTCACCACCAACAAGCCCGACTTCCGCGCGACCAACGGCAACTTCTCAGGCACATCGGGGGTCGTCTACCGTTTCGAGATCTCGCAGTCAGCGAACATGGCGAGCCTCACCGCCCTGGTGACCGCCATTCCCGGCGCGAATGGCTCGACCACCATGACCCTCGGTGAATTGCCGTACAGCACCACCTTCTTCTGGCGCGTGTTCGCCACCGACGGCACGAAGCAGTCCAACTACTCCTCGACGCTCTCATTCCGCACGCCGGCGCCACCGGCGCCGCCCGCCCCGACGCCAGGGCCGAGCAACGGCGTGCCGCTCGGCACAGGCGGCCGGGCCGCCGACCCGCCGGCCGGCTCGCGGCTGCCGTTGCCGAACATGGCCAGCGTCGTCCAGGCGGTCGCCCGGGCCAACCCCGGCGCGCTGCAAAACTCGTGTCAGGACAACGGCGGCAGCTGGCAGTTCATGGATCTGGTGGTTGACACCTTGCGCACGTATGACACCCGGTGGGGGTACAACGGCAAGCGCGGCAACGTGAATGACCCGTCGAAGGACGTCGTCACTTATCACTACGGCCCGGGTCCCGACCAGGGGAGCACCGACGTCTACATCATCGACGTCATCAATGGCCACTGCGGCTCGTCACCATCCGCGGGCTGGAGTGACAACACCGACGTGACGATCAACTCCGGCACCATCGGCCGGTGGACATCGCGCGGCCGCTTCTAAGACAGGAAATCAGGAGGGGCGAGATCAGGAGAGACCCGATCTCGCCCTCGACTCGGCGGCGCTAGCTGCCGAACTTGAACGTCACGCCCAACGTGGCACGCCAGAACTGGAAGTCTTGCTTCGTGAACTGCTGATCGAAGAACTCGTCATCGGTACTCGGGTCCTCGTCGTCGAGCGACTCGAGCCCTCGGAAGTATCTGACGTCGCCGCGCAGGCCCACGCGGCTGCCCAGGAACACGTGGGCGCCGCCCCCGATATTGACGCCGGTGTCGTTGCTCGTCAGGTCACCGAACACGTCACTCGCACTCTGCAGGTTCACGCGAATCGTGCCCACCCCTCCCGCCACATACGGGCGGACCGCGCCGTGGTTCCTGCTGAGCACGGCGTTGCCCATCAGGGTCTGCACGCTCGAATTGAGGTCCAGGATATCGAAGTTGCCGGTCCCGCCGGTGAATTGGAAGAAGTTGGGGGCCACGGCATAGTCGATTTCGAACCCAAACAGGCCCCTTCGCAGGTAACTCACGCTCCCACCCAGGGTAATGCGCTGCTCAAACTCGTCGTCCAGATCGTTCAACGTAAACGAGTTGGCGGCGCCGCCAAAGACGACGCCCAGGTAGGGGGTGAGTAGCCAGTCGGCTCGAGCCGGCGCTGCGGCGAGCGCCAGAAAGACCAGCATCAATGCGGCCCGCCGTAGGTGCGAAAGTCCGTTCATTTGCAGTACTCCTTGCCGGACGTATCTGCAATTGGGGGGCCAGTAACGGGCGGTTGAGCTAGGGAACTTCGAGGGCGGCGCGGATCGCGGCGAAGAAGGTCTCGGCAATCTTGGCGTAGCCGGCCTCGTTTGGATGCAGGCCGTCGATGCCGATGTACCGGTTGACGTCGGTGGAGAGGGCGGCATTGACATCGACGAGGGTGGCGCCTTCGGTCGCCGCCACCGCTCGCATGCGGTTGTTGTAGTCGGTTAACAGGAGGGGCGCAATCGTCTTGCTGCCGCCCGGACGGCCCGGCGCGATGGTGGCCAGGAAGACCCGCATGCCACGGCGACGAGCTTCACCGGCCATAATGCCAATTTCTCGCGCGGCGCCGCTGGCTGCGCCATCTTCACCGCGGGCAATGTCGTTGCTGCCTTCCATCAACAGCACGGCATCGGGCCGCACCGTGGCCAGGGCCGCGAAGAACCGATCCCTGGCGTTGATCGCCTTTTCGCCGCCCAGCCCGTAGTTGGCCACGATGATGGAATCTTCCTGCGCGCGGTAACGCGATTGAAGCTGAAGGGCGAGCACGGTCGGGTACGCGGCCGACGGCACCTGGATCAACTTGTATGACTTCTCCCCGAACGCGCCAGATGAGGCGACGGGAACGGTCACTTCGCCGCCGGTGATGCTGTCGCCGAAGGCAAGGAACCTGGTCTTCGCAAGGGACGGAATCCTGGTCACTGTCACCGGAAAGGCGCACGACGCCGTGCGGGCCAACGCGTCCTTGGCCGAGCACTCGACGCTGGTTTGGCCGAGGCTGAAGAGCGTTCCGGATTCCGGCGCGCACGTGACGGTGACGGGTGTCGCGCCGCCCTCGGCGGTCGGGGTCTCGAAGGTGACCGCGACGCCGGCCGGCGAGGTGGTGCTTGCCGACACGGGATTGGGGCAGGCCAGCGTCGGCGCCGCCGCGACCGGGGGCGGCGGGGGCGGCGGAATCGGTGTCGGTGATGTCGAGGTGCCTGCGCCACCGCACGCCGCCCCGATGCCCAAAAGCAGCATCGCCAGAAGGATGAGACCGGCCCGGCCTGGCCTGCTTACAAACATGAAGGACCCTTGCAACACGCTGAGCCCTTGATCTTACCGCATCACCCGGCCCCGACCAAGGGACCCGTCACGGCGGCGCCCCGGGATCGGGCAGTATCCGGTAGACGCGGCCCTCCCCTTCCACGTGCTCAAGCCGCAATTGACCGGCAAACTGCCGGTAACGCTGGTCCATTTGATCGCGGCGTTCAGTTGGGTACTGGTCGAAGTGGACCACCACGTGCGTGACGCCGACCCCGCGAAGGCTCGCCAGGCTGACCGCGTCTGGAAACAGCGTGAGCTCGCGGAAGAGGCGTTGATGCAGGGCGGGCCGGACGCCGCTGTAGCCGTGGATGGTCCGCTGCCAATGCGCCGTGGAATGGAGCATGGCCATGGTGTTGTGGCGCTCGTAGGCGCCGATGTCGCCGTCACTCGGCATTGGCACCTCCGCGACCACGAACGGCTTGGGCACGGTGTTCAGCCATCGATCGATGGCTGGAACGTCGATGGCGTAGGGTGCGAAGCCGAGCGGCATGCTCGCGTACTCCACGACCAGCAGGCTGCCCACCACGAGCGCCGCCAGGGCCCGCCCCCGGGCGGTCCTTCCGCCAAACAGGCGATCGAACCCAACCCCGGTCAAGACCGCCAGGGCCAGCATGGCGAGAATCATGAAACGCGAAGGCACGCGGATGAAATTGAAGCCCGGCCACGAGTACACCCACGGCCACAGGCTGACCGGTGGCGGCACGAACATCGACACCGACAGCAGGAGCAGCGCGAAGTACAACACGGCGGGTTGCTGCCGAAGCCGCTGGCGCCAATCACCGTCCGCCGGGACCGAACGTGGCCGCATCACCACCGCGACCACCGTGGACAGCAGGACGATCACCCCGGGAAAGAGCCACGCGTTCGCCGACCTGTTGAAATCCGTATCGGTCAGCCAGGCCCTCAAGTACTGATGCGCGTGAGACGGCGACGCCAGGTAGCTCGCGGGCGTTGGCAACCAGTTCTCGAGCGATCGCTTCAATCCGACGTTGGCCTGCGCCGCGCGATACGGCGCGACCATCGCGACAATCGGCGCAATCAACAGGAGCCCAAGGACGCCCAAGTCACCGACCCGTGTCCGCAGCGCGATCGGCTCGCCCAAGGCCACGCGATACAGCACGATCAGGGCGATCGCGACCACGAGAAACACGGCGCCATGCCCGCTGCTGAGGACCTGCAACGTGAAGAACGCCACGACGAGGCGCAGGTCACGCTTCCGTCCGTGATCAAGGTACGAATGCAGGTACGCCAGGGCGAACGGCACCCACTGCACGGCGGTGAGGTGCAGTTGGCCGATGCGGAAGAACCGCGGCGGCGCGGCCAGGAACACCAACCCGCAGAGCACGGCGCCCGCGCGGCTGATGCCCACACGCCGGGCCAGCACGTACGCCCCCAGTCCACAGAGCACGCACGTGGCGATCTGCACCAGGTTGAGGGCCAGCACCAGGTTCCCGGTCAGCCAGATCACCGGCGCCGCCAGCAACGCGCTGCCCAGCAGGTTCTCCGAGTACGCCAGCGTGCCCAGGTACGGGTGGAAGATGTTGGCGTCGAAGATCGCCAGGGGCTGGCTGGTGAAGGCGTGCGTGTCCCACGCCAGCGTCCAAAGAAACAAATGGGTGTCCGGGTTGTCGGCGAGCAGCGTCGTCGCCGGGGTGAGCGAGACCGGGTACGCCAACACCAGGGTCAGCAGCACATAGCCGAACGCGACGATCGTAGCGAAGCGAAATTCGGCGGTCGCGCGGCTACCGCGCATCGGGAACGCGGGCGATGGCGGCGTAGTCCTGGTACGTGAATAACCGGCTGTTCAGCCGATCGACATTGCGGTTGAACGCCGACACCAGTTCGGTCACCGGATCGCTGGCTTCGCCGAAGTGTTCCGGCCGCGGCGTGACGCGTTGCAGGCGGCCGCCCTCGGCAATCGGCGATCGATACACCACGTCCACGGAGGCGAACCCGCTCGCTTGCAGCATGTACTGCAGGGTCTCGGGGTGAATCGGCTGTTCGTGGGTCAGGTCGCGGATATAACTCTCGAAAAATGCCACCCAGCATGCCGGGTTGATGGTCTCGAGGATCAGCGGCGCGCCGGGCCGCAGCTTGAAGAAAGCGGCTTGCAGGAACTGCGAGAGATAACTGGGCGTCAGGTGCTCAATCACCTGTACCGCGATCAGGCCGCCGAGCGACTCGTCGGGCAGACCCCGCAGGGTCGCCAGCGCGTCGCCCGTTGACGCGTCGAGGCCGCGCGCGCGGCACGCCTCGGCCATTTCGGGGTTGAGGTCGAGCCCCCGCGCCGCGATGCCGCGCTCCTTCAGCAACTGCAGGAACTCGCCGCGGCCACAGCCAATATCGAGCACGTTCGACGCGCCCTCAAAGTACGGCAGGTAGTCGGTGAGGCGCGCGCGAATGTCGGCTTCGGACCCACGGAAGCGATCCTCGAAGCCGAGGTACTTGAACGCGTCGGCGCCGCCACCGGCCGGCGTGGCCGCCACCGCCGGCGACTCCGCTGCCCCACCGGCGGCAGCGGGCGGCGCCGCAGCCAGGCGCTCGATCTCGCGGGTGGCCCGCGCCGACGCGCGCTGGGCCACGTCGGCGACGCCCTGCAGGTTGGCAATCGCATCCCGGAGCTGGCGGTCGCCGGCATCGGCCAGCGGCGTAATCTGCTGGAGGAACTGGACCAGCAACGACTCGAAGCGAACCAGGGCCTCGAATCCGGCCCGGGTGGCGGGCAACGCCGCCGCCAGTGCCGCGCTGGCCTCGCGATGCGCGGCCGCATTGCGATTGAGATGATCGACCACGGCCGCGTTGAACGCCGCCTGCCCCTCGAAGATCGGGGCGATCGCCCGCCAGGTACTGTCGACGATACGGCGGTGCCACCACCCGCCCGGTGTCGGCTTGCCCTGGGGGATGCGCCGCATCGCCTCGTTGATGACCGGTAACTGCTGCTCGTCGTACGGTGGCGGTGACGCCGGCAGTTCAGGCAGCGCCTGAATCGCGCGATCGAGGGCGGTCAACGCCTCGTTGTATCGCCGATGCGCCTCTGCGCGTTCGGCAGCCAGGCGGCTGACCAGGCCAGGACTCGATTCGGAACTCACGTTGGCCACGCTACCCTTGGGACTGGGGAGTGTCAAGGATGCGGGCTCAGCGAATCTCGACCCACACCGCCAACGAACGCACATCGTCATTGGCGGCGTCCACGGCAAACGGCCGAAAACCAGGGCCCGATCGCAAGGTCAAGGCGATGGCCGACCCGGCAAGCTGGGGCGGCAGCACGGCCAGCGCGTCTTGCCCGGCCCGCAGGGTCCAGGCCTGCGTCCAGCCGCCGGCGGCAGCCGAGATCGTAGTCGCCACCGCGCCCGCGCGCAGGAATAATCGCGCGCCGTCGGCGCGGGCCGCCTCGTCGAGATCGACCACCACCGTGGCCGTCCCGCCGGCTCGCGTCCAGAAGCCGGTTGGCTCGAGATAGGCCTGCTCGTCGAAGAAGAACACTCGTGCCGGCCCGTAACGTGTCGCCCGCACCGCCCGGCGCCCCTCGGGATTCGCCGGCGGCCGAACCGTGACCGGGCGCAAGCGCAGGTTCGGCAGCGTGGCCCGGTCGGTGCCCTGCCCGCGTAAGGTGACTGACGCGACCGCGACCGGCAGATGCAATACGACGCCCGTGTCGCCGGCCGGGTGTCCGTCCATTCGCCAGCGCTCGATCGGCGGGTCGTTGCGACCCACCACCACGCTGACCTCGCCAAGGGGCGCCCGGCCACCATCGGTCAAGACACGGTACTCGCCGGCGGGCACCAGTGCGGCCCGCAACCGCACCGGGTCATTAGCCGCGGGCAGCTGGCGATCGGTGGTCCCGAATTCGAGCTGGCCGACGAACTCTTCCGCCGCGAGCGGCCGGAACGGACTCAATTGCACTACCGTGGCCTGCCGCGGCGAATATGCGGCCAGGGCCCCGAGCGCGGAGCGATCGACGGTGACCGGTTCAACGCCGTGCATGCCCCACACCGCCGTGCCCCCCACCATCGCCAGGACGGCCGCCACGCACGTGATGACCGTCCACGTGGCGCCCGCGCCAAGCCGCGGCAATCGCCTGAGGCCGTGTGCCACGACCGCCATCAGCACGCCGACCGCGAGCCAGACCAACCCATCCCCCGCCGCGCCGGCCGCGGCACTGCGGTGCACGCTCGGAAACGCGAGCGGCAGGTCCACCGTGCGAGAGGCCCACTCCAGGGCAAGGTCGAAGCCGCTGCGGCTGTTGTACAGCAGCCGGCCGCCATCGACCCACGCGCGCGGAACCACGGCCGCCATGCTCACCAGCAGTCCCAGCCACGTCAGCTGGCGCCACGATAAGCGGCGACAGTGACGGCTCCACCACCACGCGATCGGCAACGCCGCAATCGGCATGAGGGCAACGAGAAAACGAGCCGGCGCGCTGTTACCACCCCACCACATGGCGTAGGACGACGCCGTCAACAGATACGGCACCAGCACCAGGAGCAGTTCGACGACGAATCGTCGATGCCGTCGAGCCATCACGACCAGGCCAGCAGCGGCCAGGGCGTAGATGGGCGCGGTCGCCACCAGGCCGAACTGCTGATCGATCAACAGGCCAATGGCGCCGCGACCGACGTTGGCGAACGCCGAGTTGGTTTGCTCGCCGTACGGCGCCGACGGACTCACCGTGCCCCAGATGACCCAGAAGTAGCCAAACCAGGCCGCCGCCGCCAGGGCGGGGACCGTGAACAGCGCGACCAGTCGCCGCATCGCTGCGGGACCCGGCGCGAGCCGTGCCAGCAGGATGAGTCCCAGCGACGCGGCGATCAGCGCGAACCGGCTATGGAACCACGGCAGCGCGGCCAGCGCGGCCCCCGCGGCCCACACGCGCGACTGCGGGACGTCCTGTCCCCGTTCGAGGGATACCAGCAGCCAGATCGGGAGCATCACGAGCAAGGCCGCCGGGGCATCCGGGTAGATCGCGAATTCATGAAAGAAGAACGGCGTCGTCAGGAACACGGCGGCCCAGCCAAGCCATGCCCCGCCCACGCTCGCCGACAGCAGCCAGGCCACGTGCCAGGTCACGGCGGCCCCGAGCGCGACCATGGCAATCACCGTGGCGACGGCGCCGGCATAGCCCGCCACGGCAAAGGCCGGCAGCACCACCGCGGAGATGCCCGGGGAATGAATGGAGTAAATCTCGCCATTCTGTCCGCGCTGCAGAAAGTCCGGCCTCAATCGACCGGAGAAGTAAGCCAGGTAGTCGCCGCGGGCATGGTTGTTCTCGATCTGCAAATCGCCGTCGAGCAGCAGGCTTTGCGTCACGACCAGGTAGTGGGGTTCGTCGCCATTGGGGACAATGCCACGGACCGCGATAAAGCCGGCGACGGCCACAACCGCCATCGTCGCGCCGGCCAGCCATGGCGCCTGCCGAGGGTCGGCCGCCAATCGGCTCATCCTCGGCCAGGGGACGGGCGATGCCCAGATCAGGCCGGCCACAACGAGGCACCAGACGAGCGCTTCACCGGGTCCCTGCCACATGAGGAAGGCCGCGGGCACGGCCATTGGCAGGTACGGAAGCAGGAGCAGGCCCGACAATGCGAGGGGCCACATGCCGGCGAGGGACAGCCGCGCCATCCAGGCCACGGCCGCAGGAATCAGGGTGAGGAGGAGGAGGAGCCAGAGTGGCGGGAGAGCCGCGATGCGAGTGAGGCTCGCATCGTTGGTGACGGCCTGGGTGCCGAGCGACACCCAAGCCGATACACCGGAGAGCGCCGCCAGCAACGATGCGCCGATGCGCATGCTTCGCGCCGGAGGCGGAGGCACTAGAAGCGGATGCGGCCGCCGAAACCGAACTGCAACCCGCCGACGTCGGTGGACTGGTCGTTCTGAAGCAGCAGGACCTCCGTCGTCGCCGTGGCGTAGCGCACGAAGAGGCCGGCGCCGAGGCGGACCGAATCGTTCTGCCAGAACAAGTACGACATGTCGATGCCCACGTTGTAGCCGGTCGTGCTCTTCCTGCGAGTCTCGCGCGTGGCGTTCACGGCAACCGTGGTGTACGCCGAACTGGTTTCCGACACGGTCACGTTACTGACCGCATCTTGCTGCAACCGGAAGAACGAGGGTCCCGCCGTCAGCAGGAAATCGAGCTTCTGGCCGATTGGTACCATATACCCGAGTTGCATGTGCACGGCGCTCTCCTTGCGTTCAAGAGCGGGTGCCGTCGCGCTGAAGCTGCGCAACTGGTTGAAGATCACCGGATGCGGCGCGGAACCGCTGATCGAGGCGTCCGAGTCGTTCTGTTCCTGGTGGTAGGACGCGCCGACGGACACGTTCTTCCAGATCCGGAAACCGAGACCGATGTCGAACAGGCTGCCCGACGTGAAGTCGCTGGTGGTGGACACGGTGCCCGTTTCCTCGTAGATGGTCAGGGGACGGGTATCGGCCAAGGTGGAGTCCCCCTGTTCAACGCCAAACCCGATGTTCAGGTAAACACGGTCTTCCCACGGCTTGCCTTGGGCAGCGGCGTCTCGCGATGCCACGGCGATAAGGCCAAGGACAACAACGGTCATTACAGTTCTGCGCATCGTCTTGTTTTCGCTCCGAGAAAAGGGGGTCGTGGGATGACCCGTATGTGCAGACTTTAGCACAGGGTCAACGGGCGTGGCTTAAATGCCCAAAAACCCGAATCCCTTGTGTTACAGCCAGATCTGGGGTAAAAGCTAAGAGACTTGTTTCCCGGCCCGACTCCCAGCGTCGCGATGCGCAAGGGCTTGAGAGAAGCAATGGAGATCTGAATTTGAACACCAAGTTGTACCTGTCTGGCTCGTGCTTTGTACTCACGGCGGCCGTTGCCGGTTGTTCGGCGATCCCCCAGACCCCGACGGCGCCCTCGGCCACGACCACTGGTCAGGCCACCGCAACCGCCCCGGACGGCTCCACCCTCAAGGTCACGTCGCCTGCCATCGTGGCACCCATTGATGGCGTCACCGTGGAATCGCGCACGCCGACGCTCGTGTGGGCGAACTCCACCGGCCATTACGGCTCGGTCGGCCTGGCTTACGAGATCCAGGTCAGTTCGCCGGCGGAGATCGTCTACACCCGCATCGTGGGCGAGAGCCCGAACACCGGGTCGCACAAGGTTGAGTTGGAGCTGACGCGAGGCACCGTCTACTCGTGGCGCGTTCGCGCCGCTCTGGGCAACGCGGTGGGTCCGTGGTCGATCTGGGCCGACTTCAAGCCGGCCGCGCCGGTCGTTGTCACCCCCCCCACTACCGGCACCAGTGGCCCGAACCCCAACGGTTTCCGCACACCCGACCCGCCCCCAGGCCAGCGGTTGCCGCTGCCGAACATGGCTCACGTCGTGGCGCAGGTTGCGGCGGCCAACCCGGCTGATTTCCGGCACTCCTGCCAGCCCGAAGGCGGCACCTGGAATTTCATGGACAAGCTGGTCGACACCCTGCAGGCCATCGACCTGCGCTGGGGCTATAACGGCAAGCGCGGCAACTCGAACGATCCGTCGCTGGACATCGTTGACTACCACTACGGCGCCGGACCGAGCGAGGGCAGCACGCAGGTCTACATCATGGACACGATCGGCGGCCACTGCTCGTCGAACCCGAGCCCGATCTGGGTCAACCAGACCGACATCACGATCAACTCCGGCACGATCGGCCGATATATCACTCGCCGACCGGGTCGCCGCTAACCGGCGGCACGACCGTTTCCGAGAAGGGCCGGCCTGTCAGGGCCGGCCTTTTCCTTTTCACCGGCAGCATATAATCGTCCCCGTGAGTCGCCCCGCCAGCCTCAGTGTTCTCGTCCCTGTCTACAACGAGCGCGCCACCATTGAGCGCTTGCTGAACGCCGTCGTGGCCGTCCAGACCGGCCTCGCCCTCGAGGTCCTGGTCGCCGACGATGGGTCGAGCGATGGCACTCGCGACATCCTGGCGCGCATGTCCCTGCCCGGCGTCCAGGTCATCCTGATGCCCGACAACGTCGGGCGGGGCGGCGTCATCAAGCACTTGTGGACCCTCGCCACCGGTGACATCGTGGTGCACCAGGATGCCGACCTGGAGTACGACCCGCAGGACTACGTGCTCATGCTCGCTCCCCTGCTCGACGGGCGCGCCGACGTGGTGTACGGCAGCCGCTTCAAGGGCTCGATCGAGGGCATGCGCTGGCTCAATCGCATGGGCAACCTGACGATGACGGGCGCCGCCCGCGCGCTCTATGGGGTGCAGGTGTCGGACCTGATGACCTGCTACAAGATGTACCGCCGATCGCTCATCGCCGGCCTGCGCATCGAGGCCAACGGCTTCGACTTCGAAGCCGAGTTCACGGCCCGCCTGGCGCAGCGCGGGGCGCGGTTCGCCGAGGTGCCGGTCAGTTTCAGCGGCCGCACGTTCGAGGAGGGCAAGAAGATCCGGGCCTTCGACGCGGTCCGCGTGATGCGCGAACTGGTCCGTTGCAAGCTGACAGGAGAAGCCCGTGGATAGCCTCGCCGGCCGGATGGTCGGTGTCATCCTGGCCGCCGGCAAGGGCGCGCGGATGTACCCGTTCTCGGAGCGCAGCCCCAAGCCCATTCTGCCGATCCTCAATCGCCCGCTGCTCGCCCACCAGATCGAGGTGATGCGCGACTGCGGCATCGCCGACATCCACATCGTCGTCGGCCACCTCGGATATCAGGTCGCGGGCGCGTTCGGCGATGGCGCGAACTACGGCGTCCGCATCCGCTTCGTCGAGCAGGAGAGCACGCTCGGCCTGGCCCACGCCGTGGGCGCCCTCGAGTCACGGGTCCAGGTGCCGTTCCTGTTGATGCTCGGCGACATCTATTTTCATCTGAAGGCCCCCCTGCGGCCCCTGTGTGAGCAGGTGTTGTCGGGCCAGGTCAATGCCAACCTGGTGAGCATGTACGAACCCGACCCGGCCATGATGCGGCGCAACTTCGTGATCCAGGCCGACGACACCGGGCGCGTGCGGCGGGTCATCGAGAAGCCGCGCTACGTCGACAGCCAGCTCAAGGGGTGCGGCTTGTATGTGTTCGATCCGCACATCTTCGACGCCATCCGGCGCACACCGCGAACCGCGATGCGCGACGAGTACGAAATCACGGACAGCATCCAGATCCTGGTCAACGACGGCTACGTCGTGCATCATCACCCGATCGTCGAGCGCGACCTGAACCTGACCAAGCCCGACGACCTGCTCGCGATCAACCTGATCGAGCTGGATCGCAGCGGACTGCCCCACCTGATCGATCCGACCGCCGTGGTGCCCGCGGGCACGCAGATCGTGCGCAGCGTCATCGGCAAGGGCGTTGTGATCGCCCACCCGATCAAGATCTCGCGGAGCGTGATCATGCCGGGCGTGACCGTGACCGCCACCTCCGACCTCGATTCGGTCGTGATGGACGGCGAACACACGGTGTACTGCCCCGACATCGGCGCCCAGTCGCAGACGCAGGGCCGCTCGTGACGACCGGTGCGCATGCGCTCGTCACCGGCGGCGCCGGGTTCATCGGGTCGCACCTTACCCGCGCCCTGCTCGCCAAGGGCCGACAGGTCACAGTGCTCGACAACCTGTCGGTGGGCCGCCGTGAAACGGTCCCCGATGGCGCGCGGTTCGTGCACGGTGATCTCCGCGATCGCGCCGCGGTGACCGATGCCCTGGCCGGCGTCGACTGCGTGTTCCACCTGGCCGCCCAGGTCACCATCCGCGGCAGCTTCGACCGTTTCTACGAGGACCTCGACACCAACGTGATGGGCACCGCGCAGCTGCTGCGGGCGCTCGACCCGTCCAGGGTGAAGTGGTTCACGCTGGCGTCGTCGATGGCCGTCTATGCCGATGCGCCGTCGCCGGCGGCGATCGCCGAATCCCACCCCACCGTGCCGCTGTCGCCCTACGGGGTCGGCAAGCTCGCCGCCGAGGGCGTGGCGCGCCAGATTCTCGAAGCGCGCGGCATCCCGTTCAGCGCCGTGCGTTACTTCAACACCTTTGGGCCGGGCCAGACCTACACCCCGTACGTCGGCGTCATCACCATCTTCGTGACGCGCCTGTTACGGGGCGAGGGCATCACGATTTTCGGGGACGGCGCGCAGGAGCGCGACTTTGTCCACGTGGACGATATCGTCGCGGGGACCGCGGCGACACCGGGCCGCCCGCCGGGCACGTTCAACCTCGGCACCGGCCGCGGTACATCGCTGAACCAGTTGGCCGACATGCTGATTGATCGCCTCGCGCCGGGCCAGCGGCCGGCGTACGCGCCGGCCCAGGCCGGCGAACTCCGCTATTCGGTGGCCGACATTACCGCGGCCCGTCATGCCCTCGCCTATCTGCCGACCCGCACCTTGCAGCATGACCTCGACCAGGTGATCGCGTCGGTCCGCGCGGGGGGGACATGATCCCGCCCGAGACACGGCGCGACCGGCGGCTGTTCGTTGTGCTCGGCTGCGCACTACTGGCGCTGATGGTCGTCAGCACCCGGCTCGCCCCGTCCGGGCGCGAGTCCATGACGCTGCGTCACCTCCACAACGCCGTGTTTCAGCCGCCACCCGCCTCGCCTGGCGCAGGTGGCATGGTTACGGCCCTCTGGGCTGATTTCATGCAGCGGCCCGGGAGGTACTTCCTCGAAACGACGCTGCCCACCCAGTCCGGCGTGCTGCTCATTGCCCTGATCGTGGCGCTGATGGTGGCGTTCGACTACTCGCGGCCCCGATCGCGGCGCAACTTCGAGGTGCTGGCGCTGCTGGTCGTTGGCTTCCTGCTCTTCAACGTCATGGCGTTCTTTGAACTCCTTGACGATCCGACGTACTTCCACGTGATGGATGCCGTGTTCATTGGCATCATGACGACCAGCTTGCTGTTGATTGGGCTGGCCATGTGGCGAGTCCGCCAGGGGCCAACGACCGGCTGGCGGCCCAACCTGCCCGCCGGCGCACTCGTCACGCTCACCGTCCTGCTGTTCGGCCTCAACGTGCTGATCGGCGTCGTCAAGCCGCCCGACGACGCCGGGTTCTATACCAACCTGGGCGCACAGCGTCTGCGCGAGCGCGGACGCTTCCCGTACGGCGATCCACTGCTCAGCAACAGCGCAGGGGCCGGCTACGGGCCGATCCTTTATCTCGCCCACTTGCCGTTTCAGTTCCTGCTGAATCCTGAGCCGCTCAACCGCACCGAGCCGACGCGAGACGACCTCGAAGCCGGCGCGGAGTACTTGCTTCCCCCAGCCTTGGCGAGCCAGCTCACGACCGTGTCGTTTCACTTCCTGGGCCTGGTGTCACTCGTGCTGATTGGCCGCCGGCTGGCGGGTCCCCAGGTGGCCTGGGGCATCGCGGCGCTCTACTGCGGCAGCGCGTACGTGATGGGCGTGGGCGGTCCGCGCGAAACCATCGGCGGCATGACGTTCATTTCCCACATCGCGCCGGCCGCCGTCTCGCTGCTGGCGTTCTCGGCGTTGGCGCGGCCGTTCGCGGCCGGCGCGCTGCTGGTGGCGAGCGCCGCGACCGTGTTCTACCCCGTGCTGTTCTTTCCTGCCTGGTTGGGGCACTACTGGGATCGACGCACGTCGGCGTGGCGCTTCGTGGGCGGTTGCACCCTGGCGGCCGTGGTGATTGGCGTGCCGGTGCTGGCACTCTCGCAGCCGATTGAGGGGCACGGGGTGCTCGGCACGGTCGTCCGCGAATCGGTCGGGCACCATCAAGGGACCGACACCTACGGGCAAAGCACGTTCGGGTTCTGGGGCCAGCGCGCTGGCATTCGGGCCGTGTTCAGCCAGCCGCTGGTGGCCGGTGAGTTCACGACCACGCCGATGTTCCTGCTGACCATGGGGTTTGCCGCCGGCATGTTCTTCGTCGCCCGGAAGACGACACCGCAGCAGCTCGCCTTGATTACCGCCGCTCTGGCCATCGTCGCGCAGCTGTCAAAGGTGCATGGCACGGGGGTGTACGTGAACTGGTATTACCCCTTCCTGCTGATCGGCTTCCTCGCATACCGCTCGCAGGCCGGCTCGCCCGACGCTCCGGCGCTCAAGTCCAACTAAGCTTTCCGCGTACAGAACACGGGCAGGCCCGTGGGCCTGCCCGTGTCAAAGCTCGCCGTTCGAGTGGTGCGCGACCTAGCGCGCCGGCGTCCGGGTCAGCGTCCAGAAGCCGGGTTCTTCACCCGTGAAGTCGCGGTAGGTCGTGCGCGGCGTCGGGCCACAGTGGCCCTCGAGCGTGTCGATCAGATAGACGTTCGGCGAGTTCATGCTTTCACCGGCGCCGTAGTGGTAGGCAATCTCGTCGCCGGCGCACGTCACCGGAATGCCGTTGTTGTGAACGGCCTGGCGGGTGGGCTTGCCGTTGTAGCCCCAGCGCGCGTCGGTCGCCCGGAGGTTGTCGACAAGCTTGTCGAGCCATGGATTGCTGGAATACTTCCGGCCGAACGGGCACGAATTCAACGTCCCGAGCTGACCCGACATGGCGTTGATGAACGGCCGCGCATCGGGCAACGGCAGGCGGCTGCCGGCCGGCGGATCGTTCGGCCGCGGACCGACGACGGGCGCGCTCGGGTCGGTGGGCGTCGTCGGGGTCGTCGCGGTCGTGCTCCCCACGGTGGTGAACGACATCACCGCCGACCAGGGGCCGTACTTGTCGTTCAGCTCAGCCCGGCTGCGCCAGTACACCTTCTTGTTGGCGGGCAGTGCCGTCGTGGAAAACCGAATCAGCCCCTGCGGGTCAGCCGCGCCCATGCCGCTCGACAGGAGCGTGCCGAAGCTATCGGAGTCGCTCACTTCAAAGCGATGAGCAAAACTGGTGACGACCTGCGTGCCCCTCGCGGCCTGTGCCGTGAGGATGGCTTCCACCGGAATACCGGTGGCGTCAGCCAGCGGGAACACGCCGTTGGGAGCGGTCGCCTTCAAATTGGAGCCATCGGCGTTGAGGGCGTTGGCCGAGTTGCCAATGACCGACGGCGACACCGGCGTGCCCATGCCGCCTTCGCAGGCAACGAGTGTCAGACCACAGAAGGCCGTCAAGACCGCAGAACGCACGAGACGTCGGTAGCTATTCATACTTCCGCTTATTATAACCGGCCGTGGGGGTTAACTCCAATTCCCGCGAACAAATTCGACAGCCGGCGCGGCCTTGGTGCCCCTCCCCGGGTCGTCGTTCCTGTACAATCCTCACGCTTGGCTGAAGCATCAACGTTCTATAAGTCCTTCTCGGAAAAGAAGCTCACCGGCTACGGCGGTGCCCGGCGCGGGCGGATTGAGGAGCATCGCCTTGGCCTGCTGCAACGATTTGCGAGCCCGCCCGGGGTCATGGTCGAGGTGGGTCCCGGTCATGGCACCTTCGCCGAACGGGCCGTGGCGGCCGGCTGGAGCTACACGGCGATCGAAGCCAGTGAAATCCTGATCGACGTCCTGCGCCAGAAACAGTTGGCGGTCATTCCGGCGTGGGCGCCGCCCATTCCCGTCGCCGACGCCAGCACCGATGTGGTCTATGCCGATCAGGTGCTCGAGCATATGAGCGGCATCGACACCGCGCGCCAGTTCACGGCCGAGGCCCTGCGCTCGCTGCGGCCGGGCGGCCTCTTCTACGTCGTCGTGCCCGATTACCTCAAGGAGCGCACCTTCTTCTGGGACGTGGATTACACGCACAACTTCGTCACCACCGAGCGGCGCGTGAGGCAACTGCTGGTGGATGGCGGCTTCGAGATTGCCCACGTCGAGCGCGCCATTGGCACCGCCACCGGGCTGTCGCGCGACCTGCTGGCCGCCGCCGCCTTGTTCACGAACCTGCCCGGGCTGAATACCCTGTCGCGGCGGACCGGCACCGAAGACCTGCTGTTCAAGGTGCGCAAGAACCTGTTCGAGACCCTAACCTTCGTCGCTCGAAAGCCCGCGGCCGGGTGACCGGCGTGTCAGACCTTCTGGGTCGCGCCGGCCGGTCTGCTCTCGTCCGGCTAGCCATTACCGCCGCCATCCTTGCCTGCCTCTCCACGCGCATCGACATGGCGGATGCGGCGCGGGCGGTGGCGGCCATCAGCCGCCCGCATCTGGCGGCAGTCCTGCTGCTGGTCGCGATCGACCGCGGCGTGATGATCCTGCGGTGGGTGCTGCTGCTGCGCGCCAGCGGCATCGCCATCTCCGCCGCCGATGCGACTCGCCTGTTCTTGATTAGCTCCTTCGTGGGCAGCTTCCTGCCAGCCGGCATCGGCGCCGACGCCGCACGGGCCTACGGCCTGGCTCGCGAATCGACGACCGGCAGCGAGGCCCTGGCCTCGGTCGCGGTTGACCGGGTGCTGGGCGTACTCTCCCTCGTGTCGATGGGACTGATCGGTGTGCTGGCATGGGCGCCCGCTGACTCCAGTGATTGGCGACTGGTGGGCGCCGTGGCCGTGATTGGCGGCGCCTGCGTGGCCGCGTTCTGGGCCGATCAAGGGATCCGCTGGGTGCTCCCGGCGCACCGTCACGGCGGCTCGGTCACGCGACGCGTGCTGCGGTTGAGCGACGCGGTGAGCCGCTATCGCAACCGGCGAGGCGTGCTCGCGCAGGTGATGGCGTGGTCGCTCGTCGTCCAGGTGCTGCGGGTCACGCAGGCGTACGTGCTCGGCCTGGGGCTCGGGCTGACGGTGCCCTTCGCCTACTACTTGCTGGTCATGCCGGTCGGGTTGCTGATCCTGCTGCTGCCGATTTCCATCAGCGGCTTTGGGCTGCCGCAGGGTGTAATCGTGTGGCTGCTGCGGCCCGCGGGCGTCGCCGACAGCGCGGCCTTCGCCTTGTCGACCCTGATCGTGCTGACCGGGCTGGCCGGCAACCTGCCAGGACTCTGGTTGTGGCTGCGCGCCCGGCAGGCCGGCGCGCCGAGGGCGCCGGCCCACTAAGAGCCGGCGCGTTCGATCGCCTTCGGCACCAGCGGCTGCGTGGTCAGCAACACGGTCAGGTCCTGTGAGGGATCGAAGGCGTCGGGGTCTTCTTGCTCGTGATAGTCGTCCTCGACGTTCACCAGCCACGGATCGGCCTTCTCGCCGAGCAGTGCCTTCGCCGCGAGAATGCCGGTCACCATCGCGTGATCCTGGTTGTTGTATTTATGGAGGCCGTTGCGGCCCGCCAGCTGCAGGTTCGTGAACGTCTGGCAGTACGCGCGCAGCACCTCGAGCGCCCCGAGGTAACCGTCGTCATACACCGGATAGGCTTTCGGCATCCGCACCACCGTGCCGTCGATCACTCGCGACGGGTCGGCCAGGCCGATCGCGGCCAGTTCCTTCGTGCCGAGCGCGATGAGATCCGCATCGGACATGGTCCAGAGGTCGTCGCCTTCAAAGCAGAAGTATTCCAGGCCGAGACAGGTCTTCGACTGGTCGGGCACCATCTCGGGACTCCAGTTCTTGAAGTTCTGAATCCGTCCGAGCCTGACATTCGGATCGTGCACGTAGATCCAGTTATCGGGGAACATCTCGGCCTGGTCGACAATCAGCGCCACCGTCAGGAAGTCCCGGTACGACAGCTTCGCCGCCGCGTGCCGGACCACCTCAGGCGCCGCTGGCGACAGCGACTCGATCAGGTGGCGCAGGGGCATGGTCGAGATCACGGCTTCGACCGCGGCTCGCGTCACGAGGCCGTCGGCCTGGTAGTCGATGGCCGTCACCCGTCCGGCCTCGTGATGCAACGCGACCACCGGCGCCGACAGCCGCACCTCGTTGCCTTGCTGCGCGATCCGCGACGCGAACGCATCCCACATCATGCCCGGTCCCAGCCGCGGATACCTGAATTCCTCGATCAGGCTGCGGATCGTGGTGGCGCGCTTCCTGCGCAGGGACGCGAGCAGCATTTCCTTCGCCGCCGACCACAGCGACAGCCCCTTGATCCGTTGGGCCGCCCACTGCGCGCCAATCCTGGTGCACGGGATGCCCCACACTTTTTCGGTGTAGGCCTTGAAGAAGGTGTTGTAGAGCCGCCAGCCGAAGCGGTTGACGACCCAGTCTTCGAAGCTCACTTCTGGTGAGATGGGGTTCAGGCGGATCCACGCGTAACTCAAGCCGATGGCCACGGCGCGCACCACGCCGAGGCCGGCGATGGCATTGCCGGCCTTCAGCGGATAGTCGAACCACTTGCCATCGTAGTAAATCCGCGAGAGCCGCGGCCGCGTCAGCATCTCACGACCCAGCATCTCCTCCCACAGGGCTTCGACGGCTCGCACCTTCGTGAAGAAGCGGTGGCCGCCGATGTCGAACCGGAAGCCCTTGTACGCCGAGGTGCGCGCAATGCCGCCAACGATGTTGTCGGCCTCGAGCACGAGCACGCGGACATCCTGGCGGCCGAGCAGCCAGGCAGCCGTCAAGCCGGCCGGCCCCGCGCCGATGACGACCGCCGACTCAGGAGTGTGTGGTGATGTTGGCAACGAGTGTCCCTCGGGAACGCCAGGCTGCGGCAGCCGGCCCCAGGATGCCGATTAACAAGAATGGGTAATACCAAGTGACGTACGACCCGGTGGCGTGGATCTTCCAGAGATTGGCGCCCATGGCGACGGTCGCAATGAGCTGGGCCAGGCCGACGGGTCCCGCCTCGCGCGCCAGCACGAACGTCAGCGCCAGGTAGCTGCAAAAGCCCAGGAAGAACGGCGAGGTGAGCGACGACCCGGCGTGCAGCGGCTGCAGCAGCCATTTCAAGATCCCTCGCTGCTGCCCCCACAGGCCGAAGAAGCTGCTGCCGTATCCGGCCGGATCGGTATGGTGGCCCAGGGTGTCGCGCATGATGGTGGCCACCAGGCCGAGGCCCGGCGCTGGCCGCGACGCGGTCAATACCCACACCCCGACCACCAGGCAGACCACCATGAAGCCGGCCGCAAACCGCAGCGCCTCCGGTCGCGAACGGCCACCGTAATAGCCGAGCCACGCCGGAAACATGAACGCCGGGTAGAAGCCAAGGGCCGCGGCGGCGGCCAGCAGCGCGCCGGACAACAGGGGCCGGTCGAGCGCCGCAAACGCGGCCAGCGTCACGGCCGGCGGAATCACGTGCGAGACGAAGTTCAATCCGCCGAGGTTCTCGACGTCGCCGCCAAACCCGAGGACATAAGCCGAGCCGCAGTACAAGACCACGAGCGTCAGCCCCCAGGCGGCGTCCCGCAGGCGACGGCCAATGACAAACAACATCGCGGCAGCGAGCAGTTGAAACGCCGCGAGAGACACCTGGGTCGACAGCCGCGACGGCGCGCTGTACTGGGAGCGCGCGCCCAACACCGGAAGGTCAGGCGACTCGGCGTTGGTCGGCTCGAGGACCACGGTCTGGGACGCGGCTTGAACCAGGTACATCAACGGCGCATAGGCCGCGCCGGCGGTATTGGTCAGCAGCGGGTCGCCGTAGGGCAGCGCTCCCCTTTCGCGCAGGCGCTGGCCGCCCAGGTTCGTGAAATAGCTCGAGTCGTCTGGCGCGTGGAGAAACACGACACAGAGGTTGAGAACGATCGTCAACACCGCCATTGCGCTCAGCACCGCGATGGATGCGCCGGATGCCGCGGGCTCCAGCGGTGGTTGCACGCGCCGCCACAGCGTGCGGACGATCAGCAGGATCGTCAGGATCGTGACGGCGTCAAAGGCGAGGCCGACCAGCCGCCGATACCCCGGATCGTTGAACCGCTCGACGGCCACCAGGAGATCAAGCGCCCCGATGAAGCACCAGCCGATGCCCTGCGCCAACAGCAAGTCGAAGTTCCGGCTGCTGAACGGGCGGGCATAGTCCAGGCCGGCGATGACCACAACGAGCAGGGACAGCCACAACACGCCAGCCTGATTGGGCAGGAAGGCCTGTAGCGTGTCGAGGCCAGAGGGGCGCTGCAAATGGGCATCGAAACCGCGCACGGCCCCGGCCGTGGTCGCGACGGTGCCGACGGCGAAGGTGGGCGTGAAGATCCCATCCACCGGCACGCGTGCGCGGCCATAACGAGCCGCGACCACCAGGAGCACGGCCAGCGCCACCGTAATCACCAGCAAGATCCACCGTCGTCTGAACATGGTCGTCACACCTGGGTCCGGGGTTCCGGGGGCATGAGACGGCCGGCCCAGCCCGACCGCGCGCGCGGCGAGACACCGGGACTGGAAATCCCATAAAGGTCGAGCTGGACTGAGAGGGAGAGGTCGAGGGAGAGTGATGTTGCGGCGCGGATCGTTTGAGACGTTGCGGCCCGGTTATCTAACCACGAGGCCCTGGCGCTCTCGCCGAGAAGCCACCGTATGCGCGTCGCGACTCCAGCGGGTTCCCGGCCGGTGACGGCGGCGGTGCCATGGGTGGGGTGCGCACCAAGAACCTCACGACCGGGAATTCCCGGGGCAGCCGAACGAGAAGGGCGGGCAGAATGGAGTCTGGCCCTGGGCGCGCGCGCGACCAACCGCGACGTCTCGGGGGTTGGCACGCCGAGGAGTGGCGGGGCGTCAGGGGTGACCGGGGTTATGTGACTGCGGGTATTCAGCAGGTTTTGCGCCAGCATCAAATATGGCAGTTCGTCGCCGCCCGGGAGGAACTGGCCGAGGGCCACGAACCCGACGAGGACAGCGACGGCTGCCAGGGCGGCAGCCGTCCAACGCGTCCAGTCAGCTCGAGACATTGTCGCGATTGTCGTCGGCTTTGGCGGTCCCGGCAATTTTCCTCATAATAATCGAGGCCTGCCCCGGGACCACCAATTGATTGTCCCACAAGGCGGGTAATACTGTAGAATCAGTTACTTAGCATGGCCCAGGTTTACGCAGCCAAGTATCTCGCCAAGGCGGCGATGAGCGCCCCGCGCGACCTCGTTCGCGGCATGGTGGCGAGGTACACGCCCCTTCACCCCACGGTCTTCATCTTCCACTGCACGTTTGTGTGCGACGCCCGCTGCGAGATGTGCAGCAACTGGACGCGCGGCAACCGCAAGGAAGACATGACGCTGGAGCAGATCGAGAAGGCGTTCAGTTCGCCGCTCTGGAAAGACATCGAGAACGCGTCGCTGTCAGGCGGTGAACCCACCACCCGCAACGACATGGTCGAGATCTGCCGCGTGATGATCGACAAGTTCCCAAAGCTGCGCAAGCTGACGCTCAACACCACCGGCATCACCCACCACCGCGCCATCCCGATGCTCACCAAGGTGGTCGAACTCTGCAACGAGCGCAACATCATCTTCTCGATGCGGGTCTCGATCGACGGCGTCAACGAGATGCACGGTTCGGTGCGCAACGTCCGCAACGCCTTCGAGAAGGCCGGCAAGACGATTGCCGCCATGCAGGCGCTGCAGAAGACCCACAAGTTCAACTTCGGGATCTCGTCGACCATCTTCTCCAAGAACCTCGAGGATGCCGACAACATCCTGGCGTGGGCGAAGAAGGAAAAACTCGACATCGTCTTCAACATGGTGCGGTTCACCGACGCCATGCTCGGCAACAGCGAGCTCGAGGCCGGCCTGAAGCCGATCGGCGCCGAAGAGCAGACCATGCGCAAGTTCTTCATGGACCGGGTCCGCCAGGACCCGCTGCTCGACGGCCAGAACTACATCTACATGCATTACGCGGACATGATCGCCAACGGCTATCACCGCACGGCGCCCTGCCCGTTCCAGACCCAGGGCGTGATGCTGAACCCGAACGGCGACCTGTTCTTCTGCGAGAACAGCGAGATCATGGGCAACGTGACGACGGAAGACGCGGAGGCCATCTACTTCCGCGACGCCTCGCAGGCGCATCGCCGCGAGATTCGCGATCACAAGTGCCCGACTTGCCTCAGCCCGTGCCAGATGAACGTGGCCGCGATCAAGCAAGTCATGCCGTACGCGCGCTTCCTCGTGCGGGCGTCGATGGAAAAGCGCCGGGCGGGGTCCGCGATCGCTTCGGCTTCCGCCTAGCGCAGTTCGACCCACACGCCCAGCGGTCGAAAATCCCCCGCTCTCGAGTCGTGCTGCACCGGCCGGAACGTCGCGCCGGTGCGAATCGACAGCGCCCGCGGCGCATCGCCCTCCCCCAACGCGAGCCGCACCTCTCGCCGCTCGCGGGCGCCCAACGCCACGCGCTGCCGGCGCCCCGCAATCGATAAATCCACCGTCGTCGCCACCGGACCTGACTGCAGGGCGACCGTCACGGCGTCGAGCCGCGTGTTCGCGCCGCGGTCGATCAGCACCGTCGTCGCCGCCGCGCCCCGCGTCCAGAACCCCGCCGCTTCCGGGTACGCCATGTCGTCGAGAAAGAATATTCGGAGGTCGCCGAATCGCACCGCCCGCCGGGCCGGAGCGGTGCCGCCGGCGGCCGGCGCGCGCACGGCGTCGAGATGCAGGCTGCCTTTCTCGATGGATGCCAGGGCCGCGTCATCGGCATAGAGGCGCAGCGCGGTCACCGGCACGGGCAGGCGAAGCGGCAGCGCGAGCGTCTTCCCCGTCAGGCCGTCGAGGCGCCAGCATTCCAGCGGCAGCGTCGTATCGCCAATTCTCGCTTCCAGTTCGCCCTGCGGTGGCTGGGCGCTCTCCAGCACAATCGAGTAGTCGGCGGCCCCCAGGCGCGGTCCGGCGGCGAGGTCCGAGGCTCGAGGCCGCTCGGTCACGGCAGCCGCGCGCATCGGCACCTCGATTCGGCGCATGAGCTGTTTCGGCGACGCCCGATACGGCCGTCGCCACTGGAACTCCGTGGGCAGAACCTGGGGGTTCCAGCTGCTGATGAACGCCGCCTGGGACGAGACCGGGGTGATCTCCTGATCACCGTGCCGGTGCCACGTGATGGTCGCGGCCAGCATCAAGGCACCGGCGGCGGCACCGGTGACCAGCAGCCAGGCCGAGGCTCCTGCCAGTCGCAGGCGATCGCCAAGCCAGACCACGCCGCCAACGGTCGCAACGACGGTCGCACCCCAGACCAAGGTGTCGCGCCACACGGTTTCGGCACGAAGGCTCAACAGGGCGGCCGACAAGTCGACGCTGGGCGCCGCCCACGCGGCGACCGGATCCACGCCGTAGGTTTCGGCGAATGCCATCGAGCCGCCGTCGGCCAGCACCCGCGCCGCGAGCATGGCCGCACCGGTGAGCAGTGGTAACACGGTGAGCGCGCGCGAGACGGCACCGCCCGAGACCCACAGCCACGCGACCGGGACCGCCGCCACGGGAACAATCGCCAAGAGGAAGCGGGCGGGGCCGCCGAAGCCGCCCCACCACATCCCGTACGACGACGCCGCGACGACGTAGGGGACGAGCACGACCAGCAGTTCGACCGCGAGCCGGGTACGACGCTGGGCCAGGCGCGCGAGGCCGGCGATGCCGCAGAGCAATCCGGGGGCCGTCGCCAGCAGGCCGTAGCGTTGGTCAAGCAGCAGGCCGAGCGCGCCGGGGCCGGTGTGACGCCACGTCAGATCGGTCAGGGCGCCATAGGGCGCGGATGGATTGGGAGTCCCCCAGATGCTCCAGAAGTAACCGAACCACGCCGTCGCTGACAGGCACGGGACGGCGAAGAGTTGAGCGGCCAGGCCGGGTTGCCGGCGGACCAGCCTGAGGCCCAGCACCAGGCCGAACCCGACGGCCACCACGGCGAATCGCGTGTGCAGCCAAGGCAGCGCCGCCAGGGCCGTCCCGGTCAGCCAGGCCGAGGCGAGATTCGCGGTGCCGCGATACTCGAGATGAACCAGGAAAGCGACGGCCGCCGCAACACAAAGGGCGCCAGGGGCGTCTGGAAACACCGTGAAGGCATGGAGGAAGTACGGCGTCGCCAACGACAGCGCCGCCCAGGCCAGCCATGCCGCCGTCGCGCTCGCCGTCAACAGCCAGGCCGTGGACCACGTCAGGCCGGCCGCCACCGCGGCGGCCGCAATCACCGTCGCTTGGGCACCCGGGTACCCGAAAAGGCGGAACCCCGGCACCACCATCGCGGAAACCCCGGGCGAATGGACTGAGTAGATTTGCCCGTTCAATCCCCGGGTCACGTAGTGCGGCTCGAGCTTGTTCGGCCAGAACGACTGGTACTGAATCAGGTCGTGGTTGTTTTGAATCTGCAGATCGCGATCGTGGAGCAGGCTTTGCGCAATCATCAGGTAATGCGGCTCGTCGCCATTCGGCAGGCGATCGGCGAGCGCCACCGCTCCGGCGGTAAACAACACGGCCGACACGCCGCCGGCGACCCATGGCGCAACGCCAGGATCTTTCGCCAGCCGTTGCACGAGCGGCGGCAAGGGCCACGCCCCGTCTGCCACGAAGCCGGCAGCCACCATCAGCCAGACCAGCCCTTCGATGGGGCCCTGCCAGATCAGGAAGGCACCGGGGATGTGCCCCGGCAGGTAGGGGAGCCACACGAGCGCCGCCACGGCCAGTGGCCGCAGCTGCCAGGCCCGAACGCGCCCTCGCCACGCCACGACCGCCGGTCCCGCGGCCAGTATCCCCAGCAGCCACAACGGCGGGAGCGCGACAACCCTCGTCCGGCTGTCCAACTGGGTCACCGCCAGGGTACCCAGCGAAATCCAGACCGAGACCCCGCCGAGAGCGGCAACGATCGCGGAAACGCTACGCGCTGGCGCGCCCTGCATCGCCTTCACTATGACAAGCTCCGACCGGAGCTACAATTTAACCATCGAAAATCGGCTTCCGGCCAATCGCTGGCTCGCCACGCTCGGCCTGTTCGGCGTGCTGGCGGTCGTTCACTCGTGGCCGCTCGCCAGCGACCTGGCCCACCTCTCGCGCCTGGACAACGACGATGCGGCGCTGAATACGTGGATCGTGGCCTGGACCGCGCACATCCTGCCGCTGGCCCCCTGGCGGTTGTTCGAAGCGCCGATCTTCTACCCCGAGTCCCACACCCTCGCCTATGCCGATCACCTGTTCGTGCCGAGCGTGATGGGTGCTCCCCTGCTGTGGGCCGGCGCGTCGCCGGTGCTGGTCCACAACGTGCTGATTATCCTCGGGCTGGGTCTCTCGGGATTCACCATGTGCCTGGTGATGACGCGGTGGACCGGCAGCCGCGGTGCGGGGGCGATCGCCGGGCTGCTCTACGGCTTCAATGCGCACGTCCTGATGCGCTTCCCCCACCTGCAGGCGCAGCATGCCGAGTTCTTCCCCGTCATGCTCTACGCCCTGGACCGCGTGCTGGTGCGCAATGCCCCGCGCGACCGCTGGCTGCTGGCCGGCAGCTTCACGCTGCAGGCGCTGTGCTCGAATTACTTCCTGGTGTTCTCGACCTTCGCGCTGATCACCGCCGCGGCCGTGCGCGCGAACGAGTGGCTGCCGCGCGACCGGCGGCCGGTCCTGGCCAGCCTCGCCCTGGCTGGCGTGGTCGCCACCCTCTCGGTCGCCCCGTTCCTGTGGCCCTACTACCAGGTGCGAACCGGGCAGGGCCTGGTTCGATCGCTCGATGAAGTGGCGCGTTACTCCGCCCGGTGGCAGGACTACCTGGCCACCGGCGCCCGCGTGCACTACGAGTGGTGGAGCCGTCCATTCGTGAACGGCAGCGCCGCGCTGTTCCCGGGCGTGCTCGGCCTGTCGCTGGCGGCGGTGGCCGTGGGCACTGGACACGCATGGCGCGACCGGCGGGCCCGCGCGGCGACGGCGTTCGGGGTGGTTGGCGTGTGCTTTTCGTTCGGTCCGGCCTTGCCGGGCTACGCGTTCCTCCACACCCACTTGCCATTGCTCACGAGCATGCGCGCGGCGGCGCGCTGGGGCTGGCTTGGCCTGGCGGCCGTCTCGATTCTCGCCGGCTTTGGCGCGGCAGTCATCGAGCGCTGGGGGCAGCATGCGCGCTGGCGCCGGCCGGTCATGGCGCTGCTGGCCGTGCTGGTCACCGGGGAAGCGCTGCGGGCGCCAGTAGGCTTCACGTACTTTGCCGGGATCCCCGCCATTTACGATCGGCTCGCGGCCGAACCAGGGATCGTGCTGGCGGAGTTTCCGTTCCATTCAGGGCCGCGGGCCAGCGGCAACGGGCCGTACGTCCTGAACAACGTGCGCTATTTCGCGCCGCTCCTCAACGGCTACAGCGGCTTTGAACCGCAAACCTATGCGGCTCGGGCGCGACGGCTGCAGACGTTCCCTGCCACCGATGCGATAACGGCGTTGCAGGCGCTCGGCGTGACCCATGTGACGGTTCATGTCGCCGCATTCGAGCAGCGGGCCGGCGCCACGGTGCTGGCCACGGTCGCCGAACGGCCGGAACTGCAACTCGTCGCCGACGATGGCGGCATCCGGCTCTACCGGCTGCGGTGAGCGGCTCATCTTTTCCTAAGAATAATCAACCAGGTGAGCGCTTTTTTTGACACAATGTCCAGACCGTGAGCCGACCCTTCTCGACCCGACGCGGCCGGCCGCTCAAGTTCGGGCGACCGTCACAACTGGTGTCGCTCACCTTGCCGGTGGACGTGATCGAGTGGCTGGCGGCCATCGACGATGACCTCGGGTGGGCCCTGGTGAAGGTTCACGAGCGTTCGACCCGGACCAAGGTCCGGTCCAACGAAGTGGCCGGACTGGTACAACTGCCGGGCAACCGCGCCCTGATTCTGGTGCGGCCAGAGCTCTTCCCCCATCTCCGGGGCGTGTCGCTCATTCCGCTGGCCGACGGCCGGGCGTTCCTGGCGCTTGACGCCACCAAGGGCGTGGCCGACCTGGAGGTGGCGGTGCTCGACCGTCTCGACTCGCCGAGCCTGCCGGCCGCCCAGCGTGCCGCCCTGCTGCGAATGCGGCAGCTCCTCAAGCAGTGGCGCCAGGAGGGCATCGTCTTTGAGTCCCGCGCCGTCGTGGTCGCCCATCGTCCCAACTCGGCCGAGCGGGGACGGGCGCTCTCGCCGCTGAAATCGACACCTGCGCGCGATGATGACTGAGCGCACCCTGGCGCGAGGCGGCCCCGCCGTCACGGCGGCTGGCTACCTGGCGTTGTTGGCCGCGGTGGCCTCGCCCATCGCCCTCCTGTTTGGCGTCAGCCTCCAACTCGCGTTTGTGCTGCCGGGCATCGCTCTGGCCAGGGCGATTGCCGGCCCGGGACTGGGCTGGCTGATCCCGTTGGCGTTTGGGCCGCTGCTGGGGCAGGCCCTGGGCAGCCTCGCGCTGACCGGCGTGTGGGCGGCCGGTGGACGCGGGATCTGGGTAGTGCTGGCGGCGCCGTTACTGGTCGCGACCGTGATCGTGCCGGCGCGGCGCCTGCAGGGACGCTGGCGGTTGCCGGCGACCAGTCCAGGCGACCGGCTGGCGCTGGCGGCCCTGCTGCTGATCGTGCCGGTGATCGTCGGGCTGCCCTTTGCCCACGTCGGCGAGATCACCGCCGACGGCCAGTTCTATCGCGCCTACTTCACCGCCGACTACGTGTGGCGGCGCGCCGTGGTGGCGGAACTGGCCAAGGGCGCGTTCCTGCCCGTTAACCCCTACCTGAACGGCGACGCGCTGCACTACTACTGGATGCCGCACTTGCTGACCGCCGCCCAGTACCGTTTTGCCGGTGCGTGGGCGACGCTCGACGAGTTGCTGCTGATTCGCTCGGTGTGCATCGACGCGTTCTTCGTCGCGTTCCTCTATGGGATGGTGCGGGTGTTCGGCGTGCGACCCTGGGCGTCGGCCGCCGGCGTCGGCTTCGTGATCGTGTCGTCGAGTTTCGAGGGCCTCTACGCCTGGCTGGATTTCGCCATCCGCGGCGTGCCGCTGCATGAACTCACCAACCTGAACATCGACGCCATCACCCGCTGGTACATCCGCGGCATTCCGATTGACGGCCTGCAGCGGCTGTTGTTCTACCAGCCGCACCATGCCGTCGGCTATGTCGCGGGCCTGCTCGGCGTGCTGGCGGTGTCGCGGCGCGCGCGCGCGTTTGATCCCGTCGCGATGGCGGTGGCCGGCCTGCTGCTGGGGCTCTCGATTGCGATCAGCTCGTTTGCCGGCGTGATGTTCACGGCCGGGGCGGCGCTCTTCGAGGCCATCTCGGTCGCGCGACAGCGAGACTGGCGGCGCGGCCTGGCCCATGCGGTGGCCAGCGCCATCCCCCTCGCCCTGGCGAGCGGACTCGTCTTCGCGCTCCACTACGTGGACGCCTCCGGCAGCGTCGTCGAATTTGGCGTCAACCGCCTGGCCACCCGCAGTTTCTGGCTGGTCACGGCGCTCAGCTTCGGCCCGGTCCTGATCCTGGCCGTGGCGGCCGTCTCCGTCATCCTGCGGACCGGACGCCAGGATCTCGGCGAGTGGGGCGCACTCGCCGCGGCATGCGTGGTGTTCTACTTCCTCATCAACGTCCGTGACCATCAGGACGTCTACGTCGGCTGGCGCGTCGGGCACCTGCTGTTCATGTCAGCCACGGTCCTCGCCGGGATCCTGTTCGACCATGTGGCCACGCTGGCCAACCGGCGCACGGCGGTGCTGGGCGTGGTGGCGGTCGGCCTGGCGGGCCTGCCGACGACCGTCATCGACGTCTACAACACGCAAGATCTCACCAACAACCGGGCTGCGCCCGGCTTCACCTGGACCCTGCGGCTGACGCCCGACGACCGCCAGGCCTTCCACTGGATTCGGCTCAACACCCGGCCCGAGGAAGTGGTCCAGGTCGATCCCTTCGCGCGCGACTCCGAGACCTGGGCGTACCTGCCGGCCTTCGCGGAGCGCCGCATGGCCGCCGGGCTGCCGATCTCGATGGTGCCGCTGAAGAAATACGAGGACGCGTCGGCGCAAATGCGCGCGATCTTTGACGAGCCCGCGCTGTCGTCGTACGAGCGGGCCACCAGGGGCGGCGTCAACTATGTGCTCGTGGGTCCGCCAGAACGGTCGGCCCATCCGGGGGTCGAAGCGCGGCTGGATGCGCTCCCGGAGCTGATGCCGCTGCTCTTCCGCAACGGCACCATCTCGATCTACGGCGTGCGGTCCTCGCGCTAGCCGCCCTTGCGGCAAAACGCCATCAGGTGCCAGCCAAGCGGCCGCACCCACGCGCGGGGCAACGCGTTGAACGAACCCACGAAGAAGGTGTTGAACGCCATGCCCTTCCACCCGCCGTGCAGGCGCGACTTGACGGGAAACCGCTCGGGCACGATCCGCACTTCGGCAAACGGCGCCAGCAACGACTTGAACTCGCCGATCGAGTACTTCACCAGCACCGGCGCGTCTTCGTGCTCGAGCGGCACCTTCATGACCTTCGACAGCGCGTTCAACCACGAGACCCGGTTGTAGACCATGAAGATGCCCGTGCCGCCCGGCTTCAGGACGCGGTGGCACTCGCGAATCAGCTGCGCGGCGTCGGCGGTGTACTGCACGACGCCGTGGCCGTAGACCACGTCGAACGACGCGTCGGGATACGGCAAGGCCTCGCCGTTGGCGACGCGCAGTTCCTCGGCGGCCAGGCCGTGCAGGGCAAAGTTTTTGTGTGCAAGGTCGATCGCGGTCTGCGCCAGGTCCACCCCGGTGACCTTCGCGCCGCCGGCGGCGAAGCGCACCAGGTCGGTGCCGATGCCGCAGCCGACTTCGAGCAGCCGCTGCCCCTTGAAGGCCGAGAAGTCGACCAGTTGCGGCAGGTAGCGCAGCTTGTCGTAGCGATACTCGTCGAGGTCGTCGAAGAAGCCACGGGTGCCGACCGGCTCGTCGGTCATTTCCAAATCGTGGATGCGGTGGTTCCAGTAGCCTTGTATCTCGTTGATCACGACCCTCTATCGTACAATGACCGGCTGATGACGCGCGACCTCCGCCGCCTGGCGGACACGAAATTTGACCTGATTGTGGTCGGCGCCGGCTTTTACGGCGTCACGGTCGCCTGGGATGCCGCCCAGCGGGGCCTGGCGGTCGCCATCATCGACAAGGACGACTTTGGCGCCGCCACCTCGTTCAACAACCTCAAAACCCTCCACGGCGGCCTGCGCTCGCTCCAGAGCCTGAACTTCAGGCAGATGCGGCTGTTTATCCGCGAGCGGCGCGCGCTCGCCCGCATCCTGCCCCACCTGGTGCGGCCGTTGCCGTTCGTCGTCCCGACGACGCGCCATCCCAAGCGGTCGGCGTTGGCGATGCGAATCGCGTTCGCCATCAACGACGCCGTGGCACGGGACCGCAACGACGGCCTGGCCGACCCGGGGTCCCACCTGCCCGGCAGCGAGATCATCTCCCGGGAAGAGGCCCTGCGCCTCAACCCCATCATCGCCCCCGAAGGCGTGACGGGCGGCGCGGTCTGGTACGACTACCAGATGCTCAGCACCGACCGCGTGACCCTGTCGTTCCTGCTGTCGGCGGTGGACGCCGGCGCCACGGCGGCCAATTACGTCAAGGCCAGCCGGTTCATTCGCGAGGGCAACCGGGTGGTCGGTGTGCACGCCGAAGACGGCCTGACCGGCGATGCGTTCGACCTGCGCGGCACCGTGGTCGTCAATTGCGCCGGCCCATGGGCCGCGGCCATGTTGTCGGACCTGCCGGTGGCGGCGCAAGGCGCGCCGCCGCCCCGCCTGTCGCGCGCCATGAACGTGATCACGCGCAAGGTCGTCAACACGCATGCCTGCGGCGGGATGGTGGGCGGGCGCTACCTGTTCGTCGTGCCGTGGCGGGACGTCTCGATGCTGGGCACCAGCCACGACGCCTACGACGGGTCGCCCGACCAGTTGAAGGTCTCGCGGTGGGACCTCGAGGCGTTCCTCAAGGACGCGCGCGACGCGTTTCCGCACGCCGGCCTGACGACGAGCGACGTGCGGCTGATCCACCGCGGGCTGCTGCCCATGATGTCGGGCGACGGCCACCACGTCCGGCTGCTCAAGGAGAGCCAGGTGGTGGACCACGGCCGCCACGGCCTGCCGGGGCTGGTGTCGGTGTTCGGGGTGCGTTACACGACGGCGCGGCACACCGCCCAACAGGCGGTCGATGCGGTGTTCCGCGCGCTGGGCCATGCCGCCCCGCCCCCGTGCCGCACCGCGGAAACCCCCTTGCTGGGGGGCAGCATGAACCACGTCGACAACTTCCTGAAGGCCGTCCTCCTCCGCGACGTCGAGGGCATTCCCACGGGGACGCTGCGCCGCATTGCCAGCACCTACGGCACCGGCTACGACCGGGTCCTGCAAATGGCCCGCGATGTGCCGGCCCTCGCCCGCCCGCTGGGGCGCTCGTGCGACGTCCTGGGAGCCGAAATCCTCTATGCGGCGCGGCGGGAAATGGCGCTGAAGCTGGGGGATGCCGTCATCCGCCGCACCGAGGCCGGGGCGGCCGGTCACCCGGGCACCGATGCCCTCGAACGGGCCGCCGCGATCATGGCCCGCGCCCATGGCTGGGACGAGTGGCGCTTGCGTAACGAGGTCGCCGAGGTCGAGTCGTTCTACCGCCTCCCGAGGGACTAGGGCGCCGCCCCCGGGGCCGCTACCCGCTTTCCAGAGGGAGCGGGCGCACTTTTCATAGGGAAAAACTGCGAACTTATAGTAACCTCCCCACTGCAACGCTGTCGTTGAGCGGTTGCCTATAGGAGAACAGATGGCCAAGACTGCGAAGAAGAAAGCCGCGAAGAAGCCGGCGCGTAAGGCGAATGCCGCGTTCATGAAGCCCGTCACGCCGAGCGCCGCCCTGGCGGAAGTGGTCGGCTCCAAGCCGATCCCGCGTACCGAGGTCACCAAGAAGCTCTGGGCCTACATCAAGAAGAACGGCCTGCAGGACGCGAAGAACAAGCGCATGATCAAGGC
>CAYGMD010000012.1:0-50799 GCA_964350785.1 uncultured Acidobacterium sp. | reverse complement strand
AATCGGTGTTCACGTTGAAACGGAATGAGTGTTCACGATGGGCCGGAATACGCATATTTGGGCCGAAGAAGCCCAGCGACGGCTAGCCGCCCTGGATAACGGGACGCTCAGCAGCCAGCCGGCCGATGACGTCTTCCGCGAGGCCCGCACGCGGATCTAGGCCATGCGCGTCACGTTCAACGAGCTGGCGACCCGCGAGCTCAACGACGCGGCGCAGTATTACGAACAAGAACAGGCCGAGCTGGGGGCGTCGTTCATCAACGAGATTGAGCGATGCACGCAGGAGGTGCTGTCCTTCGCAATTCTGGCTTTTCACCCTCTACGGCAAGGACGAGGTCGATGACCTGACCGCCGCACAGCGACGCGTCTTGAAAGCTCTACTGAAGGCTGAGTTGGAACAACGAATATGAGCAAGAAGCGAAATCTCTTTGCGGAACTCACCGAAGGCATGACTGCGCTGGCCGAGGCCCGGGGCGGCAAACGGACGCTGCGGACTCACGCGGTTGAGTTCAAGCCGGCACCCGCCGTGACACCGCGCGAGCTGTTGCGTTTGCGAGAAACCCTCAACCTGTCCAGGGCCGTCTTTGCGGGCTACCTCCGGACTAATGTCCGCACCCTCGAGAACTGGGAACAAGGCCGGGCCAGACCAAACGCCCAGGCCGCGTTGCTGATCAAGCTGGTGAAGCGGTTTCCCGATACGGTGGAGCGACTGGCCGCCATCTGACCGCACGGACCTCGAAAAGGTAGATCCTTGGGCTGATAGGGGTGTCGCAAGCTAAGGCTCGAACCCTCGTTCCCGCATAAAGGCCTCGTAGCGCAGTCGCCGATCTGCCGCTGCCTGTTTCAGGTGTGGAAGGTCCCGATAGAACTCTTCCTCCTGCTGTCGGCGGTATTCCTCGATGGCCGCTTGCCCGCGCATCCCGTCGTTCCTCGTCCTCCGCGGTGCAAGACCTGCTAACGACGGGCCAATCGAAACAGGGCGTGAAAGGCTACGGCGGGTCAAGAAGCCGGACACCACATCTACGGTGCGCTACGGAGCGCCGACAGAAGAGTCGAAACCATCCTGGCGCACGCAAGGATGGCGGGATGGCGACGCCATCCTGGACGTGGTGTATATGCGGCGCGCGGACCCTGCACGATCTGGCGATACTTCTGCCGCACGCGCAGGTATCTCTGATAGTCAGGGTCGTCGGGTTCCGGGCATCCAGGCGGCATCCAATTATCTAGGCGCGCTTACGCGCGCCAGCCCTGCAGTTCCACGCCAGCGAGGGATCCACGAAGTGGCCCCCAACCCCGAGCGCCGCGACGAACGCGCCACCGCAATATCGCTCCCGCACCGCCGAGTGGGCAAACCACGCGGGCGGCGCTTGCTCTCCGCGCTGGTCCATCTCGTACACCACGTCGAGCGGCACATCACGATTAGGCGCATAGGCGACCGCGATCCGGCACGTGCCGGCCCCGGTCTGCACGGCATGGAGCGCCGCGTGCCTTGCCGCATAGGCGCCGGCCCGATCGATGTGGCTCAGGTCCTTCCCCGACAGCGCCCCGCCGCCAATGGCCACGCGCGGGCCGTAGTAGTCCACCACGAGCTTCCGCCCGGTCTGCCCGTTGTCGCCGTCGCTGCCGCCATTCAGCAGCACGCCGTTGGGATTGATCAGCAGCTCGATGTCATCGAACGGCGCCGCCCACCGGCGATCTTTCGAGCGGAGCCGCGCGTAGGCGTCGCGCAGATCGTCCACGATGCGTGCGGTCAGTTCGAGCAGCGCGATGCCGGGCAGTTGCTGCAGCGTGACGAGAACCTGCTCGACCTGCCACCGGTCCGTGCCCTCGCGCAGGCGGACCAGCAGCTTGCCGTCCGGTCCCTGTCCCTGCAAACGCCCGTTCCGGCAGCTCTGCGCCAGCGCGGCGCCGAGGTGGTGCGCCAGGTAGTGCTCGGGCGGCACCCACCCGACCCTGGCATCGTAGCCAGCCCACCCGACGGCAATGCACTGGTCGTTGACGTGATCGGTCCACGTCCGCGGATCCTCCCGGCGCTGACACACGGTGTCGTGTACCTGGTAGCGATCGGCGTCGATGGCGTTGGGCGCGACGTAGCCGATGCGCCGGCCGGTGGCCCGCACGATGTCGGCCAAGGGGTGCTTCAGCGGCTTCCGCGTCACGATGCCGCCGGTCAGGAAGACCTGGTCCGACCACGTGCTCATCTCCACCTGGCAATAGGCGCGGGGATCGGCCTGGTAGCACGCGGCCACGACGGCGTCGGCCACCTGGTCGCAAAACTTGTCGGGATGTCCCGGGAGAACAACTTCGCTCATGCGGATCATGACGGGCACCTCGATAGCTGGGTGTAAGACAGGCCGGCGTTCGCCAGGAGGGAGGGGTTGCCGTCGCGCGTGACGATGATGTGCAGGCGCGTGCCGGCGGCAGCGGCGACCTGCGCCCTGGTGAGGGGCTCGATGTAGCCGTCGGTGACGACAATGGCCGCCCGTGGCCGCGTGCGCGCGACGTGCGCGAGCACGCAGCCCATGCTGGTGCCGCCGGTCGTGTCGGCCACGAGCCGGCCCTGCTCGATGCGCGCGGGCGCGACGACGTTGCTGAAGGCAAAGAAGGGGCGGCGAATGTAGGCGGCAAGCCGCCCGAGCAAGGAGACGATGACGGGCATCTCGGCGTTCATGGAGCCGCTGACGTCCAGGTAGACGTGGGCCGAACCGGCGCGGGCGGGGTGTTCGGTGTCCCACCGCGCGTCGGGCAGGAACGGGCTCCACAGCGATCGCAGCGCGGCGCGCCGGTCGCCCGGCGACAGCACGGGCAGCGTGAAGCTGCGCGGCGAGGGTTCGCGCGCGATCGACTTCGGGTCGGGCAGCAGGTGCCGCCGCAGCACGGCATAGGTCTCGCGCCGCCACCGGTCCACCGCCGTGTCGGCCGCGCGCACCTCGTTGCGATACGCGTCAGCGCCAATGCCCCGGCCGTGCGGGCTGCGAAAGACGCCCGATCCGTTCATGGACTTGAGCGCGGTGTCGAGCGCCTCGGCCAGCGGACCGGTCAGCGGGGCGGCCTCGGCCACCGTTGCGCCGGCGACCGGGGTGCCGCTGAGGGAGTCGTGGTCGCCCAGCAGGAGCCCGGCCGGTTGCCGGCGCCGGCCGGTGAGGTCGCGCGCGAGATCGCGGATGTCATCGGCGACGAGCCGCCCGTCGTAGAGTCCCGCCCAGGCCGCCAGCATGCTCTTCTCCTCTGGGCGCACGCGCCGGCGACCGTAGCCGACATCCAGTATTCGCGTCTGCTCGGGCGCGGTGGGCGGCCGGAGCAGCCGCGCGATGCCGCGCTCATCCGCGTAGTACTGGCTCATCAGGCTGCTGTAGTCGGGGCCGAAGCTCCGGTGGATGATCGCGTTGATCACGGCATCAACGGCGAGGTGCTCTGGGGGCGTGAGCGCCGTGAACCGCTCGGTGTGCCGCAGCAGCACGTGCAGGAACTCGTGGCAGACCACGGCCTTCACCTGCGCTTCGGTGCGGCAGTGCTCGCGGAGGAAGGCCAGGTTCACGAGCAGGCGCGGCCGTGCTTCGCACGTGACGGCAAGGGTCGGCACGCTGTCGGTAAACTCGACCGCCAACACCTTCAGCACGGCGCGGACGGCCAGCGGGTTCTCGTCGATCAGTTCCCGGTAGATGTTGCGAAAGGCCTGGGTGTTCATGCGTAGAACCCCCGTCCGTCAAAGAGTTCGAGTTGACGCGTGAGGCTGGCGCAGGTCCAGAGCACGGGCCGCCGCGGGTCGTAGCACCACGCCGTGCAGAGCCCGAGCACGAGCGCCTGGTAGAGCGCATCGCTGGCCAGGAGCGAGGCCACCGGCGCCGGCCTTGGGGCCGGGTCGCGCCGGCAAATGCGCGGCTCGTCCGGCAGGGCGAGCGCTTCGCGCGCCTCCCGTTCGTCGGCGAACCCGCAGTCTTTCAGCAGATCCCGTACGCAGGTGAGGGGGCTGCGGCGCCCGAAGTCGAGGCCCACGCGAAGCACGCGCGGGCAGCGCACCGCGCCCTCGTCGTGCCCAAGCAAGGTGGACTGAATCCGCTCGGCCCGGCCCCGGCTCATGGGCCCGCCGACGTTGGCGAGCCGCTCGTAGACGTCCTCGTTCCAGGCGGCGTTCACTCGGTCCTCCCTTCGCCGAGCACCTGCACCGTCCGGTGGAACTCCTGCTCGAACTCGCGGGGCTTGGCCACGACGAGCTTGTTGACGAGGCAGAAGTAGAGGAGCTGCTGGGCGCGCGCGCGGCGCGCGGCGCCGAGCCGTTGCAGCACGGGGGCGTAGGCGGCCAACTCGGGATGCGTGGTGTTCTGCTGGGAGGTCGGCTCCTGCCACGTGATCTGCCCGTCCACCGTCAGGATGGGTTGCGCGAGGCGGCCGAGATCGTTGACGGCCTCGGCGCCAATCCGCAGGCGGCCGGCCACGGCGGCCGGATAGGCGGCAAACGCAAACGCGGCCGCGCGCGCCTTGGGCTCGTTCGCCAGCAGTTGCTCGATGGCGAGGGTGCCCGAGTCGGGGTCCGGACACTCGTCGAGCAGCAGCTGCGCCTTGCGGTCGAGCGGGTGCTGCAGGTGGAAGTGGTGCAGCCACCGATCGCGGCCGTGGAGCATCGTTGTATCCCAGGCCAGGCGATGGGCGGCGGCCACCTTGTCGGCGTCGGGCGTCTCGCCCCACGCGCGCTGCGGCAGGCTGGCGTCGAGCACCGTGCGGAACAGCGTCTCGCCGGCGCGGGTGCCGAGCGTCTCGGCAGTGAGGCCCTCGACGAGCGTGGCGGCCAGCAGCGTGCGCGTGATGAGGCGCGCGCGGCGCGGCGACAGGCGGATGCCGGCGTCGCGCAGCGCGGTCGTCACGGCGCACACGTAGTTGACCAGGGCGTCGGGGCAGTGTTCCTGCTGCGCCGCAAAGGCCGTCTGCCAAGCGGCCAGCGCCGTCTTCAGCTCCCCACCATCGTCTGCCGACACGCCTTCGCCGGCGGGGTTGGCCACGAGCCGGCGGTCGCCGTCGCTCAACGTGTCCCAGTCGCCGACCTGCAGAATCACGGCGAAGCGGTCGGCGAGCGCCGGGTCGAGCGGCTCGGCGCCCAGATAGTCTTCGCCTCCCGACTGGTCGGTCGAACAGGGGTTCATCGCGGCCCAGCGGTAGCGCAGCTTCGCCAGCGCAAGGCCCTGGATCTTGCGTTCATGCACCAGCGAGAACAGGCGATTCTGGTGCTCGGGCTTGCAGCGGCTGATCTCGTCGATCAACACCGACTCGGCGCCCCACACCGTGGCCGGCGTGGCCAGGAACCGGACGGAGCTCCTGGCTTCGTCCGGGTAGGGGAAGCCGACCAGATCGTCAAACGAGATCAGGCTCGCGTTGTAGTGACGGTGCTCGAGGCCGAGCGCTTCGCTGATCGAGTTGAGCAGGAACGTCTTGCCCGTGCCGCTCGGGCCGATGAGCAGGATCGGGTCGCCGCTCGTGAGCGCGGCGAGGATGACGGGTTCGTGAGCGAGGAAGCCGTAGGCGCCAAGGCCGGCCAGGCGGCCTCGGGACGGAGGGATCGTATCGGACATGCAGCACCTCATCGATCGCGGCATTACCACCGACTCGAAGCCGGTTGGTGATCGTCATAGGGCCACGTCCCTCGGATCGTCTTGATGACTCGCTGCGCCGGATGACGACAGCGGAATCAATGTATAGCGATATGGTGATTCATGTCAAGGCGTTGGCCGGCGAGCGGGGAACTTGGTCTCCATCATCTCGCTCATCTCACCGAGCTTGCGTTCGATCCCGTCCAGCGTCCCGCCATAGGCCTCGGCAGTGGTCGCGACAAGGCCCTTCAGATCCTCCATATGCACTTGCAGCCGACCTTCCAGGTGCTGCTGGGCAGTCTCTAGCTGCTGCACAATGACGTGCGTGAGCTTCTCGGTGAGACGCTGTTCGCTGGCCGCGAACCGTTCGTCGAGGTCCTTTGACAGTCCTTCGCGCAGCCGGCGCTCGCTCGCGTCGAACCGCTCGGCGATATCACTGGCAATCGCTTGCCTGAGTTCGTTGAACTGCTGCTGCATCTGTTGGGACCGATCGTCGTTCGCCATACTAGCATCGTCCTCCGCGGTGAATGACCTGCTAGCGACGGGCCAACCGAAATAGGGCGGGATCCCGAACGATCTTGCGGTCCACGGTCTCACGCGTCGCAGATGTTGCGTACGATCGGACAGGAAGATGCAGCAAGAAAAGCAACCTGCGGGAACACACGCGGGGATTCAAGAAAGCGGCGACGCTTACGGGGCGCTTCATGAGCTCATCTCATCGCCTTTCTTGAAAAGCCCAGTGTGTTTCCGCGAGGTCAGGGCTCGAATCCCCGTTCCCGCATGAACGCCTCATATTTCGCGCGTTGCTGTGTGGCGACCTCCTTCAGCTCGGGCAGCCTCCGGTAGAACTCTTCCTGCTGCAGCCGGTGGTACTCATCGATTGCTGCCTGCCTTGCATCCCGTCGTGCCTTGATGGCCGCGAACTCCTCCAGCAGGACTTCCACTGGCGCTCCGCGGACCTCGATCTCGAGCGCCGTCATCCGCTCGTCGAGCTTTGCGATCAAGACGCGATTACGCGCGCAGGCCTGGCAGGTGATCGGGTCCGTGGGATTGATCATCGTCCACCCGTTTTGACGACAGTAGCATCGTCATGGGCGACTGCGTTCGACCGAAGATCGCGCGAACGCCGAATAGGTCGGACGACGTTGCAGATACTGCGTACGCGTGGACCGGGTCGCATCGCAGATCTTTCGTCTTGCCGCCTGCTTTCTGACGATGGCATCGTCGTCGCGTGGAAAGGCGGTGGGTGATGATCGATGGACTGAAGCTGGCGATGCCGGGTGATGTGCTGAAAGCGAAGGTCGCGAAGCGAATACGTCAACACGAGACGGCCGTGGAGCGTTACCGCGAGGATCTGAAGATGGATCCCAAAGACCAGACCGACGAGCGCCCGTGGCTGCCCGATCACATGCTCGAGAGCATGATCGACGAGCGCCTGGCTCGGATCGCGGCGCTGACGCTGATCTACGACCACATCACGTCCGGGGAAACCTATCTGCTGGACAGGACGGACCTGCAGTTCGCCGAGATGCTGCCGCCACCGCCAGAGCCGGAGTGGCCTATTGCCATGGCACGACAGATCGGTGACGAAGTGGCACGCGCCATGAGGCGCGTGTGTGCAGGCCCGGGCAGTGCATCTGACCCATTTGGCGAAGCCGCTGCGCGGCAAGTGTTGGAGCGGACAGAGTGGTAGGGCGGCGCGGATGAAGCCTGGGTCGGAAAAAAGTACACTGGCGGCCTAGATGCGCATCCTTGACGGCCAGCTCGCCCTTTCCCCCTCCGACCTCGCCAACTTCCTCGCCTGCCGCCACCGCGCCGGGCTCGGGGTGGCAGCCGTCGGCCACGCGTGCGACGGGGGTATGATGCAGTATTACGGTATTACTGCTATACTGCGACCATGGTCAGCAAGGTCACTCTCAACGACCGGGGCGTCATCACCATCCCGGCGTCGCTGCGCCAGGCCTATGGCCTGAAGGCCAACGACGAACTGATTCTCGAGGGCACCGAGGCCGGCATCCTGCTGCGGCCGTCGGTCAGCGTGCCGCTCGAGATCTACACCGAGGCGCGCATCGCCGAGTTCGCTCGCGATGAGGCCGCGATGGGCAAGCTGTTGCCGAAGGCCAAGGCCGCCCGGGCGCGTACGTCCCGGTAGGAGATGCGCGTCTTTCTCGACGCCAACGTGCTGTTCTCGGCCAGTAATCCCGGCAGCAACTTCGCCCGTCTACTGGCGTGGCTGCTCGACGAGGAGACCGCCGTGTCGAGCGACCTCGCCGTTGAGGAAGCGCGCAGGAACCTGGCGCTCAAGCGCGCCGCGTGGCTCCCGGCCTTTGAGGCGTTCCTGCCCCAGCTGGAGATCGTGCGCTCAATGGTGTTCCCGCTCCCGGTCGCGCTGTCCGAGAAGGACGTGCCGCTGTTGTGCGCTGCCATCAGGGGCCGGTGCGAGCTAATCGTGACTGGCGACCGGCGCGACTTCGGCGCGCTGATGGGCAAGACCATCGAAGGGATCCGCGTCGTGTCGCCCCTGCAACTCGCCAGGCTGCTCGCCGCGAAGTAACCCTCCTTCGAGCAGGCTGAGAACTTCGCGATCCTCGTCCGTCTACTGGATCGGACCCGGCTGGAGGACCGTTATGAACGAATACATCGACGTCGAGTTCCGCACACCTGCCGGCAAGCGCCTGCGCATTGCCCGCCAGGTAACCGGCGGCATTGAGCTTGACGAGCCGGACCCCATCGAACGCACCGTTGGCATTCAACTGACGCCGCGCGGCGAGGCCACGCGCCAGCGCATGCGCCGCATTGCCCAGGTCAAGGGCTGGGACCTCGGGCAGTTCAAGCTCGATGTCGCCGTCGAAGACGGCAACCTGGTGCTGCGCGGCGTCGACGCCGACTCGCTCCCAGAGGGGCTCTATGCGCTCAGGCTGGAGATCGAGGAGGCCACCACCGGGCCGAAGGTCAACCTGGAGATCAAGCAGGACGGCCACGCGCCGGCCAAGGTCACCGTCACTTTGGATGCGCGCGACGTGGCCGTCGACCTGTCCGGCGCCGACCCGGCCATCCAGGGCGTGCTCGAGGCATCGACGATCGACAACGTCAGCGCGGCCGACTGGCTCCACGCCGACAAGCGTCCGACGCGCAAGGCCTGCCTGCTGAATCTGCTCGCCAACCTGCGCGTGCGGCCCGGCAAGACCGCCGCCCTGCTGCCGCACGTGCATCACGCGTTCAAGGTCTTCAACGATCGCGCGTTCATGCGCGTGGACCGCGCGCTGCTGCCGACGATCGAGGCGCTGGTGAAGGACCCGACGAAGCCGTTCTACGCGGAAGGCGAGCCGACCGCGCCCATTCACAAGAAGCTGCTCGAAGCCATCCCGCCGGCGGAGCAGGCGCGCTTCACCAACGGCCTGCTCAGCTTCCGCGGCGAAGGCCGGCCCTCGCTGCAAATGGTGATCGCGGTCCCGCCGGTCGACCTGCCGTACACCTATGCCGAGTTCGACCTCGACCTTGCCAACCCGCTGCAGGACGTGCTTGGCTTCATCGTCCACATGGGCGAGCTGATGGATGGCAAGCCGACCAATCACCTCGACCTCCGCAAGGATCTGCAGAAGACGCCGGCGAAAGACTTCTTGTACTACTCGATTGTCTAGAGGCCGAGCGCGGCGATGATGGCGCCGGCGTAACGCTGGGCGCCGGTGACGTTGGGATGCCCCGCCGAGGCGCGGTAGCACTGCTCGCGGGCCAGGAAATCGGCGGGCGGAATGGCCGCATTGCAGGCGGCGCGCCGGCCGGCGACGACTTCGTCTTCGGGCAGCAACCCCAGCGTGAGGCCGAACAACCACGGATCGTCCGCGAACGCCGCGTTGCGCGCGGTGAAGCCCGCATCGACGAACACGATGCGCGACGCTGCCCGCGTGGCGTTCACGGCATCGACGGCCGCCTGCAGGCACGCCGTGGACTGGCGCCAGAACTGCAGGCAGTGCTCGACAATGGGGTTTGGTCCGGCCAGGTCGACCATCTCGGGTGGGGCAAACACGCCCTCGCTGTGGAGGAGCAGCGGGATGCCGATCGGCCGGCTGTCGTAACTCAGGATCGGATAGTAGCCCGTCACGACCACCCGCGTGGCCGGTGCCGGGAATGCGCGGACCACGTCGCCCAGCAGGATCCGCATGCTGTCGAAGCAGTGTTCGCGAATGAGATCCGACAGCCGCTGCGACGGCAGGAACGGGTTCAGGATATTGCGGATGTCGACATCGTTGATGCCGCCGTTGACGAGCACGACCCGGACATCGGCCGGGTCGCCGGGAAAGGCCGCCGCCTGTTCGATGATGGTCGGCGACCCGACCGGCACCTCGCCGTCGACGCGCTGCCGAGTAACCGTGGCGCCGGCGCCAATCACCGCGCCGGAGTGGGCCATGTGGTGTCCCACCAACGCCGGGTCCGCCAGGCGCAGGCGCGCTTCGACGATGGTGTGCAGCTTGTGGGCCCGCGCGAGGCCCTGGCCCCAGTGAACGGAATCGCCGATGGTGACCAGGTAGCCGGGCATCAGGCTCAATGGAGTAGACGGACCGGGCCGCGAAAGTTCTCAGCTTGCGCAGCGCGCCGAGGCGATCTCTTCCCGCTTCCGCTTGAAGACGCGGACCCAGTCGTCGACCGTCACCTTGCGCTTGCGGCCATCCGCATCGGTGATGTCTTCGCCGCGCTTCTGGATCTGAGAGGCGACGAACAGGTCGCGAATCTGCTTGTCGCGCAGTTGCGACAGGCGCCGGGCCAGGAAGAGGCGTCCGGCCTCGCCGATCACCGGGTTGTCGAGGCTGCCGGTCAGCGACCGCGGCAGGTTCCCAACGCAGGTCGCCCCCGCTTTCCACACACTGGCACTGTCCCAGTCGGCCAGGTTCATCTTGCTGCTGTTGAGGCGCGTCGCCTTGCCGAAGGTGGCGCCCAGGTCCTTGATCACCAGCCACGCCGTGCGGCAGGTCTCGTTGCCCTTGGCATCCTTGCGGTTGCGGCCTTCGGCGCACACGAGTTCCTGCTGATCGGGCTTGGTGTCGGAATGCTGGATGAACACGGCGAGCAGCTTCAGCGCATCGATGTGGGCGCGGGTGGCGCCCGTGCCGTCGGAGCGGATCTGATCGAGCTCGGGCCACGCCCAGCCCTCGAAGCCGGGGACCTCAATCGACTTGCCGGTGATCTCGCGCTCGATAATTGCCGGGTCGAACACCCGCTTCGTTCGCTCGCGCGGACCGTTGAGCGTCCACTCGGTGGCGCTGACCGCAAACGGGTCGGAGACCGGGCAGTCGAGGCACGTCACGCGCGTGGGGATCATCACGTCGGCCTTGAAGCCCAGGGCCCACAGCAGCCGGCTCGCGGCCACCTCGGCGTAGACCTCGCCGTTCTTCTCGCCGTACTTCACCTTCACCACATCGCTCTTGCTTGCCCCCCGTAGCCTTGGCGAAGGGGGGACGGCGCACTGGAACTTCGGCGTGTTGCCGGACAGCGGCTTGTCGGGGTGAACAAACGTGCACGTCGTCTCGGCGCCAATGCGCAAGGCGGGCGGCAAGGCGGGTCCCTTGAGCAGATCCAGCGAGCTGGTGTTGATGGACTGCCACACCCGCGCGCGCTCCATGGCTTGGCGGCGCTCTTCGACGGTCAATTTCTTGAGCGTGTGCGGCCCGGCGGGGACTTCGATGTCGGAAGACGGACCAAACCGGCCGCTGGCACATCCGGCCAGCGACCAGCCGAGCAGTAACGCCGCAAATACATGGCGAATCACCCGAATTACCAATGCAGGTGCCGTGCCAGTTGGGGGTCTGACCCCCAAAACCACCAAATGGTGGATTGGGGACAGGCCTCGCTCGACAAGACGCAAAAATTCCGGCGAACTTCGTTGAGATTCCTGGGTTTCTTGCGAGACAGATTGTTTGAGGCCTGTCCCCAATCCACCATTTGGTGGAAAAGGGGGTCAGGCCCCCTACCCCAGCGCAACGTCGAGCGTCATCATCAGGGCAAATCCGACGATCGCGCCGATGGTGGCAATGTCGCCGTGGCCGCCCGAGTGCGACTCTGGGATCACCTCCTCGACGCTCACGAAGATCATCGCGCCCGCCGCAAACGCCAGCGCGTACGGCAACAGCGGCTGCATCAGCGTCACGGCCAGCGCACCGGCCACGGCGGCGAACGGCTCCACGATCGCCGACAGCTGCCCGTACCACCACGCCTTGGCGGGCGAGAGGCCCTCGCGGCGCAGCGGCACCGCCACCGCTGTGCCTTCCGGACAATTCTGGATGCCGATGCCAATGGTCAGCGCGATCGCCGCCGGCAGCGTCGCCGAGTCGAAGCCCGCCGCCACCGCCCCAAACGCCACGCCGATGGCCAATCCTTCGGGAATGTTGTGTAACGTAATGGCCAACACGAGCAGCGTCGTCCGCCGCCACGTCGTCTTCAAGCCCTCGGCGTCGGACATCTTACCGAACAGGTGAACGTGCGGCAGCACGAAATCGACCAGGCGCATGGACAGCGCGCCGGCCAGGAAGCCCACCAGCGCCGGCAGCCACTTGATCATCCCCATCTGCTCGGAGAGCTCGATGGCGGGATTGAGCAGCGACCAGAAGCTTGCCGCGATCATCACGCCCGCGGTAAACCCGAGCGCGGTGTCGAGCGAGCGGCGGCTGACATCGCGGAAGAAGAACGCCGCGCCGGCGCCCAGCGCGGTGAGACTCCAGGTGAACGTCGCGGCGGCCAGCGCCTGCCAGGCCGGCGGCCACGACGCAAACGCATCAAGCATGCGCCGGACTCCCTACGTGATGCGGAAGTTGCGCATCATCCCCATGTCCTCGTGCTCGAGGATGTGGCAGTGATACAGATACAAACCCGGGAACCGCGAGAACGTCGCCTGCACGCGCACCGTCTCGCCCGGCAACACCAGCACGACATCCCGCCACCCGCCATCGGCGAGGCCGGCCCGCAGCGCGTTGGTGGTGCCGCCGCTGCGCTGCAACACGCGGAACTGGCGGCCGTGCATGTGAATGGGATGCGCGGCCTGCATCCCCATGCCGTTGGGCAGATTCATGAACTCCCACACATGCGTGGAGCCGGCGGCCACCGTCTCTTCGGGCGCGACCTGGCTCATCTCGAACGTGCGGCCGCCCAGCAGCCACTCCATGCGCTGAAAGACGATGGGGACCTGGCGGATGCTTGCTCCGGCACCGGCGGTCCAGGCCGCGTCAAACGTCGACAGCCGCGTCGGCACGGAAAACGCGACACCGACCCGCGCGCGCGTGCGCAGCGTCATCACCCGCAGCGCCGCACCGTTCGCGGTGGCGGCCGTGGCGGCGGCCGCCATGCCGCGTCCCATGCCCATGCCGCGACCCATCCCCATCCCCATCATGCCGACAATGCCGGCATCGGCCTCGGGATACGCCTGGCTGTCGAGATGGATGTCGGTGCCGGCCGCCACGCCCGTGAGATCAACGAGCACGTCCGCGCGTTGCCCCGGCGCGAGCGTGAGCACTGCCTGGCGAACGGGCTGCTCAAACAAGCCGCCATCGCCACCGATCAACGTCATCTTCACGTCGCGGCTCCACGCCAGCTTGTAGATGCGCGCGTTCGATCCGTTCAGCAGGCGCATGCGATGCCATCCGGCATCCACCTCGGTCGTCGGCTGCGGCCGGCCGCTCACCAGCACGCGGTCGCCGAGGAAGCCGTTCATCATCTCCATCATGTTGTCGGCGCGGAACACCAGCTGGTTGCGCGCGTCGAACTGGCGATCCTGCAGCACGCACACGTGCTCGGCTTCGCCCGACGGCAGGCCCAGCGCGTCTTCTTCGGCATCGCGAACGATCAGCAGCCCGGCGAGTCCGCGGTAGACCTGGGCGCTCGTGCGCATGTGGGGATGCGGGTGATACCAGTACGTGCCCGCGCGGTTCGTGACCTCGAACTCGTAGACATACTCGCGCCCGGGCCCCACCGCCAGCCGCGGATGGCCGTCGGCCAGCTCCGGCACGTCCAGGCCATGCCAGTGGACGATGGAGGGTTCGCCCAGTTGGTTGCTGAAATGGACGCGCACCTTCTGCCCGCGACGCAGGTTGATGACCGGCCCCAGGTAGGAATCCGGTGTCGGCTGCAGGGTGTCGGCCGGGCCCTTGGTCAGCTTGCCCGTGAACCGCCACACGCTGGAGGGCGCCCCGGGCAGGATGGCCGCTTCGCCCGGCGCCGCGGTCAGCGCGAACTCGACATCGGGCACGAACCCGGCCGGGGCCTGCTCGCCGGCGGCGTAGACGCGGCCGGCCGCGCCGCCCAGGGCCGAGAGACTGAGAAGTCGAAGCAAGTCTCGTCGATGCATGCCGGGACAATTGCAATCTTCACACCGTACGGCTGCGCTGGGAGGCCCCCGCCCCAGCGGCGCCGCGGGCGGTGAATATGCAGCAATCCCGCGGGATATTCCCCGCGCGCCACGCTGAAATCCGCCAGATTCCGCGTGGAGTCGCCGGTACGTAACGTGCTCTGTTTGCACGGGGGGTACGTCCATGACCACCTGGATTCGCTGGTTCGACACGCTGGGCATCAACGATATGCCGATTGTCGGCGGCAAGAACGCCTCGCTGGGCGAGATGCGGCGGGCGCTGACCCCGCAGGGCATCCGCACCCCCGATGGCTTTGCGACGACGGCGAATGCCTATCGTGCGTTCCTGCAGGTTGCCGGCCTCGACCAGGCGATCGCTGTCGCCCTGAAGGACCTCGACGTCACCGACCTCGATCGTCTGCAGGCGGCCGGCGCGCGCGCACGTGCCGCCATCCTCGCCGCCACCCTGCCCGACTCGCTCGTCCGCGCCGCCTCTGAGGCGTACCGGAAGCTGGAAGCGGAGTACGGCGCCAATTGCGATGTCGCCGTCCGCAGCAGCGCCACGGCCGAGGACCTGCCCGAGGCCAGCTTCGCCGGCCAGCAGGAAACCTATCTCAACATCCACGGCGCCGCCATGCTGCTCGACGCAGTGAAGCGCTGCTTCGCCTCGCTCTTCACCGATCGCGCCATCGTCTATCGCGTGCATCACGGCTTCGATCACAACCAGGTGGCCTTGTCGGTCGGCGTCCAGAAGATGGTCCGCTCCGACCTGGCCTGCGCGGGGGTGATGTTCTCGATCGACACCGAATCCGGCTTCGCCAACGCCGTGCTCATCAACGGCGCCTACGGGCTTGGCGAAAGCGTGGTGCAGGGCACGGTGAGCCCCGACGAGTTCTACGTGTTCAAGCCGACGCTGGCGAAGGGCTGCCGCCCGATCCTGCAGAAGAAGCTCGGCACCAAGGAATTCAAGCTGGTCTACGAAGCGGGCGGCTCGCGGCAAACGCGCAGCGAGCCCGTGGCGCCGGAGGACCGCGAACGCTTCGTGATCGCGGACGACGACATCCTGACGCTGGCGCGATGGGCGGTGCTGGTCGAGGAACACTACTCGAAGCTGCGCGGTGTACCGACGCCCATGGACATCGAATGGGCGAAAGACGGCCGCAGCGGCGAGCTGTTCCTGGTGCAGGCGCGGCCCGAGACCGTGCACACGCAGCGCGATCCGCTGGTGCTCGAGCGCTTCCATCTCGACCAGGGCCCTGGCCAATCTTCTCGCCGACGCTGCGGCCCTTGGCCAGCACCTCACCCCGGCATTCCGGCCGTGGTCGGCACGGCGGCCGGCACCACGACGATCAAGACGGGCGACCCGGTGACGGTGTCGTGCGCCGAGGGCGAGGAAGGGTTCGTGTATCGCGGCCTGCTGCCGGTGCGCGTGGAGCGGACCAACCTGGCCGACGTCGCCCGTCCCCGCACGAGCATGATGATGAACGTGGCAAATCCTGCCGAAGCGTTCGGGCTGTCGTTCCTGCCCAACGACGGCGTCGGGCTGGCGCGGCTCGAGTTCATCATCAGCACGCACGTGCGCACGCATCCCATGGCGCTGTTGCACCCGGAGCGCATCAGCGACGTGAAAGAGCGGCGCGAGATCGATCGCCTCACCCGCGGCTACACCGACAAGGGGCAGTACTTCGTCGATCGGCTGGCGGAAGGCGTGGCGATGATTGCCGCCGCCTTCTGGCCCAAGGACGTGATCGTCCGGCTCTCGGACTTCAAGACCAACGAATACGCCGGCCTGCTTGGGGGCGCGGCCTTCGAACCGCAGGAAGAAAACCCGATGATCGGCTTTCGCGGCGCCTCGCGCTATTACGACGAGCGCTACCGCGAGGGCTTCGCGCTCGAGTGCCGGGCCATGCACAAGGTGCGCGACGTCATGGGGCTGGAGAACGTGAAGCTGATGGTGCCGTTCTGCCGCACGGTGGAGGAGGGGCGCCGCGTGATTGCCGAGATGCGCAAGAACGGCCTCGTGCAGGGCGAGCGCGGTCTCGAGGTCTACGTGATGTGCGAGATCCCCAGCAACGTGATCCTGGCCGAGGAGTTCGCGCAGGTGTTCGACGGCTTCTCGATCGGCAGCAACGACCTCACGCAGCTGGTGCTGGGCGTCGATCGCGACTCGGAACTGGTGGCGCACCTGTTCGACGAGCGCAACGAGGCGGTCACGCGGACGATTGCGCAGGTGATTGCCGCGGTGCACGTCGCCGGCCGCAAGATCGGCATCTGCGGCCAGGCGGCCAGCGACTATCCCGACTTCGCCCGCTTCCTGGTGAGCGAGGGCATCGACAGCCTCTCGCTCAACCCCGATTCGCAGCTGAAGACGATGCTGGCGATCGTGGAGCTGGAGAAGACGCTTGCCGTCCGAACCTTCGGAACGTGAGGTGAGGGGCCTGACCTCGGCCGAGGCCGCCGCCCGGCTGGCGAGGGTTGGGCCCAACGCGCTACCCGAGCGGCCGCCCGAATCGGCCTGGCGGCGCTTCCTCCGCCAGTTCGCCAGCCCGCTCGTCTACATCCTGCTGTTCGCGCTCGCCTTCGACCTGGGCCTCTGGCTCGTCGAGGGCGCGCACGGGTGGCCCATCGAAGTGGGCGCGATCGGCCTGATCCTCCTGTTCAACGCCGCCCTCGGCATGTACCAAGAGCAGCGCTCGGAGGCCGCAATGGCGCGCCTGAAGGCGCTGGGCGGCGCGCAGGCGTGGACGCTGCGCGATGGCCAGCTCACGCGGCTGCCGACGGCGGCGCTCGTGCCGGGCGATTGGGTCCGGCTCGAAGCGGGTGACCGCGTGCCCGCCGACGGCGCACTGACCGGCGCGCACGGCGTCCTGCTGGACGAGTCGCTGCTGACCGGCGAATCGCTGCCGGTCGAGAAGGGCGACGGCGCCGAAGCGTTCAGCGGCACGCTGGTCGTGCGCGGCAAGACCTATCTCGAGATCACGCGGACCGGCGCCACGAGCGCCATGGGCCGGCTGGCCACCATGCTGGGCGACATCCGGGCGGCCAAGACGCCGCTCGAGCGCCGCGTCGATCAACTGGGCCGGCAGATCGCGCGATGGGTGCTGACGCTGGCGGCCGTGATTGGCCTGCTCGGCGTGATGGCCGAAGGCCTCGCGCGCGCGCCGCAGATGTTCATCTTTGCCGTGGCGCTGGCGGTGGCGGCGGTGCCCGAGGGCCTGCCGGCGGTGCTGACGGTGGCGCTGGCGCTGGGCGTGGAACGCATGGCCCGGCACAAGGCCGTGGTCCGCCGGCTGTCGGCGGTCGAGGCGCTCGGGTCGGTCACGGTGATTGCCACCGACAAGACCGGCACGTTGACCGAGAACCGCATGGAGGTTCGCTCGCTGGACGCCGCAGACCTGCCGCGCGCGCTGGCGGCCATTGTCCTGGCCAACGATGCCGACCTGGCGACCGGCGCCGGCGATCCCCTGGAACTGGGCCTGCTGCGTTACGCCGAAAAAGGGGTCGGGGATCTTTTCGGGCGAAACCCCGGCGAAAAACACACGCCCGATCAAGGGAACCCGCCGATTTCGGCCGGTTTTCCGCAACTTCGGTTCGAAAAAGATCCCCGACCCCTTTTCCCGAGGGTCGACGAGCGGCCTTTTGACAGCGCCTGGAAGTTCTCGCGCGTGACCGTGCTCGATGCCGGGCGCGAGGTCAGCTACATCAAGGGCGCGTCGGAGGTGGTCTTCAGGCGATCGGTGCTGACCGATGCCGAGCGCGAGTCGTGGCGCGAGAAGGCCGATGCCTACGCCCGCGAGGGCTTCCGCGTGCTTGCCCTCGCCTGGGCCGAAGGCAACACCGAAGAGAACCTGACGTTGCTCGGCCTGGCCTTGTTCTGGGATCCCCCCCGCGCCGAAGTGCCCGGCGCGGTCGCCACGGCGCTGGCCGCCGGCATCCGCGTGGTGATGATCACCGGCGACCACCCGGCCACCGCGCTCGCCGTCGCGCACTTGGTCGGCATTCCCGGCGTGCGCGTCCTCACCGGCGAGGACCTCGACGACTACGAAGGCGCCGCGCTGGCCGAGGCGTTTGCCGAGGTCAACGTGTTCGCGCGCGTGCGCCCCGAGCAGAAACTGCAGATCGTCGAGGGGCTGCAGGCGCAGGGGCAGATTGTCGCCATGACCGGCGACGGCGTGAACGACGCGCCGGCGCTGAAGCGGTCGGAGGTCGGCATTGCCATGGGCCGGCGCGGCTCCGACGTCAGCCGCGAAGTCGCCGACATCGTCCTGCTCGACGACAACTTCGCCACCATCGTCCGCGCCATCGACGAGGGCCGCGGCATCTACGAGAACATCCAGAAGTTCCTGCGCTTCCTGTTCTCGACCAACTTGTCGGAGGTGCTGCTGGTGGCCAGCGGCGCGCTGCTCGCGTTCTGGCTCAACATTCGCGATGATGCGGGTGTCTTGATGCTGCCGCTGACGGCGGCGCAGATCCTGTGGATCAACCTGCTGACCGATGGCCTGCCCGCGCTGGCGCTGGCCTTCGATCGCACTCCAGGCGTGATGCAGCATCCGCCGCGGCCGCCGGCCTCGCCGCTGCTGGACCGGCCATCAATGCGATTCGTGGTGGCGGCCGGCAGCATGAAGGCGCTGCTCGCGCTCGGCATTCTCGGCCTGGTGCCGTGGTTTGGTTATTCACTCGGCGAGGCACGGGCGGCGACTTTTCACTTCATGGCCATCGGCCAGTTGCTGCTGACCTATCCGGCGCGGCACACCTGGATGCATCCGCTGCCGAACGCCTACCTGCTGGCGGCGGTGGTGGCCGGCATCGCCATCCAGGTCGCGGCGGCGGTGCTGCCGGCGGTGTCGCACCTGCTGGGCCACGCCGCCATCCCCCTGGAACTATGGGGCGGCGTGTTTGGCGGCGCCGTGCTGGCGTGGGGATTGGCCGAGGCAATCGCGCGCGTGGCCTGGCGCGACCGCACTCGCACCTAGTGTGATCCGGGCGGCACGACCTGCGGTGTCGGGGTGGTGGTCGTCGTTGCGCCGACCGTGGCCTTGCTGCCCGGCAGCGACGCCTGGCCGCGGCGCGTCTCGTCGAGCGACAGCGCCAGCACCCGCACCGCTTCCTGGTCGGCGTGGAAGCCCATGGAGTTTTCGGCCTCGATGAAATCCAGCAGGAACTGGCCGCGGCGCTGGAAGCGGCGCGCCGCCTCGAGGTCGGCATCGCTGGCGCCGGCGGCCTTGGCGGCCTTGATGTCGGCAATCAACGCCATCAGCGCATCCATCGCCACGTTGCGGACGCTGAAGGTGCGGTCCTGGATGGTGTGGACGCGATTGCGCAGCTCGTCTTCCGACCAGCGGTGGCACGTCTGGCAGGCGCGATTGACGTTCAGCAGCGGACTCTGCACATGGTGATCGCTGATCTTCATGGCGCCGACGCGCTGGTACGGCATGTGGCAATCGGCGCAGGCGACGCCCGAGCGCGCGTGCACGCCCTGGTTCCACATCTCGAACTCCGGGTGCTGCGCCTTGAGGACCGGCGCGCCCGATTCGGCGTGGGTCCAGTCCCTGAAGCCGTTCTCCTCGTAGTAGGCCAGGATTTCGTCGGCCTTGAGGCCCTTGTCCCAGGGATAGGTCAGCCGCTTCTCGGGACCCTTGAAGTAGTACTCGACGTGGCACTGGCCGCACACGTACGACCGCATCTCCTGCCGCGTCGCGTCGCGATTGACGTCGTAGTTGGCAATGCCCTGCGCGGCCTTCACCTTGACGATGCCCTCGAGGAAGCCCGGGCGCGTGACGCGCAACTGCATGGTGGCCGGATCGTGACAATCGATGCAGGCCACCGGGTGCGACACCTTGGTGCGTGCCTCCTGGTACTTCATCTGGTTCATCACCTCGAAGCCCTTGATCAGGTCGCCGCCGCCCAGTTTCTTGTAGGGCAGGTAGACCGACGCGTGGCAGTGCATGCACGTGCCCGGCTGCTGCACCACGTCCTGGCGCTCGGTGAAGGTCTGGTCCTCGAGCATGAACGCGTGGCCGCGCTCTTCGCGGAAGTCCTTCGCGAACGCATAGCCCGCCCACAGCGTCTTCAGGCGCGGGTCTTCTTCCAGCCGCGACTGCGCGACGATGCCGCGGGGATCGCGATTGGTCGGCGTCCGCGGCACCGCTTCGCTGCCGCCGTAGCGCGTGCGAATCTGATCCACGGTGCGGAGGTAACCGTCGTACTGGAGTGGGAAGTTCTTGCCCCAGATCGCCGGGTCCTCGGTCTCGTCGGTCAGCTGCACGACGGTGAAGAAGGGGGATTGCGCCTCCTGCTGGCGGGTGAAGATGTTCACGAGCAGGGCGGTGACCAGCAGGGCGCCCACCGCCGCCAGCGCGGCGACGGCAAGGGGAATGGAGAGCCGTTTCATTCGATGTGTCCTACGTCGTTATGGCACGAAGTGCATGAGACCCCGGCCTTGCCGTGATCGGCGCGGCCCACGTCAATCGACGCCGTCATCTCGCTGTGGCACTTGCGGCACGCCAGCTCGGTGATGTCGTGGTTGCGCGGCGTGATGCGAATCGGGTCGGGATAGCCGCCAAAGGTGAAGTAGAACGAATGCCAGAAGCCGTTCTGCGCCTTGGTCATGTACTTCGGCACCAGGCCTGGCGGCGTGTGGCAGTCGTTGCAGACCGCGACCGCGCGATGGCTGGCCCGCGACCAGGCCGTGAAGTGATCGCGCATGACGTGGCAATTGGCGCAGGCCGCGGGATCGTTGGTCATGTACGAGTAACCCTTCGCGTAGACGAAGGTATAGGCGCCAATGCCGGCTGTTAGCCCGACCAGGATTGCCGCCACGATCAGGCCGAAGCGGAAGCGCGTCAAGGGCACGGCCTTTAGCCTACCATCTGCCTTCTGGGTGCCTTCTGGGGGCCTGACCCCCCAATCCACTAAATGGTGGATTGGGGACAGGCCTGAACAGTCAAAATGCCTGTGTAGATCGCAATCTTCTGCCGGGACCGGCCCAGAGGACTGACCCCAATCCACCATTTGGTGGAAATGGGGGTCAGGCCCCATACAATGCGCCGCATGGCCGACTGGACTGCTGCCTTCACCTACGCCTTCCGCACGCTCCGCCGCCAGCCCACCTTCGTGCTGGTGTCGGTGCTGACGCTGGCCCTGGGCATTGGCGCCAACACCGCGATCTTCAGCGTGATCAAGACGGTGGTGCTCAACCCGCTGCCGTACGAGGATCCCGAGAAGATTGCCGTCGTGTGGGAGGTGAACCCTGACGGCAACCAGGGGCCCGTGTCGATTCCCACGTTCGAAGACTGGCAGCGCGAGGCCCGGAGCATGGAGTCGATGGCCGCCTATCGGCACGGGGACTTCTCGTTCAAGGGCACCGGCGATCCGCAGAACGTGGCCGGCCTGCGCGCCACGCCCGGCCTGTTCAACGTGCTCAAGAGCCACGCCGTGCTCGGCCGCACGTTCACCGCCGACGAAACCGTTCCCGGCGCCGACCGCGTCGTCGTGCTGAGCCACGGCTTCTGGACGCGCGCGCTGGCCGCTGACCGCGGCATCGTCGGCAAGACCATTCAGCTGGATGCCGTGCCCTTCACGGTGGTCGGCGTGATGTCGCCGGCGTTCGAGTTCCCGACCAGCACCAAGGTCGAGGTGTGGACGCCGCTGGCGTTCGATCCCAAGGACATGCACGGCCGCTCGCGCCGCGCGCGCTCGCTGACGGTGGTCGGCCGCATGGCGCAGGGCAGCACGCCGCAGCAGGCGCAAGAGGAGATCACCGTGCTGGCCGCCCGTATCGCCAACGAGTTCAAGGACAGCAACGCCGGCTGGGGCGCCCGCGTCGTCGCGGCCCATGAACAGCTCGTGGGCGCGTCGCGTCCCGCGCTGATGGTGCTGATGGGCGCCGTCGGCTTCCTGCTGCTGATTGTCTGCGCCAACATGGCCAACCTGCTGCTGGCGCGGCTGTCGAGCCGGCGGCGCGAAATGGCCGTGCGCGGCGCGCTTGGCGCGAGCCGCTGGGAAATTGCCAAGCCGATCGTGGCCGAGAGCCTGCTGCTGTCGTTCGCCGGCGGCGTCACCGGCCTGCTCGCCGCCTTTGGCGGCCTGCGGCTGCTGTCGAACCTGCCCGAGAGCCAGCTGCCGCGCATGGACGGCCTGAGCCTCGATGGCGGCGTCCTGCTGTTCACCACCGTGATCTCGATTGGCGTGGCCCTGGCCTTCGGCCTGCTGCCGGCGCTCCACGCCTCGCGGCAGGACCTGCGCGAGAACATGCAGGAGTCGTCTGGCACGACCGGCAGCCCGTACGCCCGCCGCCTGCTGAGCGGGCTGGTGATCGTGGAGGTGGCCCTCGCGCTCGTGCTGCTGGTGGGCGCCGGCCTGATGACGCGCAGCTTCTCGAAGCTGCTGGAGGTCAATCCCGGCTTCGATTCCACCAACCTGATTGCCGCGCGCGTGCTGCTGCCGGCGACCAAGTACCAGCGGGCGACGCAGGTGCGGTTCTACGAAGACGTCATCGAGCGGATGCGCCGCGCGCCCGGCGTGACCAACGCCTCGGCGGTGTCGGCCATGCCGCTGCACGATGTCGGCGCCGCCGGGGCGCTGCCGTTTGCCGTCGAGGGGCAGCAGCCGCCGCCCACCGAGGATCCGCTGGCCGATGTCCGCATTGTCGCGCCCGGCTACTTCGAGACCATGCAGATCAAGCTGATCGAGGGCCGCTTCCTCGACGAGCGGGACGCCGAAGTGGGCCCGCGCACCAGCGTGATCAACGAAACCATGGCGCGCCGTTACTTTCCGGATCGCAGCCCGCTCGGCCAGATCATCCAGAACCCGCACGGCAAGAGCCAGGTCGTGGGCGTGGTGGGCGACGTGCGCAACCAGGGCCTGGACCGCGAACCGCGCAAGCAGGTCTACCTGCCCATGAAGCAGAGCCCCGCCGCCGGCATGGCGGTGGTGGCGCGCACCAACCAGGATCCGCTCACGGTGGCCCACACCATCCAGCGCGTGATCTGGGATGTCGATCCCGGCCAGCCGATTTACGAGCTGAGCACGATGGATCAAATCCTCGCGCGCGCCGTGTTCCTGCCGCGCCTCAGCACGACGCTGCTGGCGTTGTTCGCGCTGGCCGCGCTGCTGCTCGCCGCGCTCGGCATCTACGGCGTGCTGTCGTACTCGGTGTCGCAGCGGACGAGGGAAATCGGCCTGCGGATGGCACTTGGCGCATCGGGCGGCAACACGGTGGCGCTGGTGGTGAAGAGCAGCGTCGCGCTCGTCGCAATTGGCGGCGGCGTCGGTCTGGTGGCCGCCAGCCTGCTGGCGCGCTCGCTGCAGGGCGTCCTCTACGGCGTGGGGCCCTTCGACCTCCCTTCGTTCGCGCTCGCCGCCACGGTGCTGATGGTTGCCGGCGTGTCCGCCAGCGTGCTGCCGGCGCTCAGAACGACCCGGGTAGACCCAATGATTGCGCTAAGGGACCAGTAAGCGCCGGGCCCCTGCAGGGCGTATGCCCTGCATGGAAAAGCTGCTGGCCCCGCTTCGGCCCCATCTCTATTCCCTCCTGCGCTTTACGGCCGGCCTGCTGTTCTTCCTGCACGGCCTGCCGAAGCTGTTTGGCGGGTTCGGGCGCCCGGCGCCGGTGGAGCTGATGTCGCAAATGGGCCTGGCCGGGGTAATCGAGGTGATTGGCGGGGCGCTGATTGCGCTCGGCCTTTTCACCAGCCCGGTGGCCTTTCTGGCGAGCGGACAGATGGCCGTGGCCTATTTTCAGGCCCACGCGCCCAGGGGCCTGTGGCCGATCATGAACGGCGGCGAGCTCGCGGCGCTCTTCTGCTTCGTGTTTCTCTACATCGCGGCAATCGGCTCCGGCCGGTGGAGTATCGACAGCTTGCGCAAGTAAGGCCGCCCGCCAGCGCCAGCGGTTGACATTGCGGTAACCGGGCCGGATACTGCCGGAACCATTGCCGCCCACGCTTCCCTGGAGCCATCCATGACCCTTCGCCGTGCGCCGGCCTTCTGCGCCGCCATCGTTGTCCTGTTTGCTTTCACCACCGCCGCCGCGGCCCAGACCGACACCGGCGTCATCGTTGGCCGGGTGGTCGACGACAGCGGTGCCGTGCTGCCCGGCGTGACCGTGACGGTGACGCAGGAGGGCACGGGTATTGCGGCCACGACGGTGACCAACGATCGCGGGGAGTACCTCTTCCCGGGGCTGCGCGTGGGCACCTACTCGGTGACCGCGGAGTTGCAGGGATTCCGTCGTGCCGTGCGGCGGGAGGTCCGGGTCAACGTGCAGAGCCGCGCCCAGGTCGATTTGCAGCTCAGCGTTGGCGCGATGACCGAAGAAGTGGTGGTGATCGGCCGGGCCCAGCTGCTGCAGACGCAGTCGGCTGACATCGGCAGCGTCATCGACTCGCGGCAGGTGCAGGACCTGCCGCTGCTGGGGCGGCGGTACTCGGAACTCGCGTTCCTGTCGCCGGGTGTGGTCTCGGCGCCGGCCGGCATCACCAGCCGGGGCGAAGACACGTTCTTCAACGCCAACGGCAACTACGCCACCTGGAACAACTACACCCTCGACGGCGCCGACAACAACTCGTTCTCCACCAATCTCCAGGAGCGCAGCCCGCAGGTCGTGCAGCCGCCGGTCGACGCGCTGTCGGAGTTCAAGGTGCAGACGCGCACCTATTCGGCGGAGTTCGGCAAGGCCGCCGGCGCCGTGATCAACGCGTCGGTCAAGCAGGGCAGCAACCAGTACAGCGGATCGCTGTTCGCCTTCCTGCGCGACGAGTCGTTGAACGCCAACACCTGGGACAACAACCGCGCCGGCCGGGCCAAGGGCCCGTTCAACCAGTTGATCGCCGGCGGCACCTTTGGCGGCCCGTTGGTGAAGGGCAAGACGTTCTTCTTCGGCGACTACCAGGCGTCGCGCACCGAACGCGCCTTGTCGCAAACCGCGACCGTGCCGACCGCGCGGATGCGCACCGGCGACCTCAGCGAGCTGACCGGGACGATGGTGGCGAGCAATCCGTTCGTGCGGGCCGGTTGCGTCGACGCCGTCAACAAGATCATCAACCGCTCGTGCTTCGACCCGGTGGCGGCCCAACTGATCAACCTCTATCCGGCGCCGAACGTCCCGGGCGCGGGGTTCTTCAACAACAACTTCATCTCGAACGGCATCCTCAACAACGACGTCGACCAGTTCGATATCCGGCTCGATCACAACCTGGCGGCCGGCGATCACCTGTTCGCGCGCTACAGCTTCCAGAACACCGACCGCGTCGAGCCGCCGCTGCTCGACGACCCGGTGGCGTCGGGCGATTTCGCCAGCAACATCTTGAACCGCGGCCAAAGCGCCGTCGCCGGCTGGTCGCGCGTGTTCGGCTCGAACCTGTTCAACGAGCTGCGCGCCTCGTATAACACGGTGCGCTCCGACGTCATGCACCCGGCGTTCGGCATCGACGCCAACAGCAAATACGGCATCAAGGGCGTGCCAAAGGACGACCGCTTCTACGGCGGCCTTCCGCACATGCCGATTGCGCGCTTCACCCGCCTGGGCGGCCCGTTCTTCCGGCCGCAGTTCCAGGATTCCCAGGTGTTCCAGTTGGCCGAGAACCTGACCTGGCAGCGCGGCAGCCATGCCATGAAGTTCGGCGTCGAGTACCGCCGCGACCAGCTGCACTACATCGACCTGCGGTCGTTGAACGGTGAGCTGGGCTTCAACGACGGCCGGTACACCGGCTTCGGGCTCGGCGACTTCCTGCTGGGGCTGTCGAGCACGCAGCGGCTGACGCTGTTCCACGAGCCTGATCTCTACGCCACCGGCTGGCAGTTCTACGCCCAGGACAGCTGGCGCGCGCGCGCCAACCTCACCATCACGGCCGGCATCCGCTACGAGATGTTCACGCCGTTGCTGGACAAGCGCAACCTGCTCACCAACATCGACCCGGCCACCGGCCGCGCCTTCACGGCCAAGGACGGCAGCCTGTTCGATCGCGCCCTGATCCACCCGGATCGCGACGACCTCGCGCCGCGCGTGGGCGTGTCGTGGAGCGTGTCGCCCCGCCTCGTGGTGCGCGGCGGCTTCGGCATCTTTTACCAGCAGACCGATCGCTACGGCAGCGAGAGCCAGCTGGGCCTCAACCTGCCGCAACTGGTCGATGCCTCGATCACCTCGAACTCCGCGGCCGATGCGCCGGCCTTCACCTTTGCCCAGGGCTTTACGCCGCTCACGCCCCAGACCGTCAACCCGGCCATCGTGCAGTGGCGCATCCAGGACCCCAACCAGGACACGCCGGTGGTCCGGCAGTTCAGTTTCGGGCCCGAGTTCCAGTTCGCCGACAACATGGTTGGGGCGATTGAATACGTCGGCAACCGGACGCGTAACGGCCGCCGCTTGCGCAACCTCAACGAGGGACAGATCGTCGGCAACACGGTGGTGTTTCCCTACGCGCAGTACGGCTACGGCAGCGCCTACCTGGAGCAGATCGTCACCAACGGCCGCGCCGACTACGACGCGCTGCAGGCCCGCATGCAGCGCCGAATGAGCGGCGGCTTCTCCTACACGGTGGCCTACACGTGGAGCAAGGCGCTTGGCGACTTCCTCGATCACCTGAGCGCGGGCGGCGGCGCCGTCGGCAACGTGCCCGGCTCGACCTACGCCATGGAGAAGGACTACGGCCTGCTGGCGTTCGACATCCCGCATCGCCTCGTCACCAGCTTCATCTACGAGCTGCCCTTCGGGCCGGGCCGGCGCTTTGCCACCGATGGCGCCGCCGGCGCCATCTTCGGCGGCTGGTCGGTGAACGGCATTCTCACGCTGAGCGCGGGCCGGCCGTTGACGGTCACCACCACCGACCAAGCCGGCACCGGGCCCGGCCGCATTGCCCGCGCCAACTGCGTCGGCGACGCCGTCCCCGACGGCTTCGACCAGACGCTCGATTCGTGGATGGATCCCAAGGCATTTGCCCCGACCACCACGCGCACCTACGGCAACTGCGCGAACAACACCGTTCGCGGACCGGGGTCGAAGTCGATGAACCTGTCGATCTTCCGCTCGATCAAGCTGGGCGGCGAGAGGCGCGCCGAGTTCCGGATCGAGACGTTCAATCTCTTCAACTGGGTGAACTACGGTTTCCCGGCCGCGAACATCTCGAACCTGGGGACGTTCGGTCGAATCACCAGCTCGATCGGCGACCAGCGCGAATTGCAGCTGGCGCTGAAGTTCTACTTCTAGTCCCGGGGTTGACCATGCGCGTGTCGGTATCGTCGGCAGTTCTCGTCCTGCTGTGTCTCGCGGCCCCGGCCACGCAGTCGGTGCCGCGCGCCGATGGCGCGTCGGAAGCCTGGCAGAAACTGCTGAAGCTGCGGACGACCGCCAGCGTGCTGCACGTGACCGCCCACCCGGACGACGAGCACGGCGGCGTGCTGGCGAAGCTGAGCCGGGGCGACGGCGCGCGCATGGCGCTGCTGACGCTCAACCGCGGCGAGTCGGGCGACAACGCCATCGGGCCCCAGTTGTTCGATGCGCTGGGCTTGATCCGCACGGATGAACTGCTCGCCTCCAACCGTCATTACGGTGTCGACGAGCAGTACTTCACGACCGTGGTCGATTACGGCTTCTCCAAGCGACTCGAAGAGGCGCTCGACAAGTGGGGCCGCGAAACCGTGCTGCGCGACGTCGTCCGCGTGATCCGCATGACCCGGCCCACCATCGTGCTGTCACGCTTCCAGGGCAACGAACGCGACGGCCACGGCAACCACCAGACCGCCGGCCTGATGGCCGTGGAGGGCTTTCGCGCCGCCGCGGATCCGAATCGCTACCCGGAGCAGGTGGCCGAGGGCCTGCGCCCCTGGCAGGCGAAGAAGGTCTACATTGGCGGCGTTCGCGAGGACGAGGACTGGACCGTCCGCATCGACAGCGGCGAGTACAGCCCGCGTTTGGGCGACAGCTACGACAACGTCGCCCGCTACGGGCTGAGCTTTCAGCGATCGCAAAACAGCGGCCGCTTCACGCCGGGGGTAGGCCCGAACTTCGGGTATTACAAGCTGGTGGCAGGTGGGGCGGGTAGGAAAGAGGCTAGCGTGTTTGACGGCCTGGGGGTGTCGCTCGAGGCCGCGATTGGGGCTCCGGGCCGGCGGCTTGATGAGATTGTCGCCAAGGCGATGGGCGATTTCCGGATGCAGGATCCGTCGGCCGTCGTGCCCGGCCTCGTTGAAGGTCTCAAGCTCACGCGCCAGCTTGCCGCTGCCGCCACCGACGCCGAGGCGCGGTTCCTGCTGGCGATCAAGGAACGGCAGTTCCAGGACGCCATCAACTCGGCGCTGGGCATGGAGCTGAGCGCGGTGGCGCAGCCGGCCGGCCTGGCCGAGCCGGCCGGGCCGGGGGCCGTGTTCGCACCGCCCGCGATCATGGCCGCGCCGGTGGCCGGGCAGGTGTTCGAGGTGCGGGCGCGTCTCGCCAATCGCGGCGGCACGACCGTGGCGATTCCGCCGGCGGCGAGCGCCGCGATTACGCTCGAGGGTGATCCCGGGTGGCAGATTGCCGTCGGGCCCACGACCGGCGGCCCGAACCTCGAGCGGCATCAACAGGCGACCGCCCGCATGACGGTGACGCTGGCCGATACCGTCGCGCCCAGCACCAAGCCATATTTCTTCCGCACCGGGCTGCAGGAGAGCCGCTACACGCTGACCGACCAGGCGCAGTTCGGCAGGCCCGCGTCGCGGCCGCCCCTGCGTGCCGTTGGCCGGTACTTCATCGATGGCGTGCCGATTGAGATCCGCGACACCGTCAAGCGCCGGGAAGCCAAGCTGCCGTATGGCGACGTATTACGGGAAGTGCGGAGCGTGCCTCGCATTGCGGTGATGCTGACGCCCAATCACGCGGTCATTCCCTCGTCGGCCGCCGCCAAGCGCGTGGAGGTCGAGGTGTCGCTGCTGCACAACGCCGAAGCGGCAACCGCCGGCCATGTCACCCTGCGCCTGCCGGCCGGATGGACCTCGGCACCGGCGTCGCGGCCGTTCTCGTTCGTGCGCGGCGGCGAGCGCGCGTCGTATCGGTTCGCCGTGACGGCCGTGATGCCCTCCACCAGCAACGAGACGTTCACGATCGAAGCCGTGGCCACGGTGGCCGGCCGGGAGTACCGCGAGGGCTACGAGGTGATCGATCATCGCGACCTCGAGGTGCGCTACCTCTATCGCCCGGCGACCGCCGCCGTGCGCGCCGTCAACGTGACGACGGTCGCGGGCCTGAAGGTGGGGTACGTCATGGGGGTCGGCGACCAGGTGCCGCTCGGCCTGCAACAGCTCGGCGCGCAGGTTACCTTGCTCGGCGAACAGGACCTGGCCACCGGCAACCTGTCGGCCTACGACACGATCATGACCGGTACGCGCGCCTACGCCGTGCGCGACGACCTCAAGACCTACCACCAGCGGCTGCTCGACTACGCCCGCGCCGGCGGCAACGTCGTGGTCCTCTACAACACCCAGGAGTTCGTGCCCAACCAGTGGGCGCCGTTTCCGGGCGAGCTGCCGCGCGGCGCCGAGGAGGTGTCCGAGGAGGACTCGCCGGTCACGATCCTGGCGCCCACGCAGCAGTCGTTCACGTGGCCCAACAAGATCACCGCCGCCGATTTCGACGGCTGGGTCGAGCAGCGTGGCTCGAAGTTCTTCACCAAGTGGGACGCGGCGTACACGCCGATGATCTCGACCTTCGACAAGGGCCAGGCGCCACAGCGTGGCGGCTGGTTGACCGCAAAGGTCGGGAAGGGGAATTGGACCTACTTCGCCTACGCGCTGCACCGCCAGTTGCCCTACGGCGTGGCCGGCGCCTACCGGATCACGGCCAACCTATTGGCCTTGAGCAAGGCGCCCTGAGCGGAATACGAAATAAGCCAGCACGCCGGCGGCGAGGAAGGCGAACGAAAAGACGATGCCTTCCATCGGCCCGGTGAAGAAGATGAACAGCCACAGCGCCCCCGACAGCACCGCCGGCCACGGGTAGAACCACATGGTGAACGGCTGCGGGATGTCCTTCCGGTAACGCCGCAGCAGGATGACCGCCGCGCACTGCCAGATGAACCGCAGCAACACCTGCACCTGGATCAGCCAGCTCACCAGCTGCCCGAGCGAGAAGAAGCAGAACGGGATCGAGACAATCGCGATCGTGACCAGCGAGACGTCCGGGAAGCGCTTCGTGGCGTGCACGTGGGCAAACGCCTTGAAGAAGTCGCCGTCGCGGGCGGCGGCATACGGCACGCGCGAGTAGCCAAGGATGGTGGCGTACAGTGACGCCGCCGCCACGAACAGGATTAGCCCGGTCATCACGATGCCGGCCACCCGGCCGGTGTCCGGGTCCGAGAATGTCCGCTCGATGAACACCGAGGCGACGGTCCGCGACTCCCTGACTTCCTGCCACGGGATCATGCCGAGAATGACGATGGTCATCAGCATGTAAAGCGCGGCAACCAGAAACGTGCTGAACACGATGGACCGCGGGATCGTTCGCGTCGGATCCTTGATCTCGCCGCCGATGTTGCACACCTGGTTGTAGCCGCCGTAGCTGTACATCGCGAGCACCGACGCCGCGCCCACGCTCATCAGCAGGCTGCGGTCGAAGGTAAACGCCTCGGGCGGAAACGCAAACGCCTGCGCCGGTGAGAACGTGAACAGGCCGGCGACAATCACCCAGCCGACGGTGACGAGCACCACCACCAGCATCACCACCGCGAGCCTGCCGATGTCCTCGATGTTGCGCCACAGCAGCGCCGTGGCCGCGACGCACACGGCGGCGGCGATCAGGTTGTGTTCGAGGGCGCTCATGCCGACCCAGACGAACTGCAGGTAGTCGGCGAAACCAACCGCGCCCCCGGCCACCGACAGCGGCGCGATCAGGATGGTCTGGAAGATGAACAGGAACGCCATCAGCTTGCCCAGGCCGAACGGCTGAAAGGCTTCGCGGAGGTAGAGGTAACCGCCGCCGCTGCCCGGCAGGGCCGCGCCCAGTTGCGCGTAGACCAGGCCGTCGGCCAGGGCGAGGACCAGGCCGGCGATCCAGGCGTAGATGACGTGCGGGCCGTTCATGGCGGCGACCATGAACGGGATGGTCAGGAACGGGCCGACGCCTACCATCGAGATGACGTTGGTCGCCGTGGCCTGCAACAGGCCCATGCCCCGGCGGAGTTCAGGCGACCCTTCCACCTTCGTGCTGCGCGCTACGGCGGACAAGGAAGGGTTGCCTGCACCGGCACTCATAGCAGCGCCTCGACCAGCTTTGCCGCCTGGTCACGTGACGTGACCAGCGGATTGAGGGCCAGCGCCTCGACCAGCTGTCCGCGGTCGCCCGTCAGCGCCGCCCTGACCGTGGCCCGCTCGTAGGTCTTCACCTGTTCGATTAACTGGCGCGGGTGATCGGGAATGGGCGCGACCGCTTGCGGCTTCGGTCCGTCCTTATCGACGCGACACGGCACCTCGACGATGTCCTCGTCTTCAAGGAAGGGGAGGGTGCCGCGATTGGCCACGTCGAGCGGGATGATGGCGCCCTGGTCGTGGACGATGGCGCGCATGGTCATGAGGGCGATGCGGTCGTAGCCCGAGAGCTCCGCCCAGTCGGGCTTGACGCGGGGCGTGGTGGCGCCGGTTTCGAGCTGCATGTACGAGCCGTCCCGGGCGGCGAGGTACTGTTGGTACTCAGGCAACCCTAACGGCTTGCCGCCAGCAAAGAAGTCGTCCGTCAGCTTGGCGACGGCCTGGCCGCGGCTGGAGCCCGCGCGCTTCATGTTCGCGAGGGCGACCTCGGGGCGGTAGTAGTAATAGAGATACTCCGTCGGCAGCAGCCTCAGGCGCCGCAAGCGCTCGAGCTCGAACAGCGGCGATCGATACGCGCTGGCCAGGCGCGCATCGTCGTCCCAGATGCGGTGCAGCTCGCCCTTGCCTTCGAACAGCACATCGCGCAGCCAGCCCAGGTGATTCAGGCCGAAGTAGTCGTACGAACACGCCGATGCGGGCAGCCCCAGCGCGTGCGCGGCGTCCTCGAACATCTCCATCGGCGTGTCGCAGATCCCGATCAGGCGGGCGCTGGTTTCCTGGTGGACGGCCTGGGTGATCAGGCTGACCGGGTTCGAGAAGTTGATCAGCCAGGCCCGGGGCGCGAGCTGCGCCACCAGCCGTCCGTAGTGGACCATCGCCGGAATGGTCCGCACCGCCATGGCGAAGCCGACCGGGCCCACCGTTTCCTGGCCGATCGCGTCCAAGGCAATGGCGGCCGCCTCGTCCCTGGCGCGTTGGGCGCTCCCGCCCACCCGGATGCTGGTGATGACGAAGTCGGCACCGTCGATGGCCGCCTCGGCGGTCGTCGTGGTGCGAACCTTGACGCTGCCGGCCATTTGCGCGCTGATCGAGGCAATCAACGGCAGGCGGGTCTGGTCGACGTCGTAGAGCGCAATCTCCGACAGCCCCAGGTCCGATCGCGACAACCCGCCGGCCAGCAGCGGCACCCGCACTCCGGCGCCGCCAATAATCGCTACCTTCACAGGCCCCCCGCTTTCAGCGTTGATGCCGCGCCAACCTTATTGCCGGCCGCCAGGCACTGCGCCGGAGGCTGGCCGCGCATCCAGGCCACCAGGAACCCGGCGTTGAACGCATCGCCGGCGCCGGTCGTGTCGACCACCTTCACGCGTGGCGCGGGGAAGTGGATGTCGCGATCGGGCGCCACCCAGGTGGCGCCCTGGTCACCTTGCTTGACGATGGTGATGGCCCGGCGCTGGCGCCAATGCGACATGGCGGCCTCCAGCGTCGCTTCGCCGGTGTAGAGCCTCGCCTCGAGCCCGTTGACGAAGACGAAGTCGAGCGCGTCGATCAGCGCCGTGAGCCCGCGATCGCCGGTGAGCAGCTCATTCCAGCCGAAGTCCCACGACGTGGTGACCCCACGCCGGCGCAGCCGGGTGACGATGGCCGTCCACTGCGCGCAGTCGTGCGGATAGAAACAAAGATGGACGTGAACGGGCGCCGGTCCGCGCCCCGCGGCCTTCGGCGCGAGCGGCCCGCCAAGCACGCGGGCCAGCCGGGTCTCGAGCTTGGCGTTGACGCCGTTGAACGTGACGAACGCGCGATCCTCGCTGGTCGACAGCGCCGCCGTGATGGCGTGCGGTTCGCCGGGCTTGCGCAGGTTCGTGACGCTGACGCGCTCGCGCTTGAGGCGGGCGACTGCCGCATCCCCGAGCGCGCTGAGGATGCCGGTCTTCATGCCCAGCCGCGCGGCATGGACCGCCGTGATGACCGCGCCGCCGCCGATGGTCGCGGTGAAGTGATCGGTCTTGACCTCCTCGCCGAGGTCGGGAAGGCGATCGAGCGCGAAAAAGACCAGGTCCTCGAACGCCTCCCCGGCACACAGCAACGTCATGGGCGGCTTACTGGCGGGCGGCTTGCGCCGCCTGGCGGGCGCGGGTCAGGTGCGGGACGATGCCGAGCATGCGCTCCACCAGGAACAGCTGCGCGCGGTGGTGCATCTCGTGCTCCTTCACGCCAAGCAGCATCTCGAAACGCGTCTTCTCGCCGTTGGGCAGCGTCACCTTCTCGGCGAGCTTCTCGTCGGTCATCGACTCGAGCCCGGCCGCGAACGCATCGCCGTCGGCCTTGAGCGCCGCGACAATGGCAGCCTTGGTGGTGAGGGCCTTGGAGACCTGGCCGATTTCGCCCATCCACTTGCCGAAGTCGTCCATCGTGATGGCGACCTTCGCGTCGATGAAGTGGCACTGGTTGGCCCAGTGCGGCGTGGCCGCGAGGTGGGCGAGGATCTCGCCGACGCTCATGGTGTCGGGCGCGGCGCGGAACGAGTACTTCTCTTCGGGAATGTCTTCGGCGACCTGGATGGTGTTCTTGCGAACCGTGCGCCAGCTCTCAGCCATGTCTTTCGGACCGTAATAATTCATGTCAAACCTCTGGAAGGGGAACGAACGGTCAACTATAGCGCCATTACCGGGCGGCCCAGCAGCGCGATGGCCAGCAGGGCGCCTGTGACGGCGAACCATAAGATGCCCGCCGCCATCACCACATTTCGCGCCGACGGGACGAGGTTGCTCGGCTGGTCGCTGCCGATCGTGCGATCGAGCAGGAAGCCGAGCAGCGGCAGCGCCTGCATGGCGTGCATGCCGAAGAAGTGGGCCACGCGCAGGTCGCCGAACTCGATCGACCAGTTCACGAACGGCAGGCCGGGGCCGCCGTCGGGGCCGGGCATGGAGTGGGCGTTGTGGGCGACCATCACGAAGCCCGGCAGCATGCTGGCGGCGATGAACAGCGCGACGCCGAGGCGGATGCCCCACAGGTAGCCGGCGCGCGCGGTCGGCGTGTCGCGGCGGAGAATCCACAGGAGCAGCATCACGGCAATGCTGCTCACCGTGATGGCCGCGCCCATGATGTTGAACACCGCCAGGTCGAACGCCGTGGTGGCGTTGAAGTGCGACGTGGTGCCGCGGGCGGCCTGCAGGCTGATCAGCACGATCTCGATCAGCATGGCCCCGGCCACCGTCCAGCGCACGAGCGCGCGGCGCACCAGGTCCGGTTCGGTCTCGGGCATGAACCACGCGACGGACCACAGGAAGATCGTGATCGAGATCAGGAATTTCATGGGCTTGATCCACGGGTTGATCCCGAGGACCAGCCGCTGGTCGCTGATCGACAGCAGCGTGACGACGACCAGGCCGAGCAGCATCAGCGCGCCGGTCCAGAACAGGAGCGGGTCGCGCGCGCGCAGTTCGGCGATCACGCCGCCTCCACGTCCAATGCCTTGGTCTTGGCGGTGCGGATGGCGAAGTAGAACAGCAGCCCGATGGGCCCCAGCATGAAGGTCATCACGTAGCAGGGCACCATGACCAGGCGCGGGATGCCCAGCCGCTGCGAGTCGCGGCTCTCCCAGGCGCCGATGAACAGGTCGAAGGCCAGGTAGTGGACCCAGCCGGCCAGCAGCAGTTCGTCCTTCCCGAACAGCAACTTCACGTCGGCCAGCGACCCGAAGCCGCCGGGCGAATCGCCGAAGTGCAGAAAGATGAAGATCAGGTAAATGAGCGACAGCGTGAGCGGGATGATGATGCCGGTCAGCAGCTTCACGCGGGCGTCGCCGGGCAGGACCACCAGGAGGATCCAGCCGAACATGGCGCCGAAGGAGGCGAAGGAGAAGACGGTCTCAAGGGGCGGCATGAGGGCATTGTAATTGCCCTCATGCCGCAAAGGTTATTGCATCATCGACGTTCCGGCCGCGCCTGACGGCACCGACGTGCCGTAATAGATGCCGTTGAACAGGAACTTGAAGGTGCCGTGAGGCTGGGCGCGGAAGGTGATCTCGGGACCGAGCATGAACACCTTGCCCTTGCCCACCGTCGCCGCCGCGGCGGCGACGCCGTCCTGCAGGTAGTGCTGGCCCCACGCCCATCCGGAACGCAGCGATTCCTTGCCGGCAAACCAGGCCACCGGCTTGATGCCGCTCATGGCCGCGCCCGGGCCCAGGTGCATCACCGGGCTGTTGTCGAACATCACGTCCACTTCCTTCTCGAAGCCGTAGGCGAGCGGGTTGGTGTTGTCGACCGCGACCTTCAGCAGCGAGCCCGGGATGTAGTACTTGTCGCGCGGCAGCGGCCGCTCGACGCCCGCCGAGGTCATCTCGACCAGGTGATCGCCGATCGGCAGGCCCATGTGACGGCCGATATTCGCCGAGCCGCCATAGGCGATGATCGCGCCGCCCTCTTCCGCGAACTTCTTGAGCTGCGGCACGGTCTTGTCGATGGTGACGCGGCCGAGCCGGTTGCGGAACTCCGCGGGAATGCTGTCGGGACTGGGACCGGCGCCGCCGCCAAACCCGCTGCCACCGCCGGCGCCCTCGGGAATGCCGCCGTCCGGGAAGATCAGGACGTCGTACTTCGCCTTCAGGTTGCCGGCGTCGAGCGTCGCCGGGTAGACGACTTCGAAATCAAACTCGTACTGCTCGAGCAGCCAGCGCGTCCAGCCCGAGGGCATGGAGCCGCCGTACATGTCCCACAGACCGATGCGCGGCTTGGTGAGCTTGTGCAGCGCGCCGGACGGCCGCTGCGCGACCGCGGTGAAGTTGAGGCCGAGTTCGGCCGCCTTCGCGAGCACGGCCCCCGTCGTCGCCTTGGCCGGCACGAAGATCACGCCGGTGCCGTCAGGCGATTGCCACGAGCGGTCGGCGACGAAGTACGCCTCCTCACCGGCCTTCATCAGCCGGTTGACGGCGATGAACGCGTCGTTCTGGTGATGCGAGACGACGTAGCCGGCGGCGCCGGCGGTTTCAGTGACCCTGCCCGGCGCCGGCTTGACGAGGGTGGTGACCTTCTCGAACGGACCGTCGAAGCCGTCGAGAATGCGGTCGAACTTCACGCCCATCTGGTACGCCAGGGTCCAGCCGGCGTTGTCGTACGGGGGAATCGGCGGCCCGCCGGGGAACTGGAAGTCGTTGGGGTGATCCTGCGGCTCGAACATGTCGAGTACGTGCGGCCGGAAGGCTTGCGCGGCCTTCACCACCCACGAGCCGGCGGGGTACTGCTTGCCGCCGGCACTGAACGCGGCCGTCGCCCTGTGCACGGTCACGCCGTTCTTGACGAGCGCGTTCATGAACTTGGTGGCGGTCAGGAAGTCGGGCTGATCGGCGGGCAGCACGTAGCCGCGCGGGTCGCGCCACTCCGGCTTCTTCGCCAGCTTGTCGTACTGCGCGATCGGCACGGTGTTGCGGGCGAAGCCGCCGACGTTCATGCGGGGATCGCCGGCGTCCACCTTCTGGCTGCGAGCAATCTCGTCCTTGATCGCCTGCAGCCGCCGCGGGTACATCGTCCAGGTGTCGGTGGAGCCCCTGGCGATGCTGTCCTTGCCCATCTTGTAGATGTTGAACAGGAAGATCTCGCGGTTACGCGACGCGACGTCGAGGACGGCCCGGTTGGCGGTGATCGAGTACTCGATCGACTGGCGGAAGTGCCACTTCTGCGGCTGGATCGGGAACGGCAGGTCGGCGCTGGCCATCTGCCGGTCGGGCACGAACGCCACTTCCATGGGCGTCGGGTGGCCGATCGATTCGGTGAGCAACCCGATCATGTTGTGGAAGTAGGGCGCGGTGCGCAGGCCGCCGTTCCACCACGTCGAGTAGTTGGCGCCGCGGCGCATGGTGGCGCCGGGCTTGTTCTCGCCGACGAAGCGGTTGTGCATGGCCGAGCCGACCACGTCGAGGCCGGTGATGATCAGCGGGTGGTAAACGTAGTTGGCCGGATCGCGGAAGGGCGGCGCGAACAGGATGGTGCCGGTGGGGCCGGTCTGGTGGTGGTTGTAGATGATCTGCGGGAACCACTCGCTGTAGAGCTGGCGGTTAATGTTGATCGATTCCGCCTGGGCCGACATGTAGAAGTCGCGGTTGTTGTCGTGGCCGATGTACTTCTGGTAGAGCCGCGGCAGGTTGCCGGTCTCGCGCTTGAGCGGATCGGGGTTGCGCATGTACCAATCGGAGACCAGCTCCATGCCGTCGGGATTGACGTGGACGGCAAGGATGATTACGTCGCGCAGGAAACGCATGGTTTCTTCGTCGGTCTTGCTGACCAGTTGGTAGATGGTCTCGATCAGCTGCTGCGCGCCCAGCACTTCGGTGGCGTGCAGGCCGCCGTCGATCCACACCACGGCCTTGCCGTCGCGGGCGAGCGCGCGCGCCTGGTCGTCGGTCAGGCCCTCGGCCTGCGCCAGGCGCCGGGCGATGTCCTTGTACTTCGCCAGGTTCCGGTGGTTCTCCGGCGAGGTGATGATCGCCATCAACTGGTCGCGGTTTTCGGCGGTCTTGCCGATCGACTGCACGATCATGCGATCCGATTCGGCGTCGAGCTTCTTCACGAACTCGGTGAACTTGGTGTAGTTCGGGAGCACGTAATCGGCGCCGATCTGGTGGCCGAAGAACTGTTCCGGCGAGGTGACCTTGGGGGCCGCCGGCGACTGGGCCTGCGGCGCGGCCAGGGAGAGCAGGAGGAGGATGACGAACGAGAGCGAACGCAGTTTCACACGCATTCGGAGAGTATAAAGGGGACCTGCTCCCCTTTTACGTTTTGCGTAAGTCCGAGGTAGGGGGCGGCCTCGCACTGAAAATGGGAAAATGACGCAGGAACTGCGTACTCGATGAAAACTATCGCGCCGTACGGCGCCTGGCCGTCTCCGCTCACCGCCGCCCGCGTCACCGCCGGCGCCCTGCGACTCGATCACATCCAACTCGATGGCGACGATGTGTATTGGGTGGAGGGGCGGGCGTCGGAGGGGGGGCGGTACGTCGTGGTCAAGCGCGGGCCATCCGGGGATATCGTCGATATCACGCCACCGCCGTTCAATGTCCGCACGCGCGTGCAGGAGTACGGCGGCGCGGCCTTCACGGTTGATCGCGGCACGATCTACTTCGCGAACTTCGCCGACCAGCGTCTGTATCGCCAGACCCGAGGAGGCGCGCCCGAGGCCATCACGGGCGAGGGTTGTTTCCATGCCGATTTTCACGTTGACCGTTCACGCCGTCGGTTGACCAGCGTCCGCGAGGATCATTCCGGCGCGAACGAACCCGTCAACACGATCGTGGCGATTGAACACGGAACCGGCGGCACTGAAGTGCCGCTCTCCTGGCACGAACGGATCCTGGTCGAGGGCGCCGACTTCTACTCTGATCCGATCGTCAGCCCCGATGGCACGTCGCTGGCGTGGCTGCAGTGGCATCACCCCAACATGCCGTGGGACGGCACCGAGTTGTGCCTGGCCGGCTTCAACGCCGACGGCACGCTGGGGCCCGCAACAGTTGTGGCCGGTGGCCCGGCCGAGTCGATCTTCCAGCCCGAATGGTCACCGGATGGCACGTTGTACTTCGTCTCGGACCGCTCGGGCTGGTGGAATCTCCATCGCTTCAGCGGCGGCACGGTCGAAACCGTGCATGCCATGGCGGCGGAGTTCGGCAAGCCGCAGTGGACCTTCAGCATGGTCACCTACGCGTTTGTGTCGGCGGATTGCATCGCCGCCACGTATACGCAAGAGGGCCGCTGGAAGCTGGCGTTGATCGACACGGCCACGCGCGCGTTCACGCCGATCAGCCTGCCGGTGCAGCCGCTCGAATCCATTCAGGCCGCGCCTGGCGCGCTTTACTTCATCGGCGGGTCGGCCACCGCGGCCAGCGCGGTGACGAGACTGGATCTGGGCAACTGGTCCACGTCCGTCCTGCGATCGGCATCGGCCGGGCAGATCGATCCGGCGTGGATATCCGTGCCCGAGGCGGTGACTTACCAGGCGGCCGGCCGTCCGGTGCACGCGTTCTACTATCCGCCGGCCAATCCCGACGTCACGGCGCCAGAGGGCGATCGGCCGCCGCTGCTGGTGATCACTCACGGCGGTCCCACCGGCGCCACCCTGGATGTGCTCGACCCCAAGATCCAGTTCTGGACCAGCCGCGGCTTTGCCGTGCTCGACGTGAACTACAGCGGCAGCACCGGCTATGGCCGGGCGTATCGCGAGCGGTTGAACGGGCAGTGGGGCATTGCCGACGTCGACGATGTGGTCGGCGGGGCCGCGGCGATGGTGGCGGCCGGCAAGGCGGATCCGGCGCGGCTGATCATCCGCGGCGGTAGTGCGGGCGGCTACACCACGCTGGCGGCGCTGACGTTCCGCCAGGCGTTCAAGGCCGGTGCCAGCTACTACGGCATCTGCGACCTCGAGGTGCTGCAGCAGGACACCCACAAGTTCGAGTCGCGCTACAACGAGTCGCTGATCGGGCCGTACCCCGCCGCGCGTGACGTCTACGTCGCGCGCTCGCCGATCCACTTCACCGATCGCCTGTCGTGCCCGATCATCTTGTTCCAGGGGCTGGACGACAAGGTCGTGCCGCCGAACCAATCGGCGATGATGGCCGACGCCGTGCGCAGGAAGGGGCTCAAGGTGAAGTACGTGACGTTTGCCGGCGAGCAGCACGGCTTCCGCAAGGCCGAGAACATCATCCACGCGCTCGAAGAGGAACTCGCGTTCTACCGGGACGTGTTCCAGGTCTGACGAGTCGGGCTCCTGCGCTCCGCGCACGCGCCAATATTGCTGTATAGTTATATAGACATATGACGCTGCTGGCCGTGATCCTGGCGACCGCCATCGGGCTGGTCCTCGGCCTCCTCGGGGGCGGTGGTTCTATCCTGGCCGTGCCGGCGCTCACCATGCTGCTGCACTTCAGCCCGAAAGAAGCCGTGGTCATCAGCCTGTCGATGGCCGCGATCGCCGCGCCGGCCGGCGCCGTGGGCGCTTTCATGCGCGGCACGCTGCCGCTGGCCGCGGGCCTGGTGGTCGGCCTGGCCGCCACGGTGGGCGCCTTCATCGGCGGCTTCGCCGGCGCCCGCCTGGCCGACGCCACCCAGCTGCGCATGCTGGGCGTCGTGATGCTGGTGGCGGCCGCGCTGATGAACTGGCGCCCGGCGGCCCGCCGGGCGCCCGGCGACCGCCGCCCGCTGGCGGTGATGTTGCTGCTGGGATTTCCGCTCGGCCTGCTCACCGGCCTGATCGGCGTGGGCGGCGGCTTCCTGATCGTGCCGGCGCTGGTCATCGTGGCGGGCTTGCCGATGCGGGAGGCGGCCGGCGCCTCGCTGGTCGTGATCACCATGGCTGCCGTCTCCGGTCTGGCCGGCTACCTGGGCAACACGCCGCTGACGCTGTCGTTCATCATCCCGTTTGCGCTGCTGGGGGCCGCCGGCACCCTCGCCGGCGGCTGGGTCGCGCACCGGCTGCCGCAGCAGCGCCTGCAGCAGGTGTTTGCCGCCGTGCTCGTGGTGCTGGGTTCGTACGTGCTCATCCGGTCATAGTCGAGGAGTCATCATGTTCGTCAAACGCTTCTTTGAACCCTCGATCGCCCAGGCCAGCTACCTGATTGGCTGCCAGGCGAACGGCACCGCCATCGTGATCGATGCCAACCGCGACGTGGATCAGTACATCCAGGCCGCCGAGCAGGAAGGCCTGCGGATCACGCACATCACCGAAACCCACATTCATGCCGACTACGTCTCGGGTTCGCGCGAGCTTGCGCACAAGACCGGCGGCACGCTGTATCTGTCGGACGAAGGCGATGCCGACTGGAAGTACGCGTTCATCCACGAGGGCACGCCGCTGCGCCACGGCGATCGCCTGCAGCTGGGCAACATCCGCATCGACGTGCTGCACACGCCCGGCCACACGCCCGAACACCTCACGTTCCTGGTCACCGACGGCGCCGCGGCCGACCAGCCCATTGCCGCCGTGACCGGCGACTTCGTGTTCGTGGGCGACGTCGGCCGTCCCGACCTGCTGGAGCGCGCCGCCAACATCAAGGGCACCATGGAAGTGGGGGCGCGGACGCTGTGGACGAGCCTGCAGGCCTTTGCCAAAAACGAGGACTGGTTGCAGATTTGGCCGGGCCACGGCGCCGGCTCGGCCTGCGGCAAGGGCATCAGCGCCATTCCCTCGTCCACGCTCGGCTACGAGCGCCGCTTCAACTGGGCCTTCAACGTGAAGAGCGAAGCCGACTTCGTGGCGCGTGTGCTCGAAGGGCAGCCCGAACCGCCCGCGTACTTTGCGAGCATGAAGCGCGTGAACAAGGCCGGACCGCCGCTGCTCGGCCGATTCGCGCCGCCGCCCCGGCTGGCCGATGACAAGCTGCCGGAATTGCTCGCCGCCGGCGCGCTGGTGGTCGATACCCGGCCGGCCGACGAGTATGCCCCCGGGCACGTCGCCGGCACGGTGAACATCCCGCTCAACGCGTCGTTCGTCACCTGGGCCGGCTGGCTCGTGCCCGCGGCCGCCGACGTCTATCTGATCGTGGACGAGGCCACCGCGGCGCGACTGCCCGAGGTGTCGCGATTGTGCTGGCGCTGATCGGCATCGACCGCATCACCGGCTGGCTCAGCACCGCGGCAGTGACGGCGGGCGCGAACCTGCGCCAGACGCCGCAGATCTCGGCCACCGAACTGCAATCCCGCGTCAGCGCCGGCACGGTCACGGTCGTCGATGTCCGCAGCGCCAACGAATGGGCCGGCGGCCACGTGCCCGGCGCCATCCACATCCCGCTCGGCTATCTCGCCGAGCGCATTGGCAGCATCCCGACGACCAGGCCGATCGTGCTGCAATGCCAGGCCGGCAGCCGCTCGGCCATTGCCGCCTCGCTGCTCGAGCGCCTGGGGTTCACGAGCGTCATCAATCTCACCGGCGGCTTCTCGGCCTGGGTGGCCGCGGGCTTTGCCGTGGAGGGCCGTCATGGGCAGCAAGCCGCTCGCGCCTGACACGCTGCGGGCGATCGCCGACCGCCTCAAGCTGCTCGGCGAGCCGGCCCGCCTGGCCGTGCTGAACGCGCTGCGCGAGGGACCGCTCAACGTCAGCGAGCTGACCGAGGCGACCGGCTTGAACCAGGCCAACCTGTCGAAACACCTGCAGTTGTTGCACGCCGGCGGCTTCGTCACGCGGCGCCGCGAGGGCCTGTTCGTGATCTATACCGTGGCCGACGCCAGCGTGTTCACCCTGTGCGACCTCATGTGCGGCCAGTTGGAACGGCAGGCGACGGCGCAGGTCAAGCGGTTGCGCCTGGTGCGCTGAGCGACGCTGCGTTCTCGCGATAGACTGGTCGTTCGATGAAGAAAATCCTCGGCGGCTGCCTGATCGTGCTCGTCATTGCCATCGTGGGCTTCGGCGTGGCTGGTTTTTACGCCTACCGCGCCGGCCGGCCCATGTTCGACAGCGCCGCCGATTACGTGGTGCGCGCGCGCGAGTTGGCCACCCTCAGCGAGCAGGTCAGGAACCAGGCCCCCTACACGCCGCCGGCCCACGGCGAGCTGACGGCCGCCCAGCTGGATCGCTTCCTCGCCGTGCAGGCACGGGTGCGCTCGGAACTGGGCGATCGCTGGACCGACCTGGAGAAGAAGTCCGACGCGTTGAAGCAGAAGGCCCAGGGCAACAAGTCCGAGTGGACGTTGGCCGACATCAGCGGGATCTTCTCCGACTTCACCGGCATCTACCTCCAGGCGCGCAAGGCGCACGTCGCGGCGCTCAACGTGCACAAGTTCTCGGATGAGGAATTCTCGTGGGTGCGCCTGCGCGTCTACGAAGCGGCCGGCATGCAACTGGCCGGCAGCATCGACACCTCGGCAATTCAGGAGATGGCCAAGGAGAGCGCGCAGAAGAGCGGCGTGTCGCTGCCCGACGTGCCGATGCCCAAGGTCCCCGAGGCCAACATCAAGCTGGTCAAGCCGCACGCCGGCAAGCTGAAGGAATGGCTGCCGATGGCGATGCTGGGGCTCTAGAGCCGACGGGAACCCGGGCGCGTGGTTTGTCGGCGTCTACCGATGGTGCCTAGGTGGCCTAAGGTGCCGATGGCGCTTCAAGGCTGACGGCATCGCCCACGGCGATCTCACCATCGTCCAGCACCTCGCCAAACGCTCCGCCGCCCCATGGCACGCTCATCGCGCTCTGCAGGCCGGGCACGGCGGCTTCCATCTGCTCGCAGGGCCGCGTTTCCCCGAAAATGCGGATCCGCACGGCGCCGACCTTCAGGATCTTGCCGCGCGAGTTGACCAGATCGAGGTCCGAGACCAGCAGGTTGGCCCGCCGCAAGCGGGGGTCGGGCGTGGCGCCGAGCGGAGCCGTCACGTCGGTCCAGTTCCGGCTGGAGACGATCGTCACCTGGCGCTTGCCGCCCTGGTTGGCGTTGCCGACAATGCCCTTGCCGGCCACGACCGTGGCCTTAGCCGCTGGATCCATCGGGCCTTTGTGCATCCGCTTGATCCAGATCTGGCTCAGTTCGCTCATGCACTCGGATCTTACCGCGATCCTGATCGCGTAAGCCCAGCAGCGAAGCGACGCCCACGAGGCGGCAACGCCGCCGAGCCCCACCGGCGGAGCAGCCGCCGGCCCTACCGGCCGAGGACCTATCGCCGGCCGATCTTGACGCCGCCGTTGGTCGTGCGCACGCGAACCTCGGGGCCACCGGACCCGAGCGTCGTCGACAGGGTGTTGCGGCGGCCGGTCAGCGTGCCCTGCACGGTGACCGGGAAGTCGACGCGCAGACCGCCGTTGGTCGTGCCGGCATCGAGCGCGGCGTTGTAGCCGTCGGGAATGGCGAGCGTCACGCCGCCGTTGCTGGTCTCCACGTCGATGCCGTCGCCCTCCCAGCGGCTGCCGCCCAGGTTCACGGTGAGGCCGCCGTTTCGCGTGGAGCCGCTGACGCGGCCGGCGAGATCGGTCAGCCTCACGCCGCCGTTGTTGGCGTTGAGGTCGAGGTCGTTCTTGCGCGGGACGTTGATGCGGTAGCTCACCGACCACGGTCGACGCGCTGGCGGGCCCGTTCCAGGGCCCGCTCGACGCGTTCGGCGACGTCGTTGTGGGAGCCTGCTTCCCAACGGAAAGTCTGCGCGTCGGGCGCGGCGGCGAGGCCGGCCAGAATGGCCAGGGTGAAGAGGATGCGGAGAGTCATGCGGGATTGGACGGAAACCGTCCCCGAGGGGTTGGCGAGGCCTGTCCCCAATCCACCATTTGGTGAAAAAGGGGGTCAGGCCCCCCTTTCCTTACCTTTCCCTTAATCTTCCGTCGTGGCGACCGGCCGGGAGGGGTCGGCGCTCCACTCGCTCCACGATCCGGGGAAGATCTTGACCCCGTGAATGCCGGCGTGTTCCAGGGCCAGCAGGTTATGACAGGCCGTCACGCCGGACCCGCAATAGACCACCACGTCCTTGGGATCTCGTCCCTCCAGGAGGGGCGCCCACTGCGCCTTGAGCGCCTCGGGCGACTTGAAGGTCTTATCGTCGGCCAGGTTCTGCTGGAAGAAGTAGTTGGCCGCGCCTGGAATGTGGCCGCCCACCTTGTCGAGTGTCTCGCCGATGCCGCGATACCGCTCCGGCGTGCGCGAGTCGACCAGCAACCGCGCGGGGTTCCCGAGGCCCCTGGCCACGTCGTCCACCGTCAGCCGCCAGCCCGGACGGGGCGCGCCCTTGAACGGCGCCGCCGTGGACGCCTCGACGCCGCCGCGCACGGGATGCCCCTCGCGCTGCCAGCGGGCCAGCCCGCCGTCGAGCACCGCCACCGCGTCGTGGCCCATCCAGCGCAGCATCCACCAGAGCCGGCCGGCATACATGCTGCTGTCGGCGTCGTACGCGATCACCTGCGTGTGCGGCGCAATGCCGAGCGCGCTGAAGGTCTGGCACAGCACGTCGGAATCCGGCAGCGGGTGACGCCCGTTGGCGCCGGTCTTCGCGCCCGAGAGGTGTCGATCCAGGTGCGCGTAGCGCGCGCCGGGAATGTGCCCCGTCCGGTACAACGCCTCGCCCTTGGCGGGGTCGGCCAGGTCGAAGCGGCAGTCAACGACCACCCAGCTGGGGTCGTTCAGGTGTTGCGCCAGCGTCGCCGGCGTGATCAACGTCTTGTGCATAGTGCCGTTCGCGTCCTTCGCGTGCTTCGTGGTTACGGTCGGAGTCTTTCCGCTAACTGGTGGAGGAACAAGCCCACGTCGGTGACCACGCCCACCGTCTGGGTCGACCCGCGATCCGAGAGCTTGGTGACGACGGCGGGATTGATGTCGACGCAGATCACCTTGACCCACGACGGCAGCATGTTGCCGACGCCGATGCTGTGCAGCATCGACGACAGCATGACGACGACGTCGATGTTCGCGAGCGCCTTGCCATAGGCATCCTGCGCCGCCGTCAGGTCCATCATCGTCTCCGGCAACGGCCCATCGTCGCGGATCGAGCCGGCGAGGATGTACGGCACGTGGTGGGTGTGGCAGGCGTGCATGATGCCGGAGGTGAGGACGCCGGCGGCCACGGCCGCGCCAATACCGCCGGCGCGCCGCACGGCGTTGATGGCGCGCATGTGGTTGCGATGGCCGTGCTCGACGGGATGGCCGCTGCTGAGGTCGATGCCGAGCGAGGTGCCCGAGAGGGCCACCTCGATGTCGTGCACGGCCAGGGCGTTGCCCGCGAGCAGCGCATCGACGTAGCCCAGGCGGATCAGCTCGCAGAAATACTGCGAGCCGCCGGTGTGCACCACCACCGGTCCGGCGACGAAGGCAATCCGGCCGCCGGTGGCCTTGACCTGCCGCATCATGTCGGCAACCCGCGCCACCACGGTTTCGACCCGGCGCTCGGACGACACTTCATTGCTCATGAAGCCGAAGCTGGGCTTGTCGCGCTGCTGCACGTCGGGCGAGACGCGAATGCCCTGCATGCCGCAGACAATGCGGTCGCCCTTCTTGACGTCGCGCAGCTTGCGGCACGTCACGCGGCCGGCGTCGACCACCAGCACCGCATCCATCCGCTGCGCCTCGGCCGGCACCCACGCGCCGCCCAGGAACACCGAGGTGCGGTGATTGGTGGTGGAGTAGAAGTCTTCGGGCGCGGCGCCGTCCATGTCGGCTTCGCGCAGCAGCACCTCCGGGGTGCCCTTGACGTAGCAGCCGAACACCGACAGCTTGGCCAGCAGGTCCTGCAGCCGCGCCGGGGTGTCGGTGGTCAGGCGCAGGATGAGGTGGGAGCCTTCTTCGTTCTTGCGGCCGACGTCGAAGCGGAGGATCTCGTATTCGGACCCATGCTCGACAATGGTGGTGAGGATCGACTGGAAATTGCCCGAGTCGATCAGGTGGCCTTCAGCTTCAACAGTCTCGGAAACCATAGGAGGGGCTTTCGCCCCTCCTATTCTTACGCAAACCGTAAAAAAGGAGCAGGTCCCTTTTTTACAGGATCTGCGCCTGCTGCAGCGCCGCGATGCGGGTTTCGAGCGGCGGGTGGGTCGAGATCAACGCCATGAACCCGCCCTTGGCGCCCGAGATCTTCATCGCCGCCAGCTGGGGCTGCGAGTTGTCGACCAGGGCCTGGTTCTGCATCAGCCGCTGGAGGGCGCCGATCATGCTGGCCTTGCCCGCCAGCCGCGCGCCGCCGGCATCGGCCCGGAACTCGCGCGCCCGCGAGAACCACGCCACGACCATCGACCCCAGGATGCCGAACGCGATGTCGAACACCAGGGTGGTCACGAAGAACACCAGGTGCGAGATCTTCTCGTCCACCATCTGCCGGACGATGTTGGCGATGATGCGGGAGAAGAACAGCACGAAGGCGTTGACCACGCCCTGGATCAGCGTGAGCGTGACCATGTCGCCGTTGGCAATATGCGCCACTTCGTGCGCCAGCACGCCCTCGACCTCTTCGCGGCGCATCGAGCGCAGCAGGCCGGTCGAGACCGCGACGAGGCTGCGCTTCTTGCTTGGGCCGGTGGCAAAGGCGTTTACTTCCGCCGAGTCGTAGACGCCGACTTCAGGCATCGGCAGCCCGGCCTTGCGGGTGAGCTGGCCCACGGTCTGGAACAGCCAGTCGAGCTCGGGCTGGCCGCTCTTGCCATCGACGAGCTGGACGCCCATGGCCATCTTGGCCATGAAACGGGACATCTGCAGCGAGATGAACGCGCCGCCCATGCCCCACACGAGGCTGAACACCATCAGGGCCGAGTAGTCGAGCCCCGACGGCGTGATGTAGCCGGTCACGCCCAGCAAGCTGAGCACGATCGACAGCGTGATCATGACGGCCAGGTTGGTAGCCAGGAACAGGAGAATGCGTTTCATGCTGTCAAGGATAGCAAACCGGCGCGGCGATGCTTAATACGTAAATTGGCATCAAGCATTCGAAAAAATCGATGCTTAGCGGACGGGCGCGTAGCCCTCGGCCAGCTTCTTGCGCGCCGCCTCGACCTCGCGGTGAAACACGAACAGCGCGTCGGCGTTGTCGTTCTTGTCGGTGAAGTTCCAGGTCTTGCCGCCCTTCTGCTTCACCTGCAGGTTCTTCTTGAGGTAGTCGACCGCGAACTGCTCGGCCTGGGCGTAGGTCAGCGTGAACGCGTCGCCCTTGTTGTCGGTCTCGTACTTGAGGCCGTCGACCGTGGCCGACAGCGCGCCGTTGCACGAGCCCATGGCGTGCTTGTGCACCACGGGGACCCGGGCGTTGAGGCTGACTTCCTTGATGCGAACGCTGATGTTGTTCGGGCCGGCGACCAGGTTCACCGATTTCTGGACACTGTCGAAGCCGGTCGCCGTGATCTGGAGGCGCTTGGCGCCCGGCTCGAGCTTGTCGAGCGTGAGCGGGGTGTTGCCGACGAACTGGCGGTCGATGAACACCGAGGCGCCGGGCACGTCGGTCTCGAGCGTGAGCGAGGCTAGCGTCGGCGCGGCCTCGGTCACCGGCGCCGGCGCGGCGGCCTTCGGCGCAGCCTTGCGCGGCGCGGCCGGCTCGGCGGCCGGCGCGGGCGGCGGCGGTTCAGCCTTGCGCGCCACGGGCGCCGGGGTCCGCGAGGCCGCTGGAGCCGCGGCCGGAGCCGGTTCCGGGTCGCTCCGGTTGAGCATGACAACGACGCCAAACGCGACGAGCGCGGCGACGCCGGCTGCGACAAATGCTGCTGGTCTCACAACGCAGATCGTAACAGATGACGCAGATTGGGAGTGGTCAGAGCCGCAGATGACGCCGATAACACAGATCCAAATGCCGAATGTGGCCGTGCGCAGGCGTCGGGCCCGAAGGGCCCGACGGCAGGCGAGGCCTGGGCCAGAAGCGAGAGCCCTCGAACAACCTGCCGGCTCTCGTTTCTGGCCCAGTCCTCGTCTGCCATTGGCCGGTCTTCGACCGGCCGCCTGCGCTCAGGCGTCTAATGCCTGAGACCCATCTGCGTAATCTGTGTAATCTGTGGCCCTGGATGTGGGGAGACGATGACAGCTCGACTGTGGACGATCGTCGTAGTTGGAATGCTGGCTCTCGCGCCGTCGGTGTCGACACAGGTGGCCCCGGCGGCCGAGTGGTTCCAGTGGCGCGGGCCGGACCGCGACGGCATTTCGCCGGAAACGGGACTGCTGCAGGACTGGCCAAAGGCCGGGCCGCCGCAGGTGTGGCGCACCACCGGCGCGGGCAACGGCTACTCGTCGTTCTCGGCGTCGGGCGGGCGGCTCTACACGCTCGGCGCGCGCGCCGGCAACGAATACGTCATGGCGTTCGACCGCGCCACCGGCCGGAAACTCTGGGAATACCTCAACGGCCGCCGCTACGAGAACGATCGCGGCGATGGCCCGCGCAGCACGCCCACCGTCGAGGCCGACCGCCTCTACGTGCTCGGCGGCAACGGCGATCTCACCTGCCTGGAGAATGCCACCGGCAAGAAGATCTGGTCGATCAACCTGATCCAGAAGTTCGGCGGCCGCAATCCCTACTGGGGCTACAGCGAATCGCCGTTGATTGTCGGCGACCGCATCCTCGTGAACGCCGGCGGGCCGCGCGCGTCGATTGTCGCCATTGCCAAGGCCGACGGGTCGACGTTGTGGCAGAACCACTCGGACGAGGCGGGCTACTCGTCGCCCATGCTGCTGCGCACCGGCAGCCTCAACCAGGTGATCTTCTTCACCGGCGCGCGCGCGCTGGCGGTCGATCCGCGCGACGGCCGGCTGCTGTGGTCCTACACCAAGGCGGCCAACGGCACCGCCAACATCGCCACGCCGATCGTCCGCGGCACGCGCGTGTTCGTGTCGTCCGACTACGGCACCGGCGCGGCGCTGCTCGACGTTCGCGCCGCGGGCAACCTGGCGTCGGCCAACGAGGTGTACTTCACCCGCGACATGCGCAACCACCACGCCAGCTCGGTGCTGATCGACGACCACATCTACGGCTTCTCCAGCAGCATCCTGACGGCGTTGAAGTTCGACACCGGCGCCATGGCCTGGCGCGATCGCAGCATCGGCAAGGGCTCCCTGATCTTCGCCGACAGGCGCCTTTATCTCTACAGCGAGGACGGGGTGGTCGGCCTGGCCGAGGCCTCGCCGGCCGGCTACCGGGAACACGGCCGGTTTTCGCTGTCGCAGCAGAGCGGGTTGCCGACCTGGAGCCATCCGATCATCAGCGGCGGGCTGATGATCATCCGCGACCAGGACACCGTTTATGCCTACGACGTCCGGGCGAAATAGCCCCTTGCGCCCTGGGGGCTTGAAGCTACGGTGGGACAGGTCGGCGCGCCACGGTGTGCAAGGTGCGTGATAATAGCCGCTCCATAGCGCTGCGATGATTGACCGTTCCCCCAGCCCGACGTGTGTCAAGTGCGGCCGTCCGGTCCCAGCGGGGGCCGGCTTCTGCCCCAATTGCGGCACGCAGCTTGGGGACGCCGCGTTCAGGGCGGCTGACGGCGGCGATTCCGTCACCGTGCTTCCCCCGGGGGCGCGACCGGCCGCGACCGAGCTGCCCACCATCGCCCCGGGCCAGGGCGGCGCGGCTCAACCCGGCGCCGCGGAGGCCGAGACCGGTCTCGGTGGCGTGCCGTCCTTCGCCGACGCGCCGACCATGTCGCCAACGGGCATGGTCACCTCGCTCGACAGCCCGTCGCCGCGGCCCCCGGTCCAGGCGGGCGATGGCCCGTTCCAGGCCGGCCAGCAGGTGGGTCCGCGCTACACGATCATCCGGCTGCTCGGCATAGGCGGCATGGGCGCCGTCTACCAGGCCTTCGACCACGAGCTGGGCGTCGCCGTCGCCATCAAGGTGATCCGGCCGGGCGCCCAGTCGGATGCGACCGCCGCCAAGGAACTCGAACAGCGCTTCAAGCGCGAGCTCGTGCTGGCCCGCCAGGTCACGCACAAGTACGTCGTCCGCATTCACGACCTCGGCGAGATCGACGGCATCAAGTACCTGACCATGCCGTTCGTCGAGGGCGAGACGCTGGCGCAGTTGCTGCGCAAGAACAACAAGCTGCCGCTCGATCAGGTGATTCGGATTGCCAAGCAGGTCTCGCAGGGCCTGGCGGCCGCGCACGAAAAGGGCGTCGTGCATCGCGACCTCAAGCCCGAGAACATCATGATCGAGAAGGCCGCCGAGGATCCGGTGCCCTACAACGGCGACGCCTTGATCA
>CAYGMD010000011.1:0-51479 GCA_964350785.1 uncultured Acidobacterium sp. | reverse complement strand
CGGCCGCCGGCGGCCGGCGCTTCCTTCGCATCGGCGTGTGCGCGGAGTTGCGGCGGACGGTTCAGATAGCGATGCTGGCTCACGAGCTCCAGCACGCGGTCGAGATCGCCGGTTCGGACGCCTACGAGGTTGAAGCAGTGCGCGCGCTGTACGAGCGCATCGGGGTTCAACGCGAATCGAGTGGCGGCGTCGTATGCTTCGACACGGCGGCCGCTGTCGCCGTGGGCCGAGCGGCCCTGAAGGACGTGCTGACGTCGCACGCCGCAAGGGTCCTCGACTACTGAGGGCGAGGACGCCTCGCTGGAAGCCGTTCATGACACACGCTTTTTGCCTCGCTGACATGAAGCCGAGAACGACGGGCGCTATCCTTCTGGAACCTGACCTCAATGAAAGTAAAGGGTACCGTCGATGCTCCAGCCCACAGAACCAGTCATCGACCGCAGCTTGATGCTCGCTGATGCAGTACGGCGAGTCCGAGGGGAGTTCCTGGAGATGCCCGGTCTCCGCTTGACGCCGGCGCAAGCGGCGCGCTTCTGGGCCTTCGACACCCCGTTCTGCAACGAGGTGCTGGCGTCACTGGTCGACGCGCACTTTCTGGTCTGCTCCCGCGGCGCGTTCGTCCGTGCGGACGGCTGGCTCTAAGGATCCAGCGGATCGCGGGGGTCGGGGTCGAGCTGCCCCGACCGAAGTTGCTGCCGACCCGTGACAACTGTCTCCGACCACTCCCGAAAAGGTGTTCGGGCGCGTAATGGCACCTTCCGTGCGGTAGATCGGGAGACCGGTCGCTCTTTAGGGGAATGGCAAGGCCGACGCGGGGTCGCTCAGAGTCACTAGCGGGATCTCAATCCTTTTCACCAGGCCCTTCCGCCGGTCGATCGCGAAAATCGTACGGCTGCCGTCCTGCGCCCACGCAAACGCCTGCCCTTCCGCGTCGAGATCGATGGTGGCGACGTGGATCAGCGAGGGCCCCATCGGCGGACGGGCCACTACGTACATCTCGGGCCGGTCGTGGCCCAGGAGGTACAGCCAGCCGTCGGGCCCAATCGCACCGCCCGAGGCGGCGTGCGGCGCCATGCGTTCGATCGCTGTCTGCGGGAACAGCCAGCCTCCGGTTCGCCGCCATTCGGCGTCGAAGGTCACGACGCTCGAGAACGATTGGTTCTTGAACTTGAGGCCGCCGTTCCCGCCGTAGTGCGCGAAGCCGGCGATCCAGCCGCCGCGGTAGCGGTCGAACCACGTCAGGGACCCCTCCTCGGTCATGCCCAAGCTGTGGCTGTCGATGTGATCGAGAGAAGCGACGTCGAACCCCTCCACCGACGATCCCATCGGGGTCAGCGGGTAGTTGGAGTTGGCGCACCACAGCCGCCTGATGTCCACCAGGCAACTGTTCATGTGGCGGATGAGGCCGTTGCGCGCGCCCACCCAGCGATCCACCAGCTTGCCCGACGCGATCTCATACTTCGCAATCACAGTGTTGTCGATGGCGTAGAAATGACGCGCATCAGCGGCGACACCCTGGTCGGCCTCCGGCGCCTCGTAGACGCGGAGGGTCCTCGCCGTGAGGCGATGGATCTCGGGAGCTTTGTAGTCGGGTGCCAGGACGGGCCCTGGCGCTTGGGCGCCAACGCCGACCAGGAGCCAGGCCCACGCCATACAGCACAAGGCGAAAGGCAGAACGATTCGCATACGGCTACCGCCCCAGCCGGGCGGAGATGCCGAAGAAGAACGTCCGGCCCGTATATTCGTATTCCGTGATCTGACGCGGGATCCCGCCTTGGAACTCGGTGGTCGGTTCGTCGTTCAGGTTGATCCCCGAGAAGCTCAGCTTGAGATCAGGCATCAGATCGAACTGAGCGCGGACGTCGAATCGACCGAAGCCGCCCTGGTCGAGGTCCAGTGCCCGGCTGGATCCGTAGTCGGTGAGGAAGTTTGAGTTGTACTTGTAGGTGCCCGACACATCCCAGCGGCCCTTCTGGTAGTAGAGCGTCAGACTGGTGGACTGATCGGCCTGCTGCAACAGCGGGAGCGTCAATACCTCGTCACCGCGTGCCACCTCGATGCCGCTGTCGATGAACGTTACCGACGCGCCAACGCCCAGGCCATTGAGCGGGCCCGGCAGAAAATCAAACTGGTCGGCAAACGTCAACTCGACGCCCTGGACCTCAGCCTCCTGCGCATTGATCGTGGTGTCGATGTCGAAGCGGTTGAAGGCCTGCCCCTGATAGATGTAATTGGTGAGGCGCTGGGTCGGCGCCGGGATGATCTCGTTGGTGATGTCCTTGCGGAAGAGGCCGATTGACAGAAGCGACCCTTCGTCGAAGTACCACTCGAGCGACCCGTCAAGGTTGCGGGACTGCCGCGCCTTGAGATCCGGGTTCCCAATCGTCAGCGTTCCGATCGTGCCGATGGTGGGGTTGTCTTCGATACCCAGCCGCGAGCGTGGCGCGAGGGCGTCGAATTCCGGCCGGCCCACGGCGCTGGTCCAGGCGGCACGCGCCACCAGGTTGCGGCGCAGGTTGAACGTGCTCACGATCGACGGCAGCACGTTGGTGTAAGACCCGGCCCCGCTCGCAGGCCGTGCCACGAGCTGCGAGCCCTGCGTCACCATGGTGAAAGCAGACGACTCGACGTCGGTCGTCTCCACGCGCACGCCGCCGACCAGGATCACCGGGCCAAGGTCGACTTTCCCCATCACGTAGCCCGCCACCACGTTCTCCCGCAGCGAGAAGTCGCTTTGGTACTCGCTGTTGTAGGTGTCTTGCTCATTCAGCACGAAATAGCGGGGGTCGTTGCGGTTGGTGCGGAAGAACCCGTTCAGACCGTCAAGGTCAAGCCAGAGGTTCGGCACCGACTGGAGCGGGACGGGATTGGCGAAACCCCCTCGAGTGAGCGACGGCGATTCGGCGGCGGTCCAGTTAAGCGAACCAATACCGTAGGTGGCCTGCGACACCGCGGTGGTCCGATTGGTGCGCGTGAACTTGGCGCCCGCCTTCACGAAGCCCGGCTTCGAGCCCCCGAAGAGCGTGTCGCGCCGCACGTCAACGGCGCCGGCGTAGCCGTCTTCGCCGGTGAGCCGCTCAAAATAGCGGACCCGGCGAAAGGTCTGGAACGCCGGATCCTGGCGGTCCCGTCCGGTCGACGTCGTTGTCACCGCCCCGCTCTCCTCGATGCGAAACGTGTCGGGGCCGAAGGTGGTGGTGCCGGACCGGAATTCCCAGTTGTCGTTGGGCTCATCCACGGAGTTGTCGTTGCGCTGACCGATGTAGTCGACGCTCCACCGGCCCACCTGGTAGCTGCCGCCGAGAGCCAGGGAGTTGAGCTTCTTGAGCGGCCGCTCGCTGCGCAGGTTCACCTGCACGCGATTGGCCGCAATGGTGCCGCCGGACGCGCCGTCCACGGCGGTCAGCCGGTTGCCCAGGCCCTGGTCGAAGCGGTTGCGAAGCTGCAGCTCGTCCCATCGCGCGGAAAACAACCGCGCGAAGAACGTGGACGACGCGTTGGGGCGGAACTCGATGGCGCCGTTCATATTGATGCGCTCGCGGGCCGTCACGGTGACGTTGTTCTTCACATTGGTCGGGTACGAGATGGTGGCGCCGCCGAAGGTGACCGGCCGCCAGTCGTCGTTGTAGATGCCCAGCAGCGGCGTCCGGCGGTTGGAGAACGACCCGCCTGCCAGCCATCCCACCTTGCCGTTCGCCACTTTGCCGGTGAGCGTGGCGTCCATCGTGTAGGGCACTTCCTTGGTGTCGGCCGGAGAGATCTTCTCGATGGTCTCAAGACCACCCCGCGTCGAGACGAGCGCCGTGAAGTTCCTGGCAAAATCGAACGGCTGCTTGGTGGTGAGGTTGAGCGTGCCGCCAATGCCCTGGCCATCCATGTCGGGCGTCGGCGTCTTGAACACCTGCACGCCGCTCAGCAGCTCGCCGCCAATCACGTCGAGCGGCGCCAGGCGGCCGCCGCTTTCCGTTTCGCCGCTACCGAGCGCCATACCGTTGATGGTGACGTTGTTGAGGCGCGGGCTGATGCCGCGGATCTGGACGAACCGGCCCTCTCCTTTTTCGAGGAGCATCGACACGCCGGGAATGCGGTTGAGCGTTTCGCCGATGTTCTTGTCCGGGAGACGTCCGATTTCGTCGGCATTGAACATGTCCACGACGCCGTCGGCGGCGCGCTTGCCCGCGATCGACCTGGCGTAGTTGAGCGCCGTGCCGCGGACGATCACTTGGTCCTGGAGGGCCGAGACCTTGAGGACCAGATCCAGGCGCGACTGCCTGCCCTCGCCCGCATCCACCGCTTCCCGGGTCAGCGTCGCGAAGCCCGAGAGTGTGACCGTGAGCGTGTACGACCCCGGCAGCAACTGATTCGCCGTGAACCGACCGCCAGCGTCGGTCACGACCACGCGCTCGCGGCCGGTCTTGGCGTCGCGAAGTACCACGGTGGCGCCGGGCAGCACGCCTCCAGTTTCGTCGGCCACCCGGCCGGAGATCGTGGCGGGCGCACCCTGGCCTTGCGCCTGGAGGGCGGCGCCTGAAAGTCCACAGATGCACGAAGCGAGAAGGCTGATGAGGGACAACCGAACGAGGGAACGTGTGTGTGACAAGGCAGGCCTCTCTCTTGGCTGTACGGCCGGAGCGCAGTCTACAAGCCGGGGGTGACGGGCGTACGTCAGTGGGACGACGGCGCGGCAAAAATGGAGCCAGAAGATGGCAAGATGGCAGAAGCCCCATGGCAAGACGAGAGTGCGCCCGCACTGCAGCAATCCACTGCGGGCTCGCGTTGCCCATGTTGACGGACCGGTGCCGGAAACGGCCGAGCAAAAGGGATAACGGTGGTGGCCATCGCCGGCGCTCCACAAGACGTTCCGCGAAGAGGAGTCCACAATGTTGCGAATCACGATCCTTGGGTTGGCCGTCGTTCTCGGCGGCACGATCGCCGCGGCACAGCAGAAGAAGGCGAGCCCGGACGCCCACGCGGCCACGGAGATTGGCGGGCGGTATGTGGGTGCCGAACCCGTCTATCTGGGCGGAAAATGGATCGAGGTCAGTTACGGCGGTCCCATCAAGCGGTCCCGCGATTTGTGGGGATCGGGCAAGAGTTATGGCAAGCGTCTGGCTGCGGGCGCCCCCGTCTGGCGCGCGGGCGCGGACGTGTCCACGTATCTCATGACCCAGGTGCCGCTCGTCATTAACGGCAAGACCGTCGAGCCGGGCGGGTACTCCTTATTCATCGACCTCCAGCCGGACCACTGGACATTGATCGTGTCCGCGTGGCAGCCGCAACGCGTCTTCAATCCGGGCAACCGCGAGCAACTCTGGGGCGCCTTCCGATACACGCCGGATAGAGACGTCGTGCGCGCGCCGATGACGCTCTCGACACTCCCGTTCTCGATGGACCAGCTCACCTGGTCGTTTCTCGACATGTCAGACGTCGGCGGCCGCCTCGCCTTGATGTGGGACCGGCAGATGGCTGCCGTGTCATTCGCAGTGGACAACTAATCGCGCTTGGCCCAAAGCCGGACCGCCATCTGACCGCTTCGAGACGGTGTTTTGTCGCTTATTTGTCTTTTTTTTGTCACGTTTGTTCGTAGTAACCTCCCGCACTCGGAGTTCTTGTCTCTCTTTGTCTTCCTTTGCGGAAGGCGATCACGCGTCCTCGACTTGAGAGGTCAACGATTATGCAGTGTGTGGCGCGACATACCCGGGGTCTTGCCTTTGTCTTTGCAATGATGCCGTGCACGGTGTGGGCACAGAGCAGCAGTATTTCGGGCGTGGTAACCGATTCGTCGGGCGCGGTTCTTCCCGGGGTGACGGTTGATGCCAGCAGTCCGGCGCTCATTGAAGGCACACGCACGGCGGTGACCGACAGCAGCGGCCGTTATGCCATTGTCGAGTTGCGGCCCGGCACCTACGCCTTGACCTTCACTCTGACCGGATTTTCGGTCGTGAAACGCGAGAATATCGAGTTGGGCGCCGGTTTCGCCGCGAACATCAGCGCCCAGCTCAAGCTCGGCGCCCTCGAAGAAACGATCACGGTGTCTGGCGCCACACCGGTCGTCGACGTGCAGAGCGTGACCAGGCAACGCGTGATTTCCAAGGACGTAATCGACGCCATCCCGACGGGCAAAAGCTGGTCACAGCTCAGCATCCTCACGGTCGGCGTGACGAGCTCCACGTCGGACGTGGGTGGCTCAGCTGGCGAGCAGCAGAACGCGTTGGCCGCCCACGGCGGGGCGCAGGGCGACAAAGTGGTGGAAATGGACGGCATGCGACTGGGCCTGCTGCTCGGTGACACGTCTTCGACCGGCGTGTCGTCAAACGACGCCTCGACGCAAGAGGTGACGGTTGAAGTGGGCGCCAGCTCCGCTGAATCCGCCGGCGGCGGTGTGCGGGTCAACGTGATCCCCAAAGAGGGCGGCAACCGGTTCTCCGGGTTGGTGTTCGGCAACTTCGCGAATAAATCGATGACCGCCAGCAACTTCACCGACAAGCTCAAGGCTCAAGGCGTGCGGGCACCGGATCGCGTGAACAAGATCTACGACAGCAGCTTCGCCCTCGGGGGCCCGATCAAACGGGACACACTGTGGTTCTTTACCGCCCACCGGGTGTGGGGATACCAGAACCTTCGAGCGGATGCCTTCTACGAGGGAAATCCCTTCGACTACGCATACGATCCGGATCCAAATCGCCAGGCCTATGATGATCAGGAACTGCGCAGCCACAACCTGCGATTGACCTGGCAAGTGAATGCGAAGAACAAGCTTGCCGTTTACTATGACAACCAGCCGCGCTGCACTTGCCATTGGACGGTCAGCGCCACACGAGCGGGCGAAGCAAGCCCCGTGCAGGATCTGCCGTGGAACTGGTACGGTACGGTGTCCTACACGGCCACCGTCAGCTCGCGGCTGATGTTCAGCGCCGGATTCTCAAATCTGAGCACCAACTGGACCCGGCTCCCGCAGGACGATGGCGTCCAGGTTGACCCGACGACGGGCCGCCTGACCTCAGAAGGGTACGGCGTGACCGACACCGCGACCGGCATCACCTACCGTGCGTTCGGGGCGCCATTCAATTACAACATCTCAGAAACCCGAAACTGGCGAGCGTCGGTCAACTACGTCACGGGTTCGCACCAGATGAAGTTCGGCGCGACGCTGGTCGAGGGCGAGCGCCTCGTCGAGAACTGGATGACCGCCAACGATACGCAGCTGATTTTGAACAACGGCCGGCCGATTGCTATCCGCAAGTACGCGACGCCCTATGACCAACGTGAAAACCTCGAGGCCGACCTTGGCCTGTTTGCCCAGGACACCTGGGCAATGAAGCGGCTCACGCTGAACCTCGGTGTGCGGTTCGACTACATGAACCAGTCGGTTCCGGCCCAGGAGGCGCGCGCCGGCACATGGGTCCCGGCGCGCCAGTGGGGCAAGATCGCGAACGTTCCGAACTGGAAGGACATCGAGCCGCGCCTCGGTTTGGTATACGACGTGTTCGGGACTGGCAAGACGGCCCTGAAGGCCACCGTCAACCGCTACGTCCAGCAATCCGCGACGAGTTTCGCCGCGTCGGTGAACCCGATTACCACCAGCATCAACTCGGCGACGCAGAACTGGACGGATACGAACGGTGATTTCATCCCGCAGCCGAATGAGTTGAGCGGCGCGCACAGCCCGGGCCCGGTGGGCTCGCCGACAGTGGCAAGCGTGATCGATGACGCGATCCGTGCCGGATGGGGCGTGCGCCGGAACAATTGGGAGTACTCGCTCGGCGTGCAGCACGAAATTCTGCCGCGAGTGGGTGCGGACGTGAGCTACTTCCGCCGCGTCCAAGGGAACTTCACCTCCACCGATAACTTGGCGGTGACGCCAGCAGACTTTCAAGAGTTCTGCGTAACCGTCCCGACGGATTCGCGCTTGCCGACGAGCGGTCAGCGGATTTGCGGGCTCTACGACGTGGTGCCCAGCAAGGCCGGACAGGTCAACAACTTCGTCACCTCTAACGAGTCCTCCGAAGCCCGCACGGAAGTCTGGCAGGGCGTCGATCTGAATGTCAATGCCCGGATCGGTACCAAGTTGTTCGCCCAGGGCGGGATCAGCACGGGACGCTACGAATTTTCGAATTGCCAGGCGATCGACAACCCGGGGCAGTTCGTCAACGGCTACATCACCAACGCCGGAACGGCGAATACGGCGACCTACTCGCAGTATTGCTCCTGGGACACTCCGTTCACGACGCAGTACAAGGTCATGGCCGGCTACACGCTTCCCTGGGACCTGCAGGTCAGCGTGGCACTGCAGAGTCTGCCCGGGCGTGAGATCCAGGCGAACTGGTCGGCCACCAACGCCAGCATCAGCCCCTCGCTGGGCCGAAACCTCGCCGGCTCATCCACCTACACGGTCGCGCTCGTCGAGCCCGGCACGTTGTTCGGGGACCGGCTCAATCAGATTGACCTCCGTTTCTCGAAGTTGATGACCGTGAAGGGCCAGGGACGGCTGCGGCTCATGGCGGACGTGTACAACGCGCTCAACGCCAGTCCAGTGATCACCGTGAACACAACGTACGGGCCAAACTGGCAGCGGCCCACGCAAGTGCTGGTTGGCCGTTTCCTCAAAGTCGGCGCGCAGTTCGACTTCTAAGAGGGCTGGAGTCACGCGGCCGTCGGGCCTGGACCGGGCCGCGTTCGGGACCAGTGGATGTTATGGCCGTGTTCAGATCGGGTGTTTGAAGGAGTGGTTTCTTTATGATGCTCACAAGGTATGCGTCGAGATTGATGGTCGGCAGTGCGGTTGCGCTGATCGCGGCGGTGGGGATGGCGACCGCCGTTGGATCTGGCGTCGAGGCGGCCGCGGTGCGCGACGAGGTCACTTACACGAAGGATATCGCCCCCATCCTGCAGCGGAGCTGTGAGAACTGCCACCGCGCCGACAGCGTGGCGCCCATGAGTCTCACGACCTACGACGAGGTCCGGCCGTGGGCGCGCGCCATCAAGCAGCGCACGGGTGTGGGCCCCAGGGCGGGCGTGATGCCGCCGTGGTACGTGGAGAAGAACATCGGCATCCAGCACTTCAAGAACGACCCGTCGCTCAGCGACGAGGAGATAGCGAAGATCGCGAAGTGGGCCGATAGTGGCGCGCCCCGCGGCAACCCGGCCGACATGCCCCCGCCGCGGACTTGGAACGATGCCACCAAGTGGAAGATTGGCACGCCGGACTTGGTCGTGAAGACAACCAACTTCTTGGTGAAGGGTACGGCGCCCGATTGGTGGGGCGAAATTCCTTCGGTGCCCACCGGCCTCACCGAAGATCGCTACGTCGCGGCGGTCGAGGTCAAGGAAGTCAACGACGTGCCCGCGAGCGGCGCGGGCCGCGAGACCGTGGGAGGGCGTTACGTGTTCCATCACATGATCTGGAGTACCCAGGTGATTGGCCCCGATTCCGGACCCGCCGACCTCCTGGCTCCTGGCAGCACCTTCTGGCCGGTGCACGAGGTGGGCCGCGAAGCCGACTTCTTCGACTCGAAGTCCGCCCGCCTCCTCAAGGCCGGCTCCAGCATCGTGTCCGACTCGGTGCACCTCCACTCCAACGGGCGCGACACCAATTCACACTTGGAGGTCGCGTTCAAGTTCATGCCGAAGGGCTACAAGCCCGAGTACGGGCGCTCACTCACGTCCCTCGGCAACGGCGTGGACATCGACATCAAGCCGATGGAATCGGGCCAGGAGCTGCACGCGTATGCGCTGCTCAAGGAGAACACCAAGATCCTCTCGTTCGAGCCCCACTTGCACGCGCCCGGCGCCCGCATGTGTCTCGAGGCCATCTGGGGTTACAACATCCAGACCATCAACTGCGTCGGCTACGACCATAACTGGGTGCGCGGCTACAACTACGAAGACGACTCGGCGCCCCTGCTACCGAAGGACACCATCCTGCACATCATCGGCTACATGGACAACTCGCCGTCCAACAAGAACATTCCCGATCCGCGCAACTGGCAGGGGTCGGGCAACCGGTCTGTGGCCAACATGTTCATCGACCTCGGCAACCGGGTGACGCTCACCGACGAGCAGTTCCAGGCCGAAATGGCCGCGCGCCGCGACAAGCTGAACCTCACGCGCAACAGCGTGGTGATCGGGTGTCCGCTGTGTAACGTCCTCCCGCAGCCGCCGGCTGCCGCACCGAGGCAGCAACAGTAATGCGCGCGGGTATCGCGGCGCTCGTCCTAGCGGCAGCCGTCTCTGCGGAGGCCCAGTCGCTGTCGTACTCGCGCGGGCAAAACGTCTCGCCGGCCTACGAGGGGTGGGAAGAAGCGGCCGACGGCGCGCTCTATTTCGTCTTCGGCTACATGAACCGCAACTGGGAGGAAGAGATCGACGTCCCGGTCGGCCCGGACAACGGCTTCAACATCGGCGCCGCGGACCAGGGGCAGCCCACGCACTTTCTGCCGCGCCGCAACCGCTTCATCTTCCGTGTGCCAGTGCCGAAGGGTTTTACCGAAAAGAACGAGTTCATCTGGACGCTGACCACCAAGGGCAAGACCGAGAAGGCGTACGCGACCCTGCGCATCGACTACAAGATCGACGACATCGTTCGCGCGTCCGAGACCGGGGCGTTGGGCGCGGGTTCCAGCAGCCCCGAGGTGCGTGCCAACAAGCCGCCCATGCTCGAAGTGCAAGGGAGGAAGTCGCTCACCGCCAAGGCGGGCGAGCCCGTCACGCTCTCCGCGGTGGTCACCGACGACGGCATTCCCAAGCGGAGGGGATTGGGAGTGTCGGGCTCGGCGGTGTCGAACGTGGGCTCGCGCCGCGACACTGCTGCCGCGACGCCCAACCAGGAAAATCCAATTCGCGTGAACCGCGCGACGCTACCGCCCTCCCGCGCCACGGTCGGCAAGAACGTGGGTCTTCATGTGACGTGGTTCGTGTACCGCGGGGCCGGGAAGGTGACCTTTTCGCCAGACCAGATCATGCCGTGGGAAGACACGCGCACGGGCGCCAACTCGCCGTGGGCACCCGTCTGGATCCCGCCAGACATGCCGGCCGACGGCAAGGTATCCGTGCAGGTGACCTTCTACGAGCCCGGGGTCTACGTCATCCGCTCGCGAGCGGATGACGGTTCCCTGACCGCGGACGGCGAGGTCACTGTGACCGTCACCAAATGATGATCTGAGCGACGCGTCGATTCCCCGTTGCCCGCACCGGTGCTTAGCCGGGAACGTCCGCCACATCAGGCGGCCGGCATCGCCACCGGTGCGGGCATTTTTATCTTCACGGTTGCACCAGCGCCGGGCGTGCTCGTCGCGCTGACGCGCCCACCGTGGCGCGTGACGATCGCCTTGACGATCGACAGGCCGAGCCCGCTGCCGCGAGAGGCAATGCCCTTGGTCGATGACGCCTTATAAAATCGGTCAAAGATGAACGGCAAGTGCTCGGGCGGAATGCCTTCACCTGAGTCCGAGACCTCGAGGACGATGGCCTGCTCATCCTTACTGGCCTTTAGCTCGATGACGCCCCCGCTTGGCGTGTGACGCAGGGCGTTCGTTATCAGGTTATCCAGAGCCTGATCGATGCGGAACGGGTCGGCGGCTAAGGTATCAGCGCCTGGCGCAACGACGGTCACGAGCCTCACTTGCCTGGTTCGACATTCGTATTCATGACGAGTGGCGAGCTGCTCGAAGAGTTCCCGAGTCGAGATGTTCTGGACGTCCAGTTCGATCCCGCCGGCTTCCAGCCGGGCGGCGATGAGCAGGTCGCCGATCAGCCGTTCGAGGCGACGAGCTTCGCGCGTCGTGATATCGACTTGCTTCATCCGTTGCGCATCGTCGAGGCGCACCTCATCCATAGTGAGTGTTTCGAGGTGTCCCAACACGGCGGTCAGCGGCGTCATCAGTTCGTGTGACACGTCGGCAATCAATTGACGGCGAAGGCGGTCGGACACCTCAAGCGCGCTTGCGCGCTGCCCCAGTTCGTCGGCCATCGTATTGAACGCGAGGGCCAGTTCGGCGACTTCGTCGGAGCCGTCCTCCCGCGCCCGCGCCGTCTGGTCACCCTGTCCCAGCCGATCGGCGGCACGCTGCAAGTCTCGCAGCCGGGACCGGACCGGTCCGACGATGACGGTCGATGACACGAGTGTCCCGATGGTCAGCAGCCCAAGGCCAATCGCCAGCACCTGCGGGCCGAAGCGCTCGAGCGGCGTGCGGGGCACGGTGCCCAGCACGCCGATCGCCTTTCCGTTCACCGTCAGCGGTCTGCCGGCGTACTGCGTTATCTCCCAGCTTGCGGGTATCGGGTCGTCGTCACGGAGCCGGTGAAATTCCGTGATGACGACGTCGATCACGGACAGGGGAGGGCGTGAGCCGATCACTCGGCCATCCTTCAGGATCGCGAACACACGCTCGCCTCGTCCCAACTCTGAGATTCGCGCCGTCAGATTCAAGTCAGGCATCGTCTGGAGCTCGTGGGAGAGCTGCGCGCTCAGCGCACGAGTCAGTGCGAGTCTCTGAGCCTGTTCTCTCATGTTCTCGTCGTTCGAGCGATCGACGAGCCACACGAAGATCGCTCCCTGAATGGCCAGGACGACGGCAATGAGGGCAATACAGCCCAGGGCGATGCGGCCGTACAACCCGAGCCGCCACCTTCCACTACGCATTGATGCCCCCGGAATCACAGCTCGCCAAATTTGTAGCCTGAACCCCAAACCGTGATGATTCTCGTTGGCTGGCTCGGGTCTTTCTCGATCTTTCGGCGCAGCCGCTTCACGAGGGTATCGACGCCGCGGGTCGTGACGAACACCTCGCCGTGCCAGATGCGCCCGAGAAGTTCATCCCGCTCGTACACAATCCCAGGATTTGACGCGAGGAGGTACAGCAGGCTGAACTCCTGTGGCGTGAGGGCGACTACCTGGTCGTCGCACACAACTCGATGGCGCATCGGATCGACCGTGACACCGAGAAGCGACACGATGGGTTGCTCGCGAGTGAGCGGCGCCGACCGCCAGGTACTCCGCGGCCGGCGCATCAGCGCGTTCATGCGCGCCAAAAGCTCCCGGACGCCGAATGGCTTCGTCAAATAGTCGTCGGCGCCGCTTTCGAGCCCGATGACCTTATCCGACTCTTCGCGCCGCGCGGTGAGCATCAGAATCGGCACTTCCCGATTCGGACCTCTGCGGCGAATCGCCTGACACAACGTGATGCCGTCAATGCCTGGCAGCACGACATCCAGGACGATCACATCGAACTGGCGCTGGGTCGCCGTGCGGAGCGCCTCGTTCCCGTCAGCCACGGCGGTGCAGTCGAACCCCGCCAGATCGAGGTGAAAGCCAATCAAGTCGCGAATGGCTTCCTCGTCCTCCACGAGTAGCGCGTGCGAGCGGCTGGGCTTCTGGACCATTACCCGAGAAGGCCGTGAGCGCGAGCGAAACCAATAACGCGGGCGTTTCTCATCAGGGTCAAGCTACTGTGGCAGCGTAAATGGCTGGCGCGCGCGGTAGAGGGCGATTCGGCTGCGGATTTGGGCGGCGCGGTCGGATTCTGAATCAGCGAGTACGGCAAGAGCCTCGGTGGACGTTTGAATCGCGTGGTCAAAACGGCCCAGCGCGGCGTAGGCGGCTGCGAGCGCGTCGAGCGCCGACGGATCGCGGCGGCCGGTGGCGGCGACGATGCGCTCGCCGAGCGCGCGGCCGTCGTCCGCACGCCGAATCGCTGCGTCGGGATGCGTGACGAGCAGCCAGACAAACGGCGTCAGCTTCAACAGGCGGTCGGGTTGCAGACGCAGAGCTTCGTGCACCTCCGCGAGGGCCGCGTCCGGCGCCCTCCGCACCAACAACACCATGGCCAGATTGGCGTGCGCTTCGGCGTTTCGCGGATCCGACCGGATCGCATGCTCGTACTGCAGCCGAGCGGCTTCTAACTGGCCCTGCCGCACCAACACGCTGCCCAAGTTGTTGTGCGCCGCGGAATAGCCGGGATCCAACTGGATCGCCCGTCCGTAGCGATCTGCTGCTCGGGCAGATGCGCCGAGCGCTTCGAGCGCGACGCCTTCGTTGTACCACGCGGTGGCGGATTGCGAATCGAGGCGCGTCACGGCCTGAAAATGCGTGACGGCCTGCTCCGGCTTTCCGAGTTTCATATAGATGAGGGCCGTGTCGTTGCGCAGGGGCACGTGATTCGGCTCTCGCTTCAGCAGGAGTTCTCCGCCTATAGCGTCCTCTGTGAGCATCTTCCTGTCCACTTCAGCCTGGAGCCGCACGCGGGCGTCCGGGGACGCCGCCAGCACTTGAAACCACACATCGGCCATCTCGTCCACCGAGCGCCAGCCCCATGACGCGCCCTCGGGAGGATAGTTCGGGTTGCGGGGGTTCGCCACCGAATTGTCAAAGCGGTATTCCATGTTGAGCGTCGTGCCGGCCGGCAGCCATGCGGGAGAAGCGTAACGATACTGGTCTTGCCAATAGAAGTCCCAGTCGTCGATCCGCATCAGCGCACGACGGGAGCCATCCGGCAGCGCCGCCCAGGCGCTCACGGTTTTCGCGCGATAGTGCGCGTGAGGTTGAATCGCATACAGCTGCACGGCGACCGGCAATGTGAACGTGTCGCTCACTCGATAGTCAGTGGCTCCCGCGGGAATGTCGAGGTCCTGCCGCCCAAGTCTGATAATCGACGGAGTTCGCTTTGGCGGCTTGTTAGTGAAGTACAGGCCAATCACCGGTCGGACGTCTTCCACCGCGCCGGTGGGACGCATGTGAAGCTGGACGACGAGGTCCCAATTACCGTCCAACCGCCAGGCCATGTCGCCTGACGCCGGCGCCGGCGCCTGGCCCGGCGTCCACCCCAGAAAGTGACCATCGGGGTAATTGGCCGAGTGAAGGAGCAAACCCTCGTACCCAGGCGCGGGATCCGAGTCGTCCAACTGCCGCGAGGCCGGCGTGCGATCAATGCGGATGTTTGCGTGATGCACGCCGGGAGTCCGCGGTCGAAACTGGACCCCCCGCACAAAGCGCGTTCCCGTACCCGGCACCGTCACGACAAAGTTGCGAAACACGTCGCGCCCGTCCGCTTTCAGCACGTACGGCGGCAATTCCAAAATGAGATCCGGTTCGCCGTGTAACCATCCGGTTACGTCATTCGGGGCGCGCGGCAGATCCGCGGGCGGGCCCTCTGGCGCTCCCGACGCCGCCCACTGCTCGAGCAGCGCGATCTGCGCTTTACTCAGCCTTCGCGCTCCGACGAAGTCCCCCACTCCGGCCGCAGGCTTCCACGGCGGCATGAAACCGCTGCGCGTGACGGCGGCGACTTGTGACGCTCGCCGCCGCACATCTTGAAATGTCGCAAGACTGAAGGGTGCATCACCGCCGTGCCGATGGCAGCCCACACAGTTGGCGGAAATGATCGGCGCGATGTCGGTCGTGAACACGGGCGTTGGCACAGCGGCAGACGCGGCGGCCACTTGAGCCTTCAGGCTGACCTGCCAGCCGACCAGCAGCACGGTAGCGAGCGCCGTAACCACGCGCGCGTTCATTCCGGCGTAGCGTAACGTACCTTCCCCCCGGGGCGGATCTCGTGGCCCATAACACCAATACGTGCGCAATCAAGGAATCGCAAAACTCCGACATCCTGGCGAGCCAAGTCCGCGGCCAAAACGGGGGACGCGGACGGAATGATCCCTGACTTGTCGGCCCTCGGTGGTGCCGCCAGGAGGCCAAGGCGGCGGTTCAAGCTCGCCTCATGGCAGCAGCAGCGCCACCACGGTGAGGACGGCCGCCAGCAACAACGCGCGCCGATGGATCGCGCGGGCTTGACGGCGTAGCGTCTCGCGCTCGCCGGCGTCGGCAATGGGTTGCTCACCGTGATCGAGGTTGCACGTCCCGCGTGCAGCGAGCGCGAGTCACGTCTTTTCGCGAGCTTGCAGCAAACCCAGACCCGCTATCCAGAGAGGCAGGAAGACGACAAGGCGCGCCCAGCGCGGCGCCTCGTAACCCACCAGCACGAAGCCGAGCAAGGCGGCCGCGGCGGCTGAAGTGAACCCCATTATCCGGCGCAGGCGAATCTGCCGGCGACCGATGTTCGCAAAGCGCCCCATTCTCGTTCCTCAGGAGGCGGCGATGCCGGCCGGTCGACGACCCGGCCTGCGCCGGTAGGCGACGAGTGCGAGCAAGACGAGCAGGACCGCCGGGGTAATGGCCATCGCCGGCGTGCCGCGAAACGACTCGGTGTAGACAGCCCCAATCATCCCGACTGCCAGAAACACCGCGGCGTAGAACGAATATCGAGGAACGAGGATCAGCAGGCCAAACCCTACCTCCCAAGCACCGACAAACAGGCGGAACCAGGACGGGTAGCCCCACTGCGCAAAGTGTTCGAGATGCATTTGCGTTCCCATCAGCTTGGTCCCTCCAGCGAACAGGAAGAGTACGCCGAGCAGTGTCGCCAGTATCCGCCAGATCATGTTGCGCCTCCTTGCCAAGGTTGAGGCCGACAGCTTACCATTGTACCGTTGTTCAATATGCCGTCGCATTTGACTGTTGCCGGGCGTGGAAAGTCTTCAACGTTAGCTGCCGGGACAGAGGGTGTCACCAAGCCGCACACCCGTCCGCAGGCTCCTGCCGCGCGGAGATCGGCAGATTTGACCCGTCAGAAGATCTTGGCAGCGGCGACCGACGAGTTCGCAGCCCACGGTTTTGCCGGGTCCCGAACGGCCAGGATTGCTCACCGCGCCGGCATCAATCGAGCGATGCTTTACTACTATTTCGGATCCAAACACGCGCTCTTTGAACAGGTCCTGGCCCGCGTCATCTCCGACATTTTCCGAGAAGCGAATTGGAATGGAGATGATCCCGTCTCCTCACTGATCGCTTGTGTCGGCGTCATCATGCGAGACCCGCGACGAATCCGGCTGATTCAATGGGAAAGCTTGCAGGGCCCGGCCGTGGGCACCAGGCTCCCGCCGACTGGCTTGGACCATTTTGACTCTCTCGCCGCGATCTTCAAATCAGATGCGCTACAGCGACACAAGGCTTGGATGCTCGTATGTGCGGCTCTGACCACGTTCGCTTTCCCGCACCTCGCCGAGAGTGCCGTCGGTAAGTCTGTCCAAGACGTGCAGTTTGGAGTTACCCATCGGCGTTTGGTTCAGCAGCTCGCCGATTGCTTGAGGCATTCAAGGTGAACAGCGTTGAATGGACCATCGACCAAGCGCGTACGCTTACGGTGAATCGCGATATGAACGATACTGGAGTCGCGTCAGAGTTGATGTCCATCCCGCAGGGCGGAATCGCCTGAGAACCGGAGCGCCTTCCAATGCGAGAACTCATTCCCCTTTCGGTGAGCCTTCTCTGCATGACCCTTACCGCGGCCACGGGCGCTCAGACACCGGCTTCGAGTCCGCTACTCATTGGCGTCCTGATTGGCGTCGGTCTTTCGAGTTACGCGGTAGCCACATTATTCTTGCATCGCCGGTCACGTAGAACAGGGACACCGCGCCGCTAAGGGATAAGGCGGTGCTGAGCCGCAGATCACCGTTAAACAGACATCTAATCTCAGTCTATCTGGCGCGGTATTTGACGCGTGGAAGGAAACCACTTGCCAGCGGCGCGCGCAACGAAGGTACACCTTCGTGAACCTCCAGTCGTCGTCGGCCGTCGTACCATTCATCACACGGCTACGCCGGAGGCGGCCGGTCGCGATCGCGGTGTCGGGCCGTAGACACGGAACGTCGTGTCAGACGTTTCGTATCGGTCGAATTTCATGTCAAGTTGTTCGGCGAGCCGGAACTCCTTCTCCTGGCGCATGCGTTCCAGGCGAAGACCGACCATCACCTGATGCGGCCTCCGATCTAGACGCGTTGCTCAGTTTGATTCCAGAGCCACCAGCCAGCTCATCCGCCGACCAGACCAATCGCTTTGGTTGTCAGGGCTCTTATGCCGCCGTCAGCAGCCAGTTGCGAAAATCGTCCCAGACACCCAGCCAGCCCATCAGCGTTGATGCAACCTCTTGAGATATAGCGGTTTAGGGCTGCCCGACGGTTCGAATCCCAAACAGTCCTCCTCGACGAACGACTCGGTGGCGATTCGGCGGCCATGCTCAAGTTGTACACCGGTCTCCGGAACCGCTACCTGAGGCAGTGGCAACCTGCTACTGCCATGGCCGTTCACCATTCTTGCTTCACGCCGGCGGAACCTGCACCGATGCTTCCGCGACACTCGCGGCGGTTGTCGCTTCCTCGCTCAGACGAGCGATCTCTTCCACGATCGCGGTTGTATAGAGGACGTCCGTTAGGCTACTGAGTCTACTTTCCGGTGAAGAAATGACCTTGCGGGAACGCTGTCCCGCGAGTGAGCAGGGTTTCCGACGCAGGGTTGTTTCGATTCATGGCCGCTCGCCTATGCGGCCGCCCGCGCATTCACGAAGGTGGCGGTGTTGATCAGATTGTCGGCGATGACCCCGAGGCCGACCCAGCGAGCCATGCCGTCCGCGCCATGATAGCGGCAGCGACGGAGTCCGTGTCGGCGTTTGAGCACACTGATGCGCCCTTCGCACCCGACGCGCCACCGTTGCCCGCGACGGAACCAGCGTTGCCGTTCATACGCGCGCCGCGTGGCGGACTTCGGGCCGCGCCGCGGCAAGATCACCCGTCGGACGCCGCGATCGGTGGCGGCCTGTTCGTTGGCCGCCGAGCTGAAGCCCCGATCGCCAGCGGCGATAGCAGGCGCGCAGCCGAAGATCGCCTGATGTCGATCCAGGGCCGGCGTCCACAGTGTGACATCCGCCGGCCGTCGGTCGTGCACCTCGTACGCCGTGATGATTTGGTGTTCCGATTCTTGAATCGTGACCAACTGGCCGAACTCGTTCGGCTTCGAGATCTTGCCTTTGCGAATGGTTTCCGTGTGCGGTTCGAAGACGCTCAGGACTTTGCCCGGCACGTGCGTGTCCCCGCCCAGGATCCGTGCGCGGGTTTGGGCCAGCACGCGCGCGACGAGCGGCCGCATCTGCTGCAGCTGGTGTTGAGCGCGCTCGAGAATCCCCACGGTTGCCGTGGTCGCCGTGCGCCGCCGTTGGCCGAGCCGACGAATCATGGTGTCCGCATCCCGCACCACCGCGCGCGTCGTGGCCATCAGCCGGCGATAGCTCTGCTCAAGAGCCGCCCGCGTCTTGGGCGATCGCGCCTGATACGCGATCGTAAGCACGCCGCGCGTCACACTGCGCTGGCGGTTGCGGACTCGCCCGCGAGCATCGCCCAAGGCGGTATTCGCCCGCTGCAGGGTGCGCGTCAGCACCCGCACCCCGTCTTGCAGCAACGTGCTGTCGGTCGGATAGTGCACATTGGTTTCTACGACCGTGGTGTCGATGCGAAAGCGGCGGCCGCGCGTCACCCCCGCACGCTTCGCGACGTCCACGACCCGCTGGTGGAGCTGCGCCACGGTCTCGGGGCCGAGCACCCGCGCAATCTTCAGGATCGTCTTCGCGTCGGGCACTTCGTCCGCGTCGATTCGCGTGAACGCACGATAGACCAGATTGGCGCGCACCTCGCGCTCGAGCTCGTCATAGCTCCAGTCGAAGAGGTGTTTCAGGACCAGCATCCGCAGGACGATCTCCGCTGGCGTCCCGGGGCGCCCGCGGCGGCGACTCTGCGGCCACCGCGCTTCCAGCGCCAGGGCGACCACCTCAATCACGGCTTCGTCCTCGAGCAGCGTGTCGATCCGCCGCAACCAGTCGGGCCACAGCTTGTGCCCATCGGGCAACAACACTTCGAAGAGACTGCGCTCCAGCTGTCGTCGTCGAACCATGCACGCTCCTTTGAGGGACGATCACGCGCGCAGTGTAGTACGCGTGATCGCATTCCGCCAGGAGAAAGCGTGCATTCGAACACCGGCGGGCGATTCGAATTACGTAGAATCAATCACTTCGGTGCCGACTTCTTCACCGCAAAGGAGTCTAGCTTCCAGGTTCGATCGTGCGCCGGAGAACCCGGCATGCAGCAGAGTGACTCCAAGCTCCACCTCCGGTGCTGCGGCACGAGAGCAGTGCCCGCCCACGGTTCGCGCTTGTTGTAGGCCGAGTTCGCAAAGTCGCATGACCTCCAGGGGCACGTCCGCTGCGGCGCGCAGCGCAAGCTGTATCGCCGCTTCCCTTTCCGTCCTCTGTGTCGCACTTGCTTGCGGCATGTTCCGCGCAGTGTAGATCTTAACGACGGTTTCTGTCTCGATCGTTTCGAGCAATTGTTCTTGAACGCTGGTCAGGGTCGTGTCTGCAGAAATCAGCGCCGTTCGATCCGTAGCGGAATCTGAACGCGTCTTAGGAAGCGCCGCGACCATCCGGAGCAGCGATGTGCCCAGCGCGCCCGCAGCCGCTGCAGCAGACACGGCGCCGTGGCCCGCCTCCGCGGACGCCACGGCAGCTAGGAACTCGCGCAGTGAGGCGTCAATCGATTCTCGCGGCGTTGCCATAGTTGATACCTCAGGAGTTAGCCATCAGGACGGCGCGGCGAGCTGCGTACCAATCGGCGAGTTCTGTTGTCGTGACAAGCACGAACCCGCACGCCGCGCAATATATCCGAAGGCTTCGAACATCATGTCGGCCCGCGCCTTGCAAGACTACCCGCGCCTTCTGACCGTAGGCGTGCCCAGCACGTACGTGAGTGTTGCGACGACGCCACCTACCAACACAAACGGCAATGCCAGCAAGAGAATACGAATCGCCGTCGCCACCGCAATTTTGCGTTCAACTCGTCGGTGTCTTCGCCGACTCGGTCGGAGGCGGCGACACTTTTGGGACCGACACCTTGAATGGGGGATTCGTCTTGGACTGGACCGCGGCCCCACCCCTCTTGAGCTCGACCTCCCCGAGGACAGTTGTTGGCGCACTGGTTGTGGCTGTTTTGAAGATCGTGACGACGATCCGATTCCACGGTGAACTGTCCTGAATCGTAGGGCGGAAGGCGTATTCAGTGCCGTCCTTCAACTGCAGCGTTGCGAGTCCGCTTTCGGGCGCTGTCAGTTCCTGCGTGCGCCCGTCCGGTAGGGTCACGCTCATCGTCACGACCGGTGCATAAGACTGCGCTGCCGAAAACCTTGTGATGAGCACGAATAGAAGTGCGAAGACCAATCGGCGTCGAACCATAGAATCCTCCTTTCTTCCAATGCGGTAAAGGACGTCGCAGCGCTCAGGCGGCTTTCGGCATCTCGGGCTGGTTCGCTGGTTGTTGGGGCTTCCCCGAACGTCCGGCTGATGAAGGCATTTCCTCAGACGCAGAACAAGCCGGCGAATTCCTGATCGGCCGCATCCCGTCGCTCGCTCCCTCTTGTGTCCGGGACGTTGTCCAACCCGGTGTCTGCCGTCCACAGTCGAGACATTCGAGGTAGAGCCGACCGGGTACGCGACGCACCAAGTCCTCGTGTCCAAAAAACAAGCACCTGAGCGAGAGCCCACGCTTGACGTCGAATCGCGTGCCGGCCCAAGTTGCAGCGATGCCGCCCAACGTGGCGGTCATGAAAAGCCGCGAGCGCACGTTACAGAGGCCTCCTGTCCTCACGATTCTTAAGTCATTGCCGAGCGCCCGGACTCGATATGTCCAGGCGCTCGACATTTGCCTACTTGATGAATACCTTGACTCCGGTCGCGAAGCGATTGGTAAACCTCTTATCTAGTTCTTTTCCGCTGTCGACGCGGTCGTTTGCTGAGTCTGGCCAGGTTCCCTCGTGAACCAGCTAGCAACGCGGTTCCACATTCCACCGATCTTGTCGGCAGTCCCAGACCCCCGCAGTTGGGTCGACAAGGTGTCGATCTCCCTTTCGAGGTCCGCTACCGGTTTCGCGGATGTTTCATCCATCACCGCCCGATACGTCCCGAGATGGACCTTGGCGAGTTGGAGGTTTGCCTTCGCGCCCTCGTACTTCTTCTCTCGGACCATCCGTTCGGCCAAGCGCAATGCATGCTGGACATCGACCAAAGGACTGTCTTCTTTATGGACAGCGAATCGGATGCCTTGGGTCTGGGCTAGCGCGAGTTCAGCCGCAGCCTCCTTTGGCTTGCCACTTTCCTGCGTTCTGCCCATCAGTTCGGTCGCGCGCTTCAACTTACGCTCGACAAAGCTGAGGTCCACGAGCACCCTGGTACGAATGAGGTCGGCGTCTGCCAGCTTTACGCCTTTGAGGGAAGCCTCGTCTTTCTTGGCCTCAACAATTGGTTCGACCACTTCCACGGCGATATCCCCTTCAGAGATCGGAATCTCGTCATCTTGCACGCGCTGGACGTCATGGTAAATGTCCTTGCCATGCGTATCCTTCACCGTGGTCGTGACCACTGTCACCGGCAGTAGGCTGCGCACGACCTTCGCAAGCGCCTCAGCCTTTTCAAGTTCGCTGCGTGCCGTGTCCACCTGCGCGTCGGCCAACTGCACCGTCGCTTCGTTCACATGCACCAGCAACTGTGACGTGAGGAGCGAGGCTTGGTGCAGATCGTCGGCTGTCAGCTCGCCCTCAGTGTGTCGTTCGACGGTGGTCTTGTAGAGCCTGCCGCTTCCCAACGTCTGCGTCGTCGGCATAGTACTCGTCGCTGGGGGGATGACGTTGCTGGCCTGAATGGCTGCCTGCAGCGGCGAGCTCACCGTGGACAAATTGGCGACGTCGTCCGCTTTCCTAGCCGCGAGAGGGCCCCAAGCGGTGAAGCCGGCAATCAGGCAGATCACCACGAGGCCAATCGCAATCGCGAGTGTCTTCTTCTTCATCATGACTGACCTCCTTCCTAGTCTTGACATGGCCTGGTCACAAGGCCATGCAGCAGCGGGACACCCCACTGCATTTCGGCGGCACGATGCCGCGTTCGTATGGTTGAGACCCGCACGCCGGTGGGCCGGGAGGCCCGGCGCCGCGCGAATGGGCACCGACGGTCTCGGCCTTATGCGATGCGCTCAGATCGGCGTCCGAGCTCTTCAGGTTTGGGGGGCCCCAGGAAGACCCCCTCCGGCAAATGTGACGAATGCACCCACGAAAAAGTTTTAGGCAAGCGTCGAGCGCCCCCGCCGGTGGGTTGGACGCATGAACTTCACTGGGTCGGCGCCTTTGACATCTGGCCTTGAAGAGCTCGCCCATCACGGCAGAACCTCGTCAGTGTCGGGCGTGCCAAGCATCGTGATGTCGGAACAACTGGTTCCGGGCGTCTCGTGGCCAAACGTGTCACCGTCTCAACACTGAGCGTCCGGCCGCACCCGCGTTCCCATTCGACCGCGTCATCAGCATCGGTCCGAATCACTCGATAGCCGACCGGTAACCAATCGATGGTCCTCGGATTGGTCACGCAGTCCTCCACATGGTGACGGGGCAGTTGCCTCACCGCCCTTTCGAGTCTCCTTGGTAGTCGGCGTTCGATGCATTGCACGAACGTGTTCACAGAATTCTGACGGTCATCACGGGGAACGAGTTTAGGCAGGCGACGTTTGGAAAGGCACGTAAACTACAAGAGACGAGGCTCTGCCGTGCCGGGTAACGAACAACTCAATCTTCTCCTCCAGACGTTGTCCCGGGTTGCCATTTCGGTGGAACTTCAGCCGACGCTGACGGTTCTCCTCGAGAGCCTCCACCGGCTCGTGCCATTCGACGGCGGAGCGATCTTTGTCCGAGAGACGGGCCGAGAAATCCTCAGGGCGCAAGCGACGCGGGGCTATCCGCCCGATCTCGCGGTGCCATCCACGACAGGCCTGGTCGGCGAGGTCATTCGCTCGGGACAGTCGCAACTAGTGCGCGACGTGAGGCATGAACCCGCGTATATCGCGGTTCGGCCGTCAACATCCGCGCAGTTGACGGTTCCGCTCGCGTCTCCGCGCGGCATCCTTGGCGCGATTGTGCTCGAGTCGGACGGTCCGTCGACGTTTGACGAGCAGGACCTCGAGTTGGTCACACTGTTCGGACAGCAGGCGACGATCGTGATCGAGCGCGCGCTGTTGCACGAGCAACTGATTCGGAAGTCACGCCTGGACCGCGACATGGAAATCGCGCGTGACATCTTGAAGGGCTTAAGCCCCGAGTCCGCACCGATGTTCACTGGGATGGACGTGTTCGGGCGATCAGTGGCGGCCGAAACGGTGGGCGGTGATGCTTTCGATTTCATTCCGTATCCAGAGTCGCAAGTCGGGATCTCGATTTCCGACGCCAAGGGCAAGGGCTTACCCGGAGCACTGTTGGCGGTCGCGTATCGCGCCATGCTCCACGCGTTGGTGAGCATGGAACTCCGTCCCCGGAGCACCTTTACCAGGATGGGCGATCTTCTGGCGCGATCGCTGCCGGAAGGCAATTTCATTACCGCGTTTTACGGGATCATCGACGTCACCGAACGGCGCATGGTGTACGTCAATGCCGGTCATCCGCCTCCGCTCGTCGTTCGAGCAAATGGTCACACGGAAACCCTGCTCGCCACAGGCCTGGCGCTTGGATTTCCAAGGCTCACGCCGATGCGCGAGGCCTATACAATGTTCGGCCGCGGAGACGGTCTGATCTTGTACACAGACGGGATCACCGAGGCGGGTCCGTCGCCCGATGACTTCTTTGAGCTCGCCGGCGTTCAAGCCTATGTCGGTTCGATCTGGTCCCGAAGCGCTGCGGACGTTTGCCAAAGCGTAGTAGACGAGGCGGCGCGTCGATCGGGCGGCACCCTCACCGACGACACCACCGTCGTGGTCGTGAAGTTCGAGTGAATCAGACCGCCAAAACCAGACGACATTCTGGAGCGTCATACAGTGCGAAAAGGGAACGCGAGGACACTGCTGACTAACTGAAGGAGCGTCGGCCGAGCTGTCTTACGGCGTGTGCCTTTGAAACCGACCAGCGACGGGCGGATGAGGCCGGCTGCGATGTTTCCTGGTAAAGCCCTGCCTCCAGATCGATTTTCGGCAAGTCGGCGGCTACTGACACCGGCTCGCTCGGGAGCTCTGTGTCTGCCCACGATCGGCAAACCATCGCGTAACCTTCAAGACCCCGCGTTCGACGCAGCGCGTCGACGGAAACTTTTCAGCGCGATCGCACGTCAGATGTCGTCGGAGCGCCCCAATCAAGGGGCGGAGTATACAAGCTGCCGAAGGGAAGCGACTCCCTTTCGGGCGGACCGCGACGACCTGCGCGGCGAGTCTCGGCGCGCTACTGTGTAGAACCCAGTCCTGCTAGGATTCTGGCGCGCCCTCGCAGCCACCAGCAGCCTGTCAACGCTCCCCACAGGCTGTACGCGGTCCCCCGCACACTCAACCGCTCCTTCTGGCAGCCCACATAGGAGGAAGGAGTATGCGAATCGCAAAGTCTGCCGTCATGGTGTTTGCCGTCTGCGCGGTTCTGGCGTCTGGGGTTCCCACCGCTGCGGTGCCTCAGCAGAAGGGTTACGTCGTTCTTTCGGATGCGCAAATTGGAACAGCCGTCGAACACAAGCTCTCCGAGCTCGAACTTGGGCCCGCGCAGGTCAAGGTCTCCGTTCACGACGGCGTGGTTACGCTGGCGGGCACGGTTCCGAGTCTTTGGATGAAAGAGGAAGTGATCAACCGTGCGCGCAAGGCGGACGATGTGAAATCGGTTATCGCTGACCTCACGATTACAAAGGGTGAGAACGATCAGACTCTCGCCAATGAGATCGCGAAGCGTGTTCGGCAATATGTGTTCTACACCGTATACGACGATATCGAAGCGAGTGTAAGGGATGGTGTGGTGACGCTCACTGGTAAGGTCACGATGCCGTACAAGGCAGCTGAAATTGCTGACCTCGTCGCGCGCGTGCATGGTGTCCGCGAGATAGACAACAAGATTGCAACGCTGCCTGTTTCGACGTTCGACGACCAACTTCGCTTGACGATAGCCAGCCAGATCTATCGGGACCCGATGTTCTGGAACTATGCCATTCAGGTCAACCCGCCCATTCACATTGTGGTGGAAAACGGCCGGGTGACGCTGAGCGGTGTCGTGAACTCGGAAGTAGAACGCCGGAAAGCCGAGAGCATTGCGCGGACGACATTCGGCGTATTCAGCGTGGACAACAAACTCCGACTTGATCGGGAGATGCCTTCGGCTCGGTGATGGGGTAGAAGATCTCGCCGTGGTGCAGGAGCACGAATGGCACCAAGAATCTCGAGGAAGCCATGATCGACCGGATTCGGCGGGCGGAGCTTAAGGCGCTGCGCCGACATGTCACGACCCCGAACGGCCATTCACAGCTAGCGCGCGAGAAAGTCTGTGGTGCCTCGTCGATGTGGGGACAACCGTCATAGCGGGGACCAAAGGTCGCTCGCCTACGGTGAGGAGGAACCGTCATGAGCAATGTTCTGAGCTTCACGTTGCCGGAGGGCTATCACATCGCTGGACCGGGAGCTGATGCAGTAGTCGCATGCTGTCAACGCCGGTCGAAAATCTGACAGTTCCGCCGATTGAAAATCTGACAGATCGACGAGGGGACGAGCCTCAGTTCGTCGAGGCCTCCTGACGAGGGCGGCGACGACGAGCGGCCGGCTCAGGGTCCTGCGGGGCATGGAGCGTCTGCCACAGCTCGGTGTGCTGTCGCATCCGGTAGCTGTTGCCGCGGATCGTGACGAGATGGCAGTGGTGGACCAGGCGATCGATGAGGGCCGCGGCCATGACCTCATCGCCGAAGATGTCGCCCCATTCTTCGAAGCCCTTGTTCGACGTGAGCACCGTGGATGCGTGCTCGTAGCGCCGCGTCATCAGCTGGAAGAAGAGCATCGCGCCGGTGCGCGAAATCGGCAGGTAGCCGATCTCGTCGACCACGAGTACGGCGGGATGCGTGAGCACTTTGAGGCGGGCCTGCAGACGACCGGCGGCCTGCGCCTCTTCGAGCGACGTGATCAAATCGGCGAGCGTGCCGTAGTAGACACGCCGGCCGCTTTGGGCCGCGGCGATGGCCAGGCTGATCGCCAGGTGGGTTTTACCGACGCCCGGTGGCCCGAGGAAGATCACATTTTCCCGGCGCTCGACGAACCCCAGCTCGTGCAGGCTTTCGATCTGCTCGCGACGCACCGACGGCTGGAACGTGAAGTCGAAGTCGCCGAGCTGCTTGACGACCGGCAACCGGCTGGAGCGCATCGCGGCTTGCAGCCGTCGGTTATTGCGCAGCTGAATCTGCGCGGTGAGCAGCTGCTCGATCGCTTCCGGGGCGGTGAGCGTGCCGCCATCGACGCCGTGGAGAATCGTATCGAGCGCTTCGAGGGCCCCTGGCAGCTTGAGGTCCGCGAGGATCTGGCGCAGCCGGTCGCGGCGCGACAGGTGTGTGCTCTTCATGCGGCACCTCCGGCCAAGCGCGCATAGGCGGCGAGTGAGCGCTTCTCGACCGTCACCACCGCCCGCGGCGATGGCCGGCTCGGGATCGTGCGCGAGGGCCGCTCGACGATCAGCGAGGTGTAGCGTCGTGTGGCCACCGGCTGGAGGAGGAACTGCTCCTCGCGATCGAACCGGTCCCGCGGACGCTCGCGCGTCGTGCCGTGCACCCGCACATTGGCGACGCGGTCGAGCCAGAGCTGTCGCTGGTGATCGAGGTCCGCATCGTGGAGAAACGTGCGGCCGTAGACGAAATTGCCGCGCAGGTACCGTACGGGCCGCTCGACCTTGCCCTTCGTCTGCGCGCGATACGGGCGGCACGCGCGTGGGGTGAAGCCCCAGTGATGCGCGAAGCGGAGAAACTCCGCATTGCGGACCAGCGCGCCGCCCTCGAGCCGCAGGTCGCGCGTAATCACCGCTTTCATCTGATCGAAGAGCAGGTCCTGCGGGACGCCCCCGAACGAGGCGAACGCCTCCTCGAGACCATCCATGAGCGTCGCCATGTCCTGGCGGGGATAGAAGCGGCACCACAGCACCCGCGAGTAGCCGAGCACCACGAGCAAGGCGTAGCGCACGCCCCAGTCAAATCGAAAGCGTGCGAAGTCGACTTGCGCCTGTCGGCCGGCGGGCGTCTCGAACCGGATGACCGGCTCCGGCGCTGGCAGCGGCCGCACCAGACGCACGTAGGCTTTCAGCTGCGAGTAGCCGCCGGCGTACCCGGCCGCGCGGATTTCGTCGAGGAGTCGCACGGACGACAGCTCGGGATACGCGGTCAGTCGCGCCTCGATAATCGGCTTGTAGGCATCGAGCTTGGTCGCCACGAGTGGCCGTGGTCCGTACCGCACCGCCTCCGCATCGACATCTCGCTCCAGATCCCCGTCGCGAATCCAGCGATGAATCGTGTCTCGGCTCACGCCCAACTGGCGCGCCAGCTCGCTCTTGTTCGACCCTTGCTCGAGGTAATGCCTCAGTAGCATCCGCGTCTCCCGTCCGAACATCGCGCCTCCACTCCTGTCGGAGACGCATGGTGAAATCAATCACCGGCCGGGAGCAATGCTCTCAGCCGGCAGCCAGACCGTGCTGCCGACTGTCAGATTTTCGCCCGCCACAACTGTCGTATTTACCACCGCCGCTAACACATGCGGACGCGGTTGCGGCTGGACGATGCGCGTAGCCACGCTGTCTGCGCTGCCAAATGAGGCGCGCGATCAGCTATTCCGTTTCCATGAGCAGTGGCACAACGGTCGCTAGATGGGTTGGGCGATGGTGGAGGCACGTATGTGGAGGAGGAAGAACAGGATCCCAGTGGTGGCGGGAGTTGGCATGCTGCTCGGGCTAACGGTGGCCGCGGCCGGTCAGGTGACGGTACCAGACCGACCGTCCAAACCACTCTTTCGCGGCCAACAAGGCGAGCGGCGTTCATCCGAGATCGCGTTTAACGCACCCACGAATACGGTCACGGTGAAACTACCCGTCGAGGATGTTAACGGATTTTTCATTCCCAACCTGCGGCGGAACAACTTCGTCGTGTACGAAGACGGCGTGCGGCAAAAGAACGTGACGGTCGAAGTCGAGCACGCACCCATCACGCTCGCTGTGCTCATGGAGATGGGCGGGCGTTCGCAGCAGTTGAACAAAATGCTCGCGAATGAAACGTCGTCTGTGCTTCGACCGTTGCTCGACGTGCTTGGGCGAGACGACAAGCTCGCGCTGTTCACCTACGATGATGAGCTGCACACGCTTGTTGACTTCGCCGCGCCGCGTGACAAATGGGACGCGGCCGTCACCAATCTTCCCAAGCCAAAGTTCTCAGAGGCGAACTTTTATGACGCAACCATTGCGGCGCTCGATTCGGCTGGGGCCCGTTTCAGGGCGACGCGCATTGCTGGTGATCTCGACTGGGATCGATACCTTCAGCCATGCAATGTTCGACGACGTGTTGAAGAAGGCAGACGCCACGAAGGTCGAGCGACACACCGGCAGCAGCGTCGCCATGACGGTCTGATAGAGCGCGGGTACCTCAGATCGCGAGCAGTGGTTGAAGAAGATCTGTTTTGCGCGCCATTAAGTCGCTGGAGCGCACGGCTGGAGGCTACAAATTGGGACGGCGCGCCATCCGCCGTTGCAGAATCCCGACTTGGTATCCTCCCTCGTAATCGGCAGTCGTTCATGCTGGATCGTGGCGCCGTACGCGCGGGCTTCTCCCTCCTTCGCGGGGATTTCCGAGACTGGCGCCGTTAATCGCGAAATGGCACGCGATGGACGAGGCTGAGCTTTCTGAGGGCTTACAACGGCTGATTGGTGTTATCCAGCGCTCCCGAATTCGCTCGACAGCCCCTCTCCTGCAACTAAAGCATTGAATAATAAGAACTTGTAGGCCAGAGACTGCCGTGGGGTCAGAGTTGGAACCAATTGGCCATCTCGTTCGTCTGATATGATGGTTATATGCTAAAGATACTTGACAACTAGTCAGGCATATCGTATATAGCCACGTGGAGGCTTTTCAGTCAGAAGGAGGTTTAAGCCATGTTTGGTCTGACCCGTTGGAACTCGTTTGATGACGTGTTCAATTTTCAGCGGGAGGTAGATCGCCTCTTCAACCAGTTCTGGAGCGATCTGCCCACTCGCACCGCGTCCAGTTCGCCCTCGTTCCATGTGAATTCGACCGACGACGGCTGGCGCATCGACATCCCCCTGCCCGGCATTGATCCCAAGGATGTCCACTTGGAAGTCGCTGGCAACAATCTCAGTATTCGTGCCGAGGTGCCGAGTGGCGACAAGGACAAAAACTCCATGCATTACGAACAGGCGTTCACCGTGCCCCAGTTCCTGGACCTCGAGAAGCTCGCCGCCTCGCATCGTCATGGGATGCTGCGGCTGACCGTCCCCCTCAAGGAGAGCGTCAAGCCGCGCCGCGTCCAGATCGAGACGGAAATCGAGGATCAGAAGCGACTGGTGGGCGCGAAATAACGCAGCTCCACGGGATTGAAGGTTTGCTAGGGTTGCGGACATGGACGTCATTGGCTGACAGGCACACGCCGACGTTCTTCGCTGCCTGTTCCCATTGACGGCACCCTCGACGGGGGCAATCCCTCTGAAGCCTCGTCGAGGCGCGTCGGCGGATATATGACGCGGCCGATCGTTACGTTCCCTGCCCGCCCCGCAGCGAGGCAATCCTAAGAGAGTTGCTTTCGCAGAGAGAAAGCACCATCACACAGACAAGGAGGACCAATCATGCTGAGTACACGCATCTTCCGCTTCGCTTGCGCGGTCGCCATGTTTGCCTGCCTGTTGGCGGCGCCGGTATCCGCGCAGCCTCTCGACAAGCGCACGCTCTTCACCGTCAGTGGACCCATTACGTTGCCAGGTGTCACGCTCCCCGCCGGGCAGTACCTCTTCCGACTCGCCGATCCGAACTCCAGTGCCAAGGTCGTGCAGGTGTTGAGCGCGGACGGCACGAAGCCGTACGGCCTCTTTTTCACAATGGCGGCAGAGCGATTCGAACCGGCCTCGAAACCCGAGATCCGATTCATGGAGACAGCGTCCGGGACACCTGCGGCGATCAAGACCTGGTGGTATCCCGGTGAGCGGACCGGATACGAGTTCATCTACCCGAAGGAACAAGCGCGTCGCCTCGCGATGGGCGCCAGTCAGCCCGTGCTGACGACCCACGGTCAGACGACCACTACTGAACAGACCAATACCGCGGAGCTCTCCCGCGTCAGTTCAGGCGGACAGGAAACCCAGGTCAATTCCAGCGCCGCTCCCACCGCGGCGACACCAAGTGGCACCACGCAGGAGGGACAGATTGCCTCGTCGTCGCTGGCGATCTCGACACCCTCAATTCCAGCGCTAGGGAGCGCGCCGGCGACGCAAACGGCCTCAGCGCAGACCACGTCTCAGAGCAGTGCGTCGTCACCCAAGCGCACCCGGCTCCCTCGCACCGCCACGCAGCTTCCGCTCGTCGCGATGGTCGGAACACTCGCGCTCATCAGCGCGGCGACGTCGCGGTACTGGCGTACGCGAGCGCGTTAACACACTTCCAGGGCGAGCGTCGATCGTTCGGTCACGTTCGCCCTCACCTCTGACGTCATGCGTGGACGGTGGTTGATTGCTCCAGTTGTACTGCTGGCGGTACTGACGGTCTCTGGCCTGTACGCCAGCCGTCGGCCGCAACAGACTCAGGATCAAGCGCCCCTTTTCTCGTCGTCGGCGGAGCTCGTCGTCGTACACGTGACCGTCACCGACCGTCGAGGCGCCTACCTGACCGACCTTCCGCGAGAGGCGTTTCGGATTGTCGAGGATGGCGCACCGCAGACGATCGATTTCTTCAGCGGCGAGAATTCCCCGGTCACCGTGGGGTTGCTTGTGGATAGCAGCGCCAGCATGCGTGAGGGCCGAGACCGCGTGATCGCTGCGGCCACGGCGTTTGCCGAAGCGAGCCGTGGGGATGACGAGATCTTCGGACTGGCCTTCAACGAACATGTCCGTGCGGCACTGCCACCCTCATCACCGTTCACCAACGATCCGAACATGTTTCGCGCGGCATTGGCTGGCGCGATGGGTGTGCAGGGGCGGACCGCGCTGTATGACGCCATCTCCAACGGTCTGGCCTACGTCGCCAAAGGGCACCATCCGCGTCGAGTGCTTGTCGTCGTGGCCGACGGTGGCGATAACGCCAGTACCGCGACGTTCGACCAAGTGTTGAAGGAAGCGCAGGCGTCGAACGCGGCGATCTATACCGTGGGGGTCGTCGATCCCCTGGAGCGCGAAGCGAACCCCAGACTCCTGAGACGGCTGGCACAAGCAACTGGCGGCGAGTCGTTCTTTCCACGCGAGGTGAACGCCGTGGAGGGTGTCCTGCGGGAGATCGCCCGCGACATTCGCAACAGCTACACGCTCGGGTATGTCTCGTCCAACTCGGCGCGCGACGGCGCGTTTCGACGGATCCGCGTCGACGTCAGCGACCCGAATCGTCGATCACTGGTCGTTCGAGCGCGGGATGGGTATCGCAGCGGCGGGCCCTCGCGAGGGAGATGACACGATGGACCGGGCGGGAAGGGATCGAATCGCACGGTGGATCGAGCGTGGGCTCGTAGTGATGGGCACAACCTGCCTGCTATGGGTGGGCGCGTTCGCGATGCACGCCGTCACCTATCAGACCGAGCAAGAAGCGCGTCTCGCTCAACTCGGGGCATCGACAGCCCCTCTCTCCGTTGATCGCGCCGAGGATGGTGTGGTGTCGCGCCATGATGCGGCGCTCCCCATCGGGCGTCTTGAGATTCCACGCATCGGCCTCTCCACGGTCGTGATGGACGGCGACGATGAGCACACCCTGAACGTGGCAGTCGGACACCTGCCAGACACGCCTTTTCCCTGGGAAGACGGAAATGCGGCCCTGGCGGGACACCGTGACACGTTTTTCCGCCCGATTCGGCGTCTACAAACCGGCGACGAAATCCGTCTCGTGACGCCGCGCGGGACGTTTCGATACCGGGCCACGCGGCAGCTAGTCGTCGAACCAGATGAATTGTGGGTGCTGGAGCCCTTTCCAACCGCCGCCTTAACGCTCATCACCTGCTACCCATTCGACTTCGTGGGGCCGGCACCACGACGGTTCGTCGTTCACGCGGAGCGGGTCGTCGAATCGAGCGAGGCGTCATCACTCAGCGAGGGTCCACGAGAGGGCGGTGCGCGATGACGATTGCCGTTCTCAAGAAGCTGTGTGGTGCGATTCCCTGGTGCGATCCCTCAGTCCTCGAGCAGACCCTGGAACTCGCCCTCGAGATCGCGCGCGAAGGTCGAGAAGGCCGCCGAATCGGTACGCTGTTCACGCTCGGCAAGGCTGAACCCGTACTCGCCGCCTCACGACCGCTCATTCTCGATCCGTTGGCGGCTCATGCGCCGGCTCGCACGCATATCACCGATCCAAACTTGCGCGGCACGATCAAAGAGCTGGCGCAGCTCGATGGGGCCTTCGTGATCTCCGACACTGGAACAGTTGTCGCCGCGTGTCGTTATCTGGACGCATCGGTCGAGCAAATCGACCTGCCGCTGGGGCTTGGGAGCCGGCACCTTGCGGCGGCGTCGATCTCGCAGAGGCTGGGCGCAATCGCCATTGTCGTGTCCGAGAGCGGGGTGGTCCGTGTGTTCCATCGTGGCGAAATCGAGGCCACGCTGATCCCTGAACTGTGGCTGCTGGATCGCCACCACGCCCAGCTGAGTGGGCTCCAGGTCAACGAGCAGCCTCGCAATGTGGAAGTGCTGACTGTAGAGCTCGGGAGACATGAATGACGGAAACGGGTTTCAAACCGGATCAGTCGGTCGGTGTGGACTGCAGATACGGAGGGCAAGTCATGTTGAGAGAAAGGAAACAAGTAACAAGCATCGTGTTCGTGTTGTGGCTGGCCACGTCGCTGCTAGGCGCGGCGCAATCGGGCGTTCCGAGGGGAGACACGTATCAGTGGAGCGGCGAGCTCGTCGCCTTCGACACGACAGCCTCGACGCTGACCGTCAAGTCACGGATCGCGTACCAGGAAGCCGTATCCGAGGTGAAGCAGTTCAAGCCCGGAGAGAAGGTATGGATCGTCTGGTCCGGGATTCATGATTACAGCGACGCCGTCAGACAGATCCGACGCGCATCGACCGGGAACAAGATCGACGAAGACCTCGTGATGCCAGCTGAGCTCGTCTCCACCGAGACACCCAATCAATACCTGACGATTCGCGTGAAGGTGCCGGAGGGCAGCTTGGCGGCCATCAAGGACGTGAAGCCAGGTCAGTGGCTCAACGTGACGTCGCACCACCGCCCGTCGACGGAAGCCGAGGCGATCGTGGCGGTGAAGCCATATGGGTCGACGACCAACTGAAGGCCGGCGTTCAGGCCGGCTTTTGTGAGGGCTGACTGTCTGAAGGCGAGTGACATCTGAACTGAGTGAGCGACGATCAGGAGACTTCCTGCAGGTGCCTTCAATCAGCGCCTCGAAGGCACCTGTCGGGAAGCTGCCTGAGTTCGCTCGCCTTTGTTGAAAGGGTCCAAGCCTTGTGGCAGTCATTCGGACGGAATGTATGGCGACCTATTGGTCTGCATGAATCCTGCGTCTGACCACTGTAGGTTGTCCTGCGAATCGCGATGATACCAGCGACGGGATCAGGAGCCCTGAGATTCATATGACGTACTCATTGAGAAGCAACAGGTTGACAGTCGGTGAGCAAGCTCGCGACCCTAGACCAAGACTCTAGTAGGGCGATGGCCAAGATCTATCGCCCCACGTGCCCCCGCAGGATCTGCTGCTGCCGCCGAGCCTGCGGGAGTGGTTGCCGGAAGATCACTGGCGTACCTCGAGCGACCTAATCGATCAATTGGATCTGTTGGCGACTACGGCGGTCTATGAAAGCCGAGGACCGCGGCTACCCGCCGTATCACCCGGTCATGCTGACGAAGATGTCGGTGTCATCGACGAGGAGATCGAGGCGTTGGTGCTCGGCTCGAGATGGGTGTCCCAATTGCCGGCTTTGCGCAGTTCTCGCGACGCCCGGGCCGAGGATCGGCCCGCAGCGGGCCCGGCCGTCTTGCTCGATCGGCTCGACTATCTCGCAACTGTCGCCGCTCATGTAAAAGCGCGTAAATCTGGACGGACGTCGCCGAGGGCGGCGACGTGATCACCGCTTCGGCTTCTGCTCCTGCTTCCGCTTCTGGGCCTGCTCGGCCTCCCGCTTGCGATAGGACTCCCCCTCAATCGAGAGGATCTCGGCGTGATGCGTGAGCCGGTCGATCAAGGCGACGGCACAGGCGGCGTTCGGAAAGACCGTGTCCCATTGTTTGAAGGGTAAGTTGGTGGTGATCACAATCGATTTCTGTTCGTAGCGCCGGCTGACGACTTGAAAGAGGAGGTCGGCGGCGTGCGCGTCGTAGGCGAGATAGCCGACTTCGTCGATCGCGAGGAGGCTGGGCCGGAGATAGCTGCGGAGCCGATGTTGGAGGGCCCGTGCGGTTTCTTGCCGGGTGAGATCGAGGATCAAATCGGCGGCGGTCAGGAAGCGCGCGGAGTGGCCGGCGAGGATCGCCTCGTGGACGAGATTCTTCGCGATCATGGTCTTGCCGAGACCGTGGGGCGCGACGACGATCACGTTCTCGCCTTGCGCGAGAAAGTCGAGGGTGAGGACGCGGTCGACGGTGGGCCGATGGATCGCTTTCGGCCACGCCCATTCCCAATCCGCCATCGGCTTGAAGCGCCCGAGCCGCGCGTCTCGGAGCCGGCGTTCGACGCGGTACCGCAGACGGGCCTCGAGCTCCGCCTGGACGAGGCGTTCGAGCTGCACGACGGGACTCCAGCGCTTCTGCGTGGCGCGCGCGATGAAGTCATTGAGCTCGCTGGCGGTGTGGACGAGGCCAAGTTGCTGGAGTTGATCACTCAGCATCGTCGGGATCGGATCGGGTGAGCTCATCGTAGGTCTCCAAGCGATGCGGCGTGACGTCGAGATCGCGGACGCCGGGGTGATCGGGCAGGGCGATGGGGATCGGCGGCTTCAGCCCGCGCTGCCGCCGCCGGGTTTCAAGGATGTGCGCGATGGCGCCGGCGCCGAGGGCATCGCGCTCAAGCGCGCGGTCGATGGCGGCGCCGAGCTCCTGCGGGCCGTAGTCATCGAGCAGCGCGAGTAACCGGGCGGTGTGGCCGCGCAGCGATTCGCCGCGGGCCGCCAGGCGCTCGAGCAGCGTCGCGACCGCGGGCACCGCGAGACGGAGCCGGTCGCGCACACTGGAGGGATTGTCCTGGCGCGTGGCCGCGACGAGGCCCGTGATATGGGCCGCCTGCTCGATGACCTGCCCGGTGTCGTAACTGCGGATGTGCCGCGCGATCTCCTCGGCGCCGGCGACCACGCGCACAGTCGTGGGACTCGCGAGCAGCGTCAGCGGACGACGCGCGTGGGTGTGCGGAATCGAGTAGCTGTTACGGTCGAAGCGCACGTACGGGGTCTTGCCGGACACCACCGCGCGCATCACGTCGGTCTCGAAGGGATGCGCGGGCAGCGGCAGGAGGCGCGGCTGCTCGTCGGCGAGGACCTGCGCGACGGTGCGATCGCGCTGCTCGGGATGTGGACGCTGGTGGGCGACCTCGTCGCGCCAGCGCCGAAACTGGGCGTTGAGATCGTCCACATCGACAAACGTGCGCGCGGCAAAGAAAGCGTGCCGCAGGTACTGGATCTGGCGCTCGACTTTCCCTTTCTCATTGGCGCGGCCGGGCGTGCAGGGGCGCGGCGCGAAGTGATAGTGGCCGGCGAGCTCGAGCAGCCGCGGATGAAAGCGGATCGCGGTGCCCGCGCGCTCGAGGACGGCGCTGCGCAAATTGTCGTAGACCAGGGTCCGCGCCACGCCCGGCCAGGCGTGGAAGGCGTCGACATGGCCGCGCAGAAAGCTCTCCAGCGTCTGATCGACGGTGAAGAGGGCGAAGACGGCGCGCGAGTACGAGAGCACCATCACAAATCCGGACAGCGGACGCACGCCGCGGCCGATCCGGATCGAGCCGAAGGCCCCCCAATCGACCTGGGCCTCTTCAGCCGCGAGCGTCGTGAGGCGGCGATAGACGGATGCCGTCGCCACGGGGCGGATCAGACGGACCGCACGTCGGAGTTGCACGACCGAGCCCGCGTAGCCGCGGCCCTTCACCATCTCGTAGAGCCGCGTCGCCCGCAGCCGCGGATACTGCGCCAGCGTGTCGCGCACGAACGGCAGGTAGGGATCGAGTTGGGTGGCGCGGCATGTGCCACGCCGCACACTCTGGGTGTCGTTGAGGATCGCCGCACGGACGGTGTCATGGTGGACGCCGAGGGCCGCGGCGATGGTGCCGACCTTCCAGTGCTCGCCGTAATAGAGCCGCCGGATCTCGGCGTGTTGCTCGGGCGTGATCATGGCGTGTCTCCGAGGACACGCGACGGATCCGCCAGGGCGGTGGCAGGAGCCAGGCGCTTTCCCGGCCGCAGACCATGCAACGCAACGCACCCACCAGGGGCGCGGTCGGCACCCGATCCGTCGACGTGTCCACCGGCAGTGTCGCCAGGGCGGCGGCCGGCTGGGAAGTCTGATCCCTCACGCGGACGCGGTAGGCGCGCTGGTGATCGCGATGATCGAGGCGGCCCTCGGGACTGCGCTGATGGCGTTGGCGGGCGGCACGCACGGAGGCCTGGCGCGCCGCCGTGCGACACCCCGACGAGCAATACGCGTGGCCGCGATCACACGACACGCAGATCGCAAAGATGCGATTGCAGCGTCGACACACTTTCTGGCGAAGCGGCCCATCCACGATGTCGAAGCAGCAGCGCGCTTCGACTGGACACGGCGCTCAAACCGTGGCACAAGAGAGACGACCGGCTCGGTCCGTCGAAGCATCGAGGCGGTCACCGAGGGCCTGGAGCTTCACCTCCAGGCCTTCATCTCTATCCCCGCCGCCAGCCCGTCAGCCTACAACAATCCAGCCACCGTCGAGGGGGCGCTCGGCGGCCGCTGCTCACCGACACCGGCGCGGTCCTGACCGCCGCCGAACGCCTGCACGGCTCTTCGATGACCGCTGAATCAGAAGGGGTTCAGACCGGGAGTGAGGTCGAGGAGAGTTCAGATTTACGCGGCTTCAGATGACCGCTGACACGCAACCGTGGTTCTGGCGTAATCTGCTGTAATGCTTCGCGATTTCGACTGGGTTTTCACGGCGTGGGGCCGCATCCTCGGCGGCTACCGGCCTGCGCTGTCGGTGGAGATTACGCGTGAGTGTCCGCTTCGCTGCCCCGGCTGCTACGCGTATGGGGACGAACATCTCGGCGGCGACCTCACGCTCAGGCAGGTCAGCGACTACAAGGGGAAGGAGCTGGTCCGGCGTTTCATGGCACTGGTGGACGAGCACCGGCCGCTGCATGTGTCGATCGTCGGCGGCGAGCCGCTCGTGCGGTATCGCGAGCTCGGCGAGATCCTGCCGCAGCTTGCTGACCGGGGTATCTTCACGCAGCTGGTGACGAGCGCGGTGCGTCCGATCCCAATCGAGTGGGCGCCGCTCCGCCGGCTGCAGGTCGTGGTCTCGATCGACGGCCTCCAGCCGGAGCACGACGCGCGGCGCACCCCAGCGACCTATGACCGGATCCTGAAGCACATTCACGGACACCAGATTACCGTCCACTGCACGGCCACGCGCCAGCAGGTACAGCGCGCCGGCTACATCGAGGAATTCGTGCGCCTATGGTCGGACAACCCCGACACGCGGCAAATCTGGGTCAGCCTGTATACGCCGCAGGTCGGCGAGGTGTCGGACGAGCGCCTGCGCCCGGACGACCGTCAGCGCGTCGTCGCGGCGCTGATGCACTTGCGGCGGCGGTACCCGAAGCTGCGCATGCCGGAGGGCATGATCAAGATGTACGCGCAGCCGCCGCGGAACCCGCAGGAGTGCATCTTCGCGCAGACGACCACCTGCCTGTCGGCGGATTTCGAGCGGCACATCTCGCCCTGTCAGTTCGGTGGTAACCCCGATTGCTCGAATTGCGGGTGCATCGCGTCGGCAGGGCTCGGCGCGCTCGGACGCCACCGCCTGCCGGGAGGGGTTCCGGTGGAGGCGCTCTATTTCGGGTCGGCGAAGATGGGCGATGGCGTCCGCCGCCTCCGCGCACGGGTCACGTCGCGCCTGACGGCGGCGGGACGCGCGACGTTGAGAACACCGCGCCCCCCCGACGGCTCCGGCCTCTGACGAGCCCCGCGTCGTCCAGTGTCGTGTGCGCGAGCTCCTCGCCCGTGCGAACGCTCCGTGCCGTGATGATCCCCATCCAGTTCTGCAGTGTGCGGGATTCCTCCTCAGCCTGCCGCCCGCCAGCCCCTTGGTTCGTCCGCTCAGAACTCGAGTTGGAGCTGGACCCCGACATTTCGCAGCTTCTGTTCTGTGGCGAACTGCCCGAAGGGACTGAAGCCATCGACGAAAACGAGAAGCGTTCGCAATCGCCTCGTCCGGCGTGCGCTCTCCCACTCCAACCCAGCGACCGCGCTCGTCGTCCGCCCCCAGTCACGCGCCTGAAGAGCGGTGATGTCCGCGCCAGCGATCGGCCGAACTCCGGCGCCGTCCCCAGTTCTCCCCAACTGCACTCCGCCCTGCAGCATCCACGGCTCGAGCTTGCCCTCAGCGAAGAAGAGATACCCGCCGCCGGCGTACAGCTGCCACCACGAGCCATCGTATGACCCGAAAGCGTCAATCGCCTGGAAGCCGAAGTCGCGCCGGACGACGGCGGGATTGTGCAAAAGGAATTCGTCTCCGAGGTGACTACTCTGGTGATAGAGGCGGGCTCGACCGGACAGGCTTCCGCGACGGGCCGTGACCTGTGACCCTACGACGAAGTCCGTGTTGATCAGATCCTGTGAGGGTGCATCGAGATTGAACTGCGAGAACACGCCTCCCGTCAGGCCAACCTGCACGCCGTTACACCCGGAGGCCTGGCGTCGTCCCCACAGTCCGTACACGCCGCCTGCCGAGACCAGGCCGGCGTTGACGGTCCGCCCGGTTGCACCTGAGGGGAGCGCCCCTTCGGAGAAACGCACGCGCTGATAGCTGAACGAAAAGCGAGGCTCCTTTTGGTCGGCAAGAGGCGCCGTAAACAGGTCGCCCTCGGGGAGAAAGATGTTCCGCACTGGCTCGCGTCGGTCGCGGGACGGGCGCGGACGTTCGACCCGGCAGTCTGGTTGATGCGGATCTTCGGCTCCGTACGCGGACGATGGACCTCCTACGGCCGACGCGAGGAGACAGAGTATCGGCATCAGCGGGCGCCATGCGCCGTGTTCGAACATGCTCAAGCGTACTCTCCGAGAACTCTCGACCTGCAGGTGCGGGCGGATCGGGGGGACGGGCGGTTTGGTTGTTGAGGATTCCATCGCGCCAAGGCCCGATACGGCGCTCTGCGATGAGCGCTCATGCTCTCGCGCCACCGCAGCTCGATCCCGCGCCGCCCGTGCACCCGAAACAGTGTCGGCCAACCACGACGGTCCGCCCTGCGAGCGGGTCGGGCTTGAACTCGCGGATATGGCGAGACGCGTCGGCGGCGGTACCCAGGCCGAGCATCTGGTTGAAATCACAGTCGTACAGCCGGCCATCCCACCCGACGGAGATCCTCGTGCGGCACATCAGGCCTTCGCCGGCCGCGGGATTGAACGCATTCGCGAGGCGCTGCACGTAGCTCTCGAGGTTCCCGCTCTCGTCCAGCCACTCGAGGAATCGGCCGATTGGCATATTCGCCAGGCAGAAGAGGGCGTCCAATCTGATCCCGTGCAGGCGCATGAGCTCGCGCATGGGCAAACTCACGCTCGATCATGGACGCGTCGGCGGGACCCGACGGGACGCCGTGGCGCAGCCAGAGCGCGCGCTCTCGGGGTACAGACACGAGACTCGGATGCTCGACCACGTCTGCCAGTTGGGCCCACATGTAGGCAGCCGCGTTCTGCTCCAGCTGCATATGCGGATTCGTTGTGTATCGTACGCGGACGCGGACCGCGTCGCTCCGGCATCCATTCCATAGGCCGCCCTCCATGCGAGGTTCCCATGGCGCCTGCCGCGTCGCATGGCGAATCGCGTTGATTTGCTCAGCGGTAGGGCCGGGGCTGTCGCCACCGTCTCGCTTAAGCGGAACGCGCGACGCGGCTCGCACCGCCGCGGGCGACCACGAGCCAGCGCCGCCAGCCGACCCACGCCGCCAGCACTCCGAGGATGGCCGGCACGATGGCCATTGAGAGCTCGCCCGCCACGATGTGCGTCCCGACCGCACCGACCATCGTTACGGTCAGCGCGGCCGCGGCGTACGGGGCCGAGCGCGGCCACAGCAGCAGGAGCGCCGACACGATCTCGATCGTGCCGACGATCAACCGGAACCAGTCCGGATACCCCCATCCGAGGAAATTGTCGATGTGCATCTGACTGCCGGCTAGCTTCGTGCCGCCCGACAACAGAAACACTATGGTCAATAGGCACGTCGCAATCCACACACCGGTTGCCTTCGTGCCGGCTGCTGTCACCTGTACGCTCATCGCTGCACCTCCAGAAATTACGAAGCGCTCGCAGGCAGGCGCTATTGAGGTCGAGCGCCCTGCCGTCACCTGCCGAACTGAAATGCCGAGACCTCGGCGCCCATTACCTGATCGCGGAAGATCCGGCGGCCCGTAACCCCGTTTGAACGGTCACGACGCGCTCCTCCCAATGCCCGAGGTCACCAACAGCGTGCGCACGTCACCAAAGGTCTCGCCAAGGCTCCGCAGCCAGGTTCTCATCCGCTCCCATGTGTCCGGCGGCCCGATCGTCCAGTCCATGAAGAAGCACGGCCCGCCGCGGTGCGGACTGAACAACGTCGGGAGCCGGGGCGAGCCAGGTCCGGTCATCCGCGGCGTCCGCGAATGGTGTCGGCGTGCGCGGCAAGGAAGTCGGCCACTGAGGTTGGCTTCACACCCGTCAGTTGCTCGACCGCCGGTGACACGACACTCAGCGTGCCGGCCGCGCGAGGCCGGGCCCAGTGATGTCGAACGTCGCGGTGCCGGTCACAGTCGCGAGGGCCGCGGCTGCCGCGCGCGCACAGTCGTCGCGCGTCACGTAGCCCACCGTCCCTTGGCCGGCGGCCGCGAGCAGTTGACCCGTCGCCACGGCTTGGGGGGCACTCATCAGGAACAAGTCCGTATAGAGATTGTTCCGGAGCACGGGCGGCGTGCTGGTTGATTGGCTCTCTCGAGGATCCCAAGATCGACGTGTAGACGCCGGCCGCGAAGGTTACGCCCAGGGGATTGTGCGTGGAGACGCCCACGACGCGTGTGCGCGGACCAACGAACCGGTGCAGGTCAGCCGGGTAGCTGCAGACCACGTCGTCGGGCGCGTAGACGCGGAGCAACGACGCCTCGAGCACCCGAGCCCAGGCCGGCATCGTGCGGGCCGAGCCATCAGCATGGTGTTCCACGTCCCGCCACTTCGGATATTTGCGGTCCAGAATGCCTTCCAGCCAGATCGGCAGCGACGCCATGCTCATCTGGATGAAGTAGCCGGCGTGATCGATGATCTTCCGTCAGCGGCGCGGTGATGACGATGAGCTTCCCCGAGTCCATCGCGTCGTTTCCTCTCTGAAGGGTTACCGCCGACAAGCCACCGTCGCCGGCACGGAGGTTTCTCACGGGGTGAGCGCGGGTCGTTCCGCGAGCCGCGGCTTCGCCGTTACCTCAGACTCGATCGACGCACGGGAGCTGGCAGACTCCAGCGCGAGCCACCCATCCAGCGCGAGTGCGCCACCGCCAGTCAGGACCAGTGCCAGCGCGAGTCCGAGAAGGGCGACATTGAATTCGATGCCGTGCCGCGGGCCGGTGTGGTCCAGGAAGAAACCATGCGGCCAGTGCACGAGCCAGATGGCGCCGATCATGACGAGCGCCAGCGCGAGGGCGGCCTCCCGCGTCACGAGGCCGAGCAGCACGCAGGCGCCGCCGAAGAACTCCACGCCACCGACGAGCGTCCCCCAGAACGCGCCGGGCCGCACGCCCAACTGGCCAAATAGCTGGTTCGTGGCGCGCAGACCAGGGCCGCCGAACCATCCGAACAGTTTCTGCGCGCCATGCGCGACGAAGATGATCCCGAGCGCCAGTCGGGCCGCCAGCGGGCCGTAGTCTGCATAGGGCGTAACCAGTGACGAGAACCATGTCAGTGGATTCATATCGACACCTCCCACACGGCACGCGCAGGAACGCATTGGCGTGCTGTCGACATCCTGGGGTTAGATCCACACGAGCGGTGGCGCCGCCGCGACCTCGCCGATTTCGAACGCCAGCCGGTAGAACGCGCGCACGCCTTCGAGCATCGGCTCGTCCAAGTCGAATTGCAGACCGCTCCAATACGCCTCGAGCGTGCACGCGTCCAGCCCGAAGCTCGCGGCGTGCCGCCCGGCGAGTTCCGTCCGGCGATCCCGCCAATACTCGCGCGAGTCCACGAGCGCGGCCGACAGCGCACGAAGCGCGGTCGTCGAACCTCCGCTGGCCTGCCAGACCGCGAATGCGAAGGGCAAGCCCGTCTCGGCGTACCACTCGGCGCCAAGGTCGATTCGAGCTGGCGCGCGGGGGTGCAAATCCGGATCCAGCGCGACGTCGCCGATATAGAGCGCCGCACCGGCGCCCAGCGCGAACGGATCGTCGCAGGCCTGGTCGAACCAGATGAACCGTGGCGCAACCCGCCACCGGATACGCAACAGAATCTTGAGCAAGACGACCGAGGTGGCCGACGCGGTCGGCAGCGCCACCACGCCCCCGTCGAGCATCTCCGGCGGCGACCCGACGAGGAGGATGCTCCGCACAGCCCCGCGCGATCCGATGACGACATCCGGCAACAGCCGATACCGATCGGCATGACGGGCGTACTCGATGCTTGACGATGGCGCTACATCGATCACGCCGCGCGCGAGCAGATCGTTCAGCGCCGACGGCACGCCGGTCACCAGCGAGACACCGGGCGGCGGCGCCTTGTGGATGAAGCGCGCATGCACGGGAAAGCAGTTGCTGTAGACGATGTGTCCGAGTCGGAGCATAGACTGTGCACCGCGATTGACATTGAACCGATGTTTAATACAATAGATTCTACGAACGAGTGGACGCGACGTCAAGGCGAGCGTGTCGCAATGTCAACGCGAAATAGAAATGTCCCCCTTCCTACCGATGGATCCTGCCTGTGGGCTGACGTGGCCTGCGCCGGGGGCGCCGGCTGCCGCCGCTCGCGTCCGGGCACTCCTCGAGGCAGCAAGTATCCCGTCACGCGAAGACCCTTACCGCGGATTCGATCATGGCGTCTTCATTCCGCTCAAGGTGGCGTTCCCGGATGCGACGATCCCGACCGTGCAGCTGTCGCTCGACGCCAGCCTAGCTGCCGCCGCGCACTTGGCGATTGGCCGGGCCCTCGCGCAGCGGCATGAGCTTTCACAACATGGCCACGATGATGCGTCCTGACGCGCTCCCCGCATCGCGCGCGTTCGATGCGTGGCTGGGCGGGGTCTGTGAGGGGGATCCGGCGGCTCGTGGTCCGTCCCTCGCGCGATGGAGCGAGGCGCCGCGGGCGCGCGAGTGTCATCCGCGCGAGGAGCACCTGCTGCCGCTGATGGTGGCGGCCGGCGCGGGCGGCGACGACCCGGGCCGCCGGATCTTCCGCGACCAGGTGATGGGCGCCGAGGTCTCGGCGTTCCAGTTTGGCCTGTGACCGCAGCCGGGGGGAGCGTGGGTCAATCGGAGGACCCCTCCGTCGAACGATTCCACCTTTCGGCATTCATCCGCTTCATTCGGGACAAACGGCCAGCCATCCTGCGCCGCCTGTCCCCTGACACTACACAGACAGGAGCGACTCATGAAAAACAGAACGTTGGGGGAGGGGTTCGTCGTTGCCGAGATGGGGCTTGGATGCATGGGGATGAGCGAGTTCTACGGCAGCGGTGACGAGAACGAATCGATCGCCGTCATCCACCGGGCTATCGAGCTGGGGATCGACTTTCTCGACACGGCCGACATGTACGGCCCGTTCACGAATGAAACGCTGGTCGGCCGGGCCATCCGCGACCGGCGCGACCAGGTCGTGCTGGCGACAAAATTCGCGAATGTCCGCGGCGAGAAGGGTGAATTTCTCGGGATTCGCGGCGATGCCGAGTACGTCCGCCAGTCATGCGATGCCTCACTCCGCCGGCTCGGCGTCGATCACATCGACCTCTACTACCAGCACCGCGTCGACCCGAACGTGCCGATCGAGGAGACGGTCGGCGCGATGGCCGAGCTGGTCCGCGCCGGCAAGGTCCGCCATCTGGGACTGAGTGAGGCGGCGCCGGACACCATCCGCCGGGCGCATGCGACCCATCCGATCACCGCCCTGCAGACGGAGTACTCGCTGTGGACACGGGACGTTGAGGAGAACGGCGTCCTTGCCACGGTGCGCGAACTGGGCATCGGATTCGTCGCCTACAGTCCGCTCGGCCGCGGCTTCCTCACAGGGCGCTTCCAGAAAGTCGAGGACATGCCCGAGAACGACTTTCGCCGTCACAACGCCCGATTCCAGGGCGACAACTTCCAGAAGAACCTCGACGTGCTGCACGAGGTGGAAGCCCTCGCGCGGGAGAAGCGCGTCACACCGGCGCAGTTGGCCCTCGCCTGGGTCCTGGCGCAGGGAGAGGACATCGTCCCGATTCCCGGAACGAAGCGCCTCCAGTATCTCGAGCAGAACGCCCGCGCCGGCGCTGTGACCATCACGGCGGAGGATCTGGAGCGGATCGATGTAATCTTTCCTGTGGGCGTCACCGCCGGGGACCGCTATCCCGACATGAGCACGGTGCATCGCTGAGGGGTCCGCGTTTCGCAGCCATGGCGATTCCGCTGTCGGTACTCGACCTCGCCCCGGTGCCCGCCGGAGGCACCGCGGGCGAGGCGCTGCGCGCAAGCCTCGCGCTCGCGCGGAAGGCCGAACGGCTGGGTTACGCCCGTTACTGGTTTGCAGAACACCACGGAATGCCGAGCATCGCCAGCTCTGCGCCGGAGATCCTGATCGCGCACGTCGCCGCGGGCACCGAGCGCATCCGCGTCGGCTCGGGCGGGATCATGCTTCCCAATCACGTGCCGCTCAAACTGGCGGAGTCGTTCCACACCCTCGAAGCGCTGCATCCCGGTCGAATCGACCTCGGGATCGGGCGCGCTCCGGGCACCGATCGCACCACCATGCGCGCGCTTCGCCCCTTCGAGGCCGAGCGGTTTCCCGAGCTGCTGACCGAGCTCCTCGCCCTCTCGCGTGGCCAGTTTCCCGCGGAGCACCCGTTTCACAAGGTCCGCGTGATCCCCGCCGACGTATCGCTTCCCCCGATCTGGATCCTCGGCTCCAGCGGCGCGACCGCGGAGCTCGCCGCCTTGCTCGGCACCGGCTACAGCTTCGCCAGTCACTTCAGCCCCACCTCCCCGGTGCCGGCGATCCAGTCCTATCGCGCGAACTTCCGCCCTTCCGAGCAATTCCCGAAGCCCCACGTGATTCTCGGTGCGGCGGTCGTCTGCGGCGAGACCGATGAGCGCGCGGAGTATCTGGCTGCGCCGATGGACCTCGTGTGGGTGCGGCTGCAGCGGGGCGAGTTCGGAGCGATCCCGAGTCCGGAAGAAGCTCTCGCGTACCCCTACACGCCCCAGGAACGCGCGTTGGTCGATTTCCGCCGTGCGCTTCAGGTGGTGGGCAGCCCCGACGCCGTCCGGGCGCGCCTCTCCGCGCTGGCCGAGGAGAGTGGGGCCGACGAGATCATGATCGCGACCACGACGTACGACGCCAGCGACCGGACCCGTTCCTACGAGTTGGTCGCGAACGCATTCGGGATGGGAGCCACGGGGAAGGAGGAGCGATGACCGAGGGGAAATTGCACGGCAAGGTGGCGATCGTCACGGGAGGCGGGCGCGGCCTCGGTCGCGCGATTGCGGAAGCCTATCTGGCCGAAGGCGCGCGCGTCGTGGTCACCGGCGCACGCGAACGTGCGGAGATCGATGCGATCGCCGAGACGGCCGGGACTGGTCGCGGATGTGCCCTGTTGGCGGACGTGACCGATCCGCGGCAATCCGAAGGCGTGGTGGCCCAGACGATCGATCGCTTTGGCCGCGTCGACGTGCTGGTGAACAACGCCGGCCGGGGGATGAAGTACGTCAGCCAGCGATTCCTCTCCGAGCCCTCCCGATTCTGGGAAACAGACCCCGGCGTGTGGCGGATGGTGATCGACACGAACGTGAACGGCCCGTTCTACATGACCCGGGCCGCGGTGCCGGGCATGATTGAACGGGGCAGCGGGAGCATCATCAACATCAGCATGAACTACGGAACGATGAAGCGCCGCGGGTTCTCGCCGTACGGGCCATCGAAGGCGGCGCTCGAGTCGGCGTCGATCATCTGGGCCCGGGATCTGGAGGGTACGGGTGTACGCGTCAACGTCCTGCTGCCGGGGGGCGCGACCGAAACGGGCATGATTCCTGAGGGACTGCCGGAGGATCTTCGGAGAGCGCTGCTGCGCCCGACCATCATCGGTCCGCCGGCAGTGTATCTCGCCTCCGACGCGTCGCGCCACCTCACGGGGCAGCGGCTGGTGGCGACGGCCTGGAGCGCGGATCAACCGGACGGGCGATCCGCGGCGGCCGGAATTGCGGCCGATTGAGGGATGGATTCACGCGCCAGGAACAACGCTCATGCTGCTCTCCAGATATCTGCTCGGAATGGCGGCGGGGGCGATCGCCGCGGCGCCGCGGCCGGCTGGATCGTATCGGCGCCGCGGTGCCGGGGGCCGAGGTTGGATCATTTCGACGGGCGCCGCTTCCAGAACGTGCTGGCCGTGCGGCAGGCCGGGACGCGTGAGATGGTGATGGTATCGTAACCCGTTTCAAGACAGGCTCCGTTCCGGCGAGGAAGCCGTCGCGCACCCGCGGCAGCCAGATGCTGCTCGAGCGCCACAAAACGACTCGAAGGCCCTCCCCGCGAGCGCGTTGCGCTTCACGTATTTCACGCCTGACTCGACTTTGCCTTTGGTGCGGGCGCGATACGGGGCACACGCGCGCGGCTGCGTGGCCCAGTCCCGACAGAAGGCCAGGTAGCCGGGATGGAACCGGACGGTGCCGGTCGCGCGATCACGATCGATCACCAGGGCGCGGGCGTTGTCCCCGACCACGGTCCGGGGCACGCCCGCTGCTTCCCGCAGCATCCGAGCATGCACGCGTCGCTCGTGCTGTCGGGCGCCGGCATCGCACGCGGCGCGCGCATCACACGCGCGAAGAACGTCGATGTTGCGCCGACCATCGCGCGGCTGCTCGGCATGGCACTGCCCAGTGCGACAGGCCGGGTCCTCACCGAGGCGCTGCAACGCGACTGAGCGCCGGACCCTGCGTCGAGGCGCTCGTGGTCAATCTGGCTTGACTGGCGCGCGGCGGGACTGTTACTTTCACCGATACAGTGACGGCTACGAGCTGCTTCGCACTGGCCGCCCATGCGCTGGTTCTTCTCGCGCATTGCGGAACGAAAGGCGCCACGAGCGATTACATTGCCCAGAGCGCGAGCACGAATCCCGCCCGGGTGCGCCGGGTGCTCGCCCCGCTTGTCCGAGCCGGGATCGTCGCGGCACGCCAGGGCGGCCATGGAGGATACACACTGGCGCAGGCGCCGGGGGCCATCACGCTCGGCGACGTTTTCGCGGCCGTGGAGGAAGGCCCCGTCCTGCCTTCGCACCCGCGGGCTCCGAACACGCGCTGCCCCATCGGGGCTGGGATCAGCGCCGCGCTCGAGCGCTTGCAAGATGATGTGGACGATGCTGTCAGAGACGCGCTCGCCCGGCGCAGTTTGCGCTGGCTCGCGAGGCGCGTTCGAGGAGATGACCAGTGAGAATTCTCGTGACCGGTGCCACGGGGCACCTCGGCGCCAGCGTTGTGGACGCGCTGCTGCGTTCCGTACCGCCAAGTCAGGTGGCGGTCAGCGTACGAAACGTGGAGAAGGCCCATCGCCTGCGCGCGCTGGGGGTGGACGTCCGGCGCGGCGATTTCGATGATGTCGAGTCGCTGGCGCAGGCGTTCCGCGGCGTGCAGCGGCTCCTGCTGATCTCCACCAACGGTGACAACGCCACCCGCCTCCGGCAGCACCGCGCCGCTGTCGCGGAAGCCGCGCGGGCCGGCGTCGAGTTCATCGCCTACACAAGCCTCACGCGCGCGGACACGAGCCCCATGGCGCTCGGGCAGGTGCACCGCGAGACGGAAGCGGCGATCCGCGAAACACGGATCCCGCATTCGATCCTGCGCAACAACTGGTATCTCGAAAACGAGGCGGGAACGATCCAGGGCGCGGCAGCCGGCGCGCCCGTGGCCACCGCCGCAGGCGATGGCCGGATCGGCTGGGTCCTGCGTGACGACCTCGCCGTGGCGACGGCAGCCGTCCTCGCGGGGACGGGGCACGAAAACACCGTCTACGAGCTCTCCGGCCCACCGCGTACCTACGCCGACCTGGCCGCCGTGATAGGGGATGTGCTCGGCCGGCAGGTTCCGTTCCAGCACATGGACGTGGCGAGCTACGAGGCGATGCTTGCTGGTTACGGTCTTCCCGGTTTTCTGGTGGAGCTGCTCGTCGACGCGCAGCGCGCCATGCGCGAGGGAGCGCTCGACGTGGAGAGTGGAGACCTCGAGCGGCTCCTCGGCCGTCCGGCCACGCCTCTGAAGGAGGGCGTGGCCCGAATCCTCGCGGGCGGGACCGCAGGGTGACTGCCCGTCACCCGGCCGGCGCGCGAGTCATTGACGTAATGCTGCATACACGGAGAACACACGAATGAAAGCTCTCTTCATCACGGGACGGATTCTCTTCGGCGGGTTCTTTGCCTTCAATGGGCTCAATCATTTCCTCCAGCTCGGGTTCCTCGCCGGGTACGCGCAGATGAAGGGCGTTCCGGCGCCGACCCTCGCGGTGGCGCTCACGGGCGTGCTATTGCTGGCCGGAGGGCTGAGCATCCTCTTCGGCGCGTGGCCGCGCGTCGGCATTGCGCTGCTCGTGATCTTCCTGCTGCCCACGAGCGTGATGATGCACGACTTCTGGAGCGTCGCCGATGAGATGCAGCGGGCCGGCGAGATGGTTAACTTCATGAAGAACATGGCGCTCGCCGGCGCCGCGCTCATGCTGTTAGCCGTGCCCGAGCCGTGGCCGGCGAGCCTGTCACAGCAGCGGCCTCGCCGGTAGCGAGCGCCGCGGCTGGCGCCATCGCGTCGAGCTCAAGGCTGGAGCCATCCGGGATCGACCCGCCGCCAATGCCGTCTGCGCCCTTCGAGCGAAGCGCGGCTCATCACGCCCTACACTGACGAGCATCGTCGCTGGTGACTGCGCGCGTGCGGTTCCACAGACCGTCAACCTGGGGCCCACGGACCACAGGTCTCGCAGCCTGCGCGGTTCTTTCCGGCCCTTGCGCTCACACGACTCGAGGCTAGCGTTTCTTGAATTGCGCGAAGCCGACAAGGTTGCCTCCTGGCTCCTTCACATAGAGCTCGGTGGTTCCATAGAACGTGTCGTAACGCGGTTTGACCACTGGAGCACCTGAGATCGCCGTTTCGATTCGATCGAGGTCGTCGACGGTGATGAAGAGCACGGTCGAGTGGCCGGCGAAATCGTCTGCCGCGTCCGGCCGCTCCGCCAGCACGCTGGCGCGCGTCTGAAACATGATCTCGACGTCGCCGGATTTAGCGCTGGCAAATACCAGCTTGCCGTCGTCGCCGGGCACCTGGTTCTCGGCCTGGAACTCGAGCTGCTCGGTCCAGAAGCGAAGGCATGGCTCGACTTCGTCGACGACGAGAACGGGGGTCAAGTGCTGTAGGCCGAACGCGTTTGGTGTCGTCATCCTGGGAAGGCTATCAGCGGCTTGTGTCAGTTTCTGTCAGCAGTCGAAGCAGGAACCGCGGAGGCTGCGATCACCGTGCAACCGATGATGTCGAGACGACGGCACTGGGCCTGGAGCAGCTACACGCCGGCCTCCGCGACACGCTCTGCTTCCCTCCACTCAGACAGCAGCTGCAGCCGCCTCCGCGGCAGTCGCTCGCCCGTCAATTCGACCAGTGTGATCCGATCCGTGCGGAAATGACGAAATGCCTGCCGCAGCTCGCACCAAGCGACAACGACGCGAACGCGTTCGAAGAAGGCGAGGGCAATGGGCCAGATCACCCGCGCGGTCTGCTTCCCATCGTCGCTCAGATACTCGATGCGCAGCTTGCCTTCCTCGCGAATCGCCTCCCGGACAACGCTGGCGTCGATCTGATCGAGAGCCGCCGCGGTTCGCGTCTCCGCGAACAGGCCGGCGTCTTCGACGCGGTGACGCAGACGATCCGGAAGAACCGCCATCATCTTCGCGATCGCGTCGGCGGCCGCGCGCGCCAGCGGCGCGTCGGGCAGCTGCGCCACCCACCGCGAGCCCAAGACCAGCGCCTCGATCTCTTCGTCGCGGAACATGAGCGGCGGCATCATGAACCCGGGGGCGCATCACGAAGCCGAGACCCGCTTCGCCGGCAATCGACGCGCCTTGCGCCACGAGCGTTTCGATATCGCGGTAGATCGTGCGCACAGAGACCGACAGTTCCGTCGCCAACTTCTGCGCCGTCACCGGTTGGCGATGTCGCCGCAGCGCCTGAATCAAGGCAAACAACCGTTGGCTCCGTGTCACT